>QMIT01000002.1 GCA_024434115.1 Chloroflexota bacterium
CCCCCACACGACCTTCAAGAGTGAAGTGTATGTGCTGCGCAAGGACGAAGGCGGACGTCACAAAGCCTTCTTCCCCGGCTATCGTCCGCAGTTCTACATTCGCACAGTAGACGTGACCGGTGAGATCACGCTGCCTGCCGGGGTCGAGATGGTGCTGCCCGGTGACAATGTCAACCTGATTGTCAAGCTGGAAAAGCCGATTGCCCTTGAACAAGGCTCGAAATTCGCCATCCGTGAAGGTGGCCTCACCGTCGGTGCCGGTGTCATCACCGAAATTATTGAATAACCCGATTTCGGGAAACATTCTGCGGAGGAGGAGTGAAAAACCTCCTCTGCGGATAATTAAATAAGGCTGAAGGTATGACAAACAAAGCAAAAAACAAAATCCGCATCCGGCTAAAAGCCTATGACCACCGGGTACTTGATCAATCTGCCCGGCGTATTGTCGAAACGGCAGAACGCACAGGAGCGCGGGTGGTCGGGCCAGTTCCACTGCCGACCAAACTCGAACGTTTTACGGTACGTCGCTCGTCGTTTATCGACAAGGACTCGCAAGAGCATTTTGAAATAAGAACTCACAAGAGACTTATTGACGTGCTCGACCCGGACGCAAAGACGATTGACACGCTCATGCGCCTCAATCTGCCTGCCGGGGTAGATATTGAGATCAAGATTTAATCTCCCGGCAAGGTTCGGGGCAATTTCGGAAATACGGCAGTAGGGATGATGGGACGCGGCTGCCCAAGCACGTTCAGACGAGCAGCACGCCTACAGTCCCTTGGAGGCAAGAGACATGAAGGGAATCATCGGTAGAAAAGTCGGCATGACGCAAGTTTTCGACGATCAGGGAACGGCAATCCCGGTCACGGTCATCGAAGCAGGCCCATGCTATGTCACCCAGATTCGCACGCTGGAGCGCGATGGCTATACGGCCATTCAATTGGGATTTGATGAGGTGAAATCCCGGCGCAACAACACCTCGCGGTTGACTAAACCCGCTCAAGGCCATCTGCGGCGTGAAGCCGTTGCAAGTGCCAACATTCCCGACGTGCGCGTTCTGCGCGAGTTCCGTGTCAAAAACGGGCAAACGGTGGATGTTCAAGAAGGCGGCACTGTCCTCTGTGATGTATTTGAACGCGGCGATGTCGTAGATGTGGTCGGAATTAGCAAAGGTCGTGGGTTCGCTGGTACGATTAAACGTCATCATTTTAATCGCCAGAAGAAAACACACGGGCAATCTGACCGCGAACGCGCCCCCGGTTCAATTGGCTCTGGTACAACGCCGGGCCGCGTCTATAAAGGGACACGCATGGCGGGTCATATGGGCAGCGAACGTGTGACCGTGAAGAATTTGACGGTGGAAGTCGTAGACGCCTCGCGCAACCTGCTGGCGGTACGCGGGTCTGTTCCCGGCGCAAAAGGCGGCATCGTCATTATCAAAGAAGCTCATACGAGCCGCAAAAACGGCAAATAGTTAGCGGCTTGAAGGGCGAGGAGTGAAGAAGATGGAAGTTCCAGTTCGGAACATGTCGGGTCAGGAAGTCTCAAAAGTCACCCTGTCCCCGGACATTTTTGAAGTAGAAGTCAACGTGGGTCTGATGCACCAAGCGTATGTGCGCCAAATGGCGAACGCACGTCAAGGGACGCACGCGACCAAAACCCGCAGCGATGTTGATCGCACCAAAGCGAAGTGGTTCCGTCAAAAGGGTACGGGCCGCGCACGTCACGGGTCTCGCAACGCCCCGATTTTCGTCGGTGGTGGTAAGGCACATGGCCCGCAACCGCGCAGCTATGAAAAAGACATGCCCAAAAAGATGCGCCGCGAGGCTTTGCGAAGTGCTCTGTCTGCACTGGCGAAAGACGGTCAGATTGTGGTAGTGGATGATTTCACTGTTTCGGAAGGCAAGACCAAAGAAGTCAAGCAGGTGTTGAGCCAATTGGTTGGAGATTCTACTGCGGTGATTCTGCTGGCGGATCGTAATGAGCCAATCGAAAACGCGACCCGTAACCTTGACAACGCCATGACGCTGAGGGCTATGTACCTAAATATCCGTGATCTGCTTTCGCATGATCGGCTGATTATCCCACTGGGTGCATTGGAAGTCCTCAATGCTTGGCTCGGCAAGAATCAAGCAGAGTAATGGGAAGAGCATAAATCATGACCAAAGCACTAGACAAGTATGATGTCATTCTCCGCCCCATCGTCAGCGAGAAATCAAACATCGTGATGGACGAGTTGAATCAATACACATTCGAGGTTGCCCTCAACGCCAACAAGATTCAAATCAAAGAGGCGGTTGAAATTATCTTCGATGTGGACGTTCTACGTATCAACACGATGGTGATTCCGTTGAAGAGGGGTCGGCGCGGGCGCAAGATGTATACGCGCAAGCAAGCATGGAAAAAAGCAATCGTCCAGATTGCCCCCGGCCAGAGCATTAACCTGTTCGGCTTATAGTTTTTCGGAAGTCGTTCAAAAAAAGGATTTGGTGTCCAGCAGAGAACCGAACCTCACGGAACATAATGCTGGGACACAAGAAGGAACTGAGGTAGAAGAAAAATGCCACTGAAAGCCTACAAACCAACTTCGGCGGGTCGCCGGGGGATGACGGGCTTCACCTTTGAAGAACTGACCAAAACCAAGCCCGAAAAAGGCTTGACAACCCACCTGCATCGCAAGGCTGGCCGCAACCATACTGGGCGTGTCACCGTGCGTCATCAGGGGGGTGGTCACAAACGCAAATATCGCATCATAGACTTCAAACGTGATAAGTTCGATGTCGCCGGAAAGGTCGTATCCCTTGAATATGACCCCAATCGCTCCGCCCGTATCGCCAAGATTGAATATGCTGATGGTGACAAAGCCTACATCATCGCCCCGCTAGATTTACAGGTGGGGGACATCGTGATGAATGGCCCCAATGCCGAACTGCGCGTTGGAAATGCTGTGCCCCTGAAGAATATCCCGGTGGGTACGGTGGTTCACAACATCGAACTGCAACCCGGCAAGGGTGGTCAGATGGCACGTGCAGCCGGTACCAGCGCCCAAGTGTTGGGTAAAGAAGGCCAATATTCCCTACTGCGTTTACCAAGCGGCGAAGTCCGGATGGTACACGAAGAATGTATGGCGACGATTGGTCAGGTCGGCAATACCGATCATGGCAATGTCAAGATCGGTAAGGCAGGACGCAAACGCTGGATGGGTTGGCGGCCCGGGGTGCGTGGTATTGCGATGGACCCTCACAGCCACCCGCATGGTGGTGGTGAAGGCCGTAGCGGTATCGGTATGTCTGCACCCAAGACACCTTGGGGCAAGCCTGCGTTGGGCGTTCGCACCCGTCGCAACAAGCGCACCGACCAGTTCATTGTCCGCCGTCGCTTCGAGCGATAATTGGTTTTACTGGAGAGATCGCAATGTCAAGATCGCTTAAAAAAGGCCCTTATATTTCGCCCAGTCTGCTTAAGAAAATTGAGCGCATGAATGAGCGAAATGAGAAGGGGAAGGTTGTCCGCACTTGGAGTCGTGCCAGCACCATCTTCCCGCAGATGGTCGGTCACACCGTTGGCATCCACAATGGACGCTATCATGTGCCGATTTACATCACGGAAAATATGGTGGGTCACAAACTAGGTGAATTCGCGCCGACCCGCACATTCCGGGGTCACGTTCCTGACGCTAAGAAGAAAGCCTAGCGGCAGGGTGGTTTGAGGAGTTCATGACGATGGATGTTAAAGCCAAAGCCCGCTACCTGCCCGTCTCTGCCCAAAAGATGCGCCTCGTGTGTGATCAGGTGCGGGGCATGGACGCAGAAGAAGCGGTCACAACCTTGCAGTTTATGCCACAGAAAGCCGCCGCCATGTTGCAGAAGATTATCAAATCGGCACTGGCGAATGCGGAAAACAACTTCGAGATGAATCCGGCGGATTTGTTTATCGCCGAGATTTCTGCCGACGAAGGCCCGCGCCAGATGCGCTATAAGGCTGGGGCGCGTGGTCGTTATAAGCCACGTGTCAAGCAATCGGCGCATGTACAACTGGTACTGCGCGAGTACGAGAACTAGGAGCAATGTATGGGGCGTAAAGTAAACCCGATTGGAATGCGGCTGAAATTCAACCGCGACTGGGATGCCCGCTGGTATGCAGAAGGTCGGCGCTATCTTGATCTGCTGCAAGAGGACTTCCGTATCCGTCAGTTCGTTGATAAAGAACTGAACCGGGCCGGAATTGCCAAAGTGGAAATCGAACGCTATCCCAATTCTGTGCAAGTGACGCTGTTTACCGCCAAACCCGGTATCGTGATTGGTCGTAAAGGCGAAAACGTTAAGATCATTCGTCAGGGGTTGGAAGCAATCGCTGGCGAAGGCAAAAAGGTCAAAATCGAAGTTGAGGAAGTCACCAAGCCGGACTTGGACGCCAAGCTGGTTGCCGAAAACATCGCGGGGCAGTTGGAACGTCGTATCAGCCACAGCCGCGCTATGAAACGGGCAATCGTTCAGGCGATGCGTCAAGGGGCTAAGGGGATTCGTATCGCCGTCGCTGGTCGTTTGGGGGGTTCAGAAATGGCCCGCCGCGAATGGCTAGTGGAAGGGCGCGTGCCACGCAATACCCTGCGGAGCGACCTCGACTATGGATTTGCTGAAGCGCTGACAACCTATGGACGTATCGGGGTGAAAGTCTGGATTTATAAGGGCGAGAAATTGCACGAAGAACCCAGAACCGAAGCCACCGAGGTCTATACAAGTTAGTCCGGCGCGGATGACACGTGGAAAGACTGAGGAGTCAAGTTTACGATGTTAATGCCAAAGCGCGTCAAGTACCGTAAGCAGATGCGTGGCCGTATGCGCGGCAACGCACAACGCGGCAACACGGTGACATTTGGGGACTATGGCCTAATGGCGCTGGAACCAGCATGGATTACCAGCCGCCAGATCGAAGCCTGTCGCCGTACCATCGTGCGCCATATCAAACGTCGTGGTAAGGTCTGGATTCGTATTTTCCCAGACAAGCCCGTCACCAAGAAACCAGCCGAAACCCGCATGGGTAAGGGTAAAGGTTCGGTAGATCAGTGGGTAGCAGTCATCAAGCCCGGTCGCATCTTGTTTGAGATGCAGGGAATCGAAGAAGAAGTCGCCTATGAAGCGCTGCGCTTGGCAGGCTTCAAGCTGCCCATCAAAACGAAATTCGTCAAGCGCACCGACCCGATTTCTGGGCAGGAGGTCTAGGCGATGGCAAAATCACGCGAAATCCGCGATCTGACAGATAGCCAGATTTTGGACGAAATTGATAAAGCCAAACAGGAAATGTTTAACCTGCGATTCCAAGCCAGCACAGGTCAGTTGGAAAACCCCCAACGGATCAAGCTGGTGCAGCGCGACATCGCACGTTATAAGACCATCTTGCGCGAACGGGAACTGGCCCAACAGTTGGTTCAGCAAGAGGGCAAGGAGAACTAGTTCATGACAAACAATCGTCGTCGCATCAAGGGGACAGTCATTAGCAATAAAATGCAAAAGACTGTCGTAGTGCGGATTGACATCGTTCGCCGTCACCCCCTCTATGGCAAAATTATGCGCAGCTCCCAAAAATACATGGCCCATGATGAAAGTGGTCAGGTTCAGGTGGGTGATGTAGTGCAACTCGTTGAAACCCGCCCGATTAGTAAGAACAAACGTTGGGCGGTTGAAAAAGTGCTAGAACATCATCAAGTTCTGGCCCCAAGTGTGGATGAGGTGCAAAATGATTCAAACTGAGTCACGCCTCGTAGTAGCAGATAACACGGGCGCACGCGAATTACTCGTCATCCGAATCATGGGTGGTTCGCACCGCAAAACCGGCTCCATTGGCGATATGGTGGTTGCCACCGTGAAGTCAGCGGCTCCCCAAGGGGCTGTCAAAAAGAGTGAAATCGTCAAAGCCGTGATCGTGCGAGTGGCGAAAGAATACCGTCGTCCAGATGGCAGTTTCATCCGTTTCGATGACAATGCCGCCGTGATTTTGAAGAATGACGACAGTGGTGACCCGCTTGGCACGCGCATCTTTGGCCCAGTGGCCCGTGAACTGCGCGAGAGTGGGTTCATGAAAATTGTGTCGCTGGCCCCTGAGACGCTGTAATTCAGGTAGCCAGTCGAGCGAGGATGCGAGGATAAGTAGAGATGCAACGCATTAAATCAGGTGATACCGTTGAGGTCATCAGCGGAGTAGACAAAGGCAAACGTGGCGCGGTCGTGCGCGTTCTGCCCAAAGAAGATCGAGTGGTTGTTGAGCGAGTCAACATCCGCAAAAAGCACCAGCGCCCACAGCAAGCAGGCCGCCGACAGGTGAACCCCGGCATCATTGAATTTGAAGCGCCGATTCACCTCTCGAAAGTGATGCTGGTTTGCACCCAATGTGGCGAACCCACGCGCGTCGGCTTCCGGATGACGGAAGAAGGGCGCAAAGTGCGTACCTGCCACAAGTGCAGCTCGGATATTGACTAGGCGGAGAGGTAAAGCATGTCAACCAGAATGCGCGATAAGTATCGTGATGAAGTCGTTCCGGCCTTGCTGGAAGAATTCAAATATGACAATGTGATGATGGTGCCGCGAGTGGTCAAAGTCGTCATCAATGTTGGGGTCGGTGAAGCATTGGATAATGCCCGTGCTTTGGACGCCGCCGTTGAAGACATCACCAAGATCGCGGGCCAAAAACCAATTATCACCAAAGCCAAGAAAAGCGTGGCTGCCTTCAAACTGCGTGAAGGGCGCTCGATTGGGGTCAAGGTGACGCTGCGTGGGGAACGGATGTGGGCAATGATTGACCGTTTGGTGAATATTGCACTGCCACGTACCCGTGACTTTCGTGGGATTAGCGCCGACTGCTTTGACGGGCGTGGGAACTATACCCTCGGCCTGCGTGAACAGTTGATCTTCCCCGAAATCGAATATGACAAGATTGACAAACTGCGTGGTTTGGAAATCACCATTGTCACTACGGCACGGAACGACGAAGAAGGCCGTCGTCTGTTGAAACTTATTGGCTTTCCATTCAAAGAAAATTAGGACAACACGAGGTAATCAGAAACATGGCAAAAAAGTCTGTTACCGCACGCGAATCCAAGCGTAAGTACAAAGTCCGCGTCCGTAACCGCTGCCAATATGTTGACCCACATTCTGGTAAGATTTGTGGGCGTCCGCGTGGCTATATTCGCCGCTTTGGGCTTTGCCGCATTCACTTCCGTGAACTTGCTTTGGAAGGCAAGATTCCGGGTGTGGTGAAGTCTAGCTGGTAGACGCAGGAGAACATCAATGCACAATGATCCAATAGCAGATATGCTCACCCGCGTTCGCAACGGTCTAATGGTTGGTCAGGGCACAGTCGAAATTCCCCTGTCCAAGATCAAGATCGAGATTGCACGGGTGCTAAAAGAAGAGGGCTACATCGAAGACTATTCAGTCGGTGATGAAAAACCAGCCCCGATGATTCAGATTATGCTCAAATATCATGGCAAACGTCGTGAGCGCCAACCTGTTATTTCAGGTCTGCGTCGCATCAGCACGCCCGGACGCCGGATTTATGTGGGCAAAGACGAAATCCCATGGGTGCTAAGTGGTATGGGCATCGCCATCCTCACAACCAATAAGGGTGTGATGACCGACCAACAGGCACGTCGTCAGGGTGTAGGAGGCGAGTTGCTCTGTTACGTTTGGTAGGCTACGGGCCGCCGTCCGCTCGGTAAGGTTGAATCCCTGCCCGGACAACTCTGCGACACTCCGCAGGTGGGTCTGCACAGGGATTGAACCAACATCGAGGTCATGAGATCGGTGGTCGCGGCCTGCCGCCAAATGTACTGAGCACTCTCCTGAATAGACGGAGGAAAACAACGTGTCTCGTATTGGTAAACAACCCATCGCGCTTCCCAAAGGGGTCACAGTCACTATCAATAAGAATGAAGTGACGGTAAAGGGGCCAAAGGGCGAACTTAAACAAACCTTTAACCCCGACCTGACCATTGAGCAACAAGATGGGCATGTGACGGTTGCGCGTCCAAGTGATGCGCGTCATCATCGTGCCCTACATGGCCTAACCCGCGCCCTGTTGAACAACATGGTGGTCGGTGTTTCCAGTGGCTTTGAGAAAAAACTCATTATCACGGGTACCGGTTATCGTGCTGAAGCAGCGGGTAAAGACCTGACCTTCTATCTTGGATACTCCCACCCTATTACCGTCAAATCAACCCCGACCCTGAACTTTGAAGTGCCACAGGAGTCGCGTGGTACGGTCGTGATTGTCAGAGGCATCCGTAAAGATGAAGTCGGACAGGTCGCTTCGGAAATTCGCGGGCTGCGTCCCCCAGAACCCTATTTGGGCAAGGGTGTGGCCTATGCGGATGAAACCATTCGTCGCAAAGCTGGTAAAGCCGGCAAGAGCGGTAAGAAGTAGTTGCGCGGGCAAGGGAACTGAGAAAACATGGCAAAGAAATCTCGTTACGAATCGCGTAAACGTCGTCAGGTACGAGTCCGGGCCAAAATTTACGGCACAGCCGAACGCCCGCGTCTCAATGTCTATCGCAGCTTGACGGGGATTTATGCACAGGTGATTAATGATGAAGCGGGCCACACATTGGTTTCCGCTTCGACGATTGATAAAGAAATCGCCGCGAAGGTTGAAGGCAAAACCAAGAGCGAAGCAGCCAAGTTGGTCGGCATGGCGCTGGCCGAACGGGCGCAAAAAGCCGGGATTACCCAAGTCGTATTTGATCGTGGCGGGTATCGCTATCATGGGCGCATCAAGGCACTGGCCGATGGCGCTCGTGAAGGTGGCCTGAAGTTCTAAGCGGTTTTCAGGAGCAAAACGATGGCAAAAGAACAACGTGAACAACGGGATCGTGAACAACGGCGTGACCGACGTGACCGCGAGGAAGACCGTGAGGAACTTGATGAGCGCGTGATAGACATCACTCGCGTGGCGAAAGTGGTCAAGGGTGGGCGTCATTTTGCCTTCCGCACTGTCGTCATCGTGGGGGATGGCAAAGGCCGCGTGGGAATTGGTATCGGCAAGGCCCGCAGTGTACCCGATGCGATTCGCAAAGGTACAGAACGCGCCCGTCGCAATATGGAACGGGTAGCCCTGTCTGGAACAACCATTCCTCATCAAATTACGGCGGGGCACGGAGGTGCCGAGGTCATGCTGAAGCCAGCCTCACCCGGTACTGGTGTTATCGCAGGTGGCGGTGTGCGTGCTGTGCTCGAAGCCGCCGGGGTGCGTGACATCCTAAGCAAGAGCATGGGCAGCAACAACAGCTTGAACATTGCCCACGCGACAATGGAATGCCTGCGTCAATTGAAAGATGTTCAGACACTGGCAGCGATGCGCGGCAAAGACCCGAATGAAGTGCGGCCTTTCTGGGAGCGTAAGCGCAATGTCGAACAATAACAAGACTCTACGAATTACGATGACTAAAAGCCCGATTACCGCGCAGTGGCGTCAAAAGCGTACACTCACGGCATTGGGCCTGCGGAAAATGCACCAGACGGTTGAAAAACCCGATAATCTCGCCGTGCGTGGCATGATCCACAAGGTCGAGCATCTGGTGACGGTGGAAGAGGTGGAGAAGTAGTCATGAAATTACACGATCTGCAACCCGCACCGGGTTCGACCAAGAAAAAGACCCGCGTAGGGCGTGGTATCTCGGCTGGTAAGGGTAAAACCGCCGGACGTGGTACCAAAGGTCAAGGCGCTCGCAGTGGCGGCGTCAAAGGTCCCTATTTTGAAGGGGGTCAGTTGCCCTTAGTGCGTCGTCTGCCATTCAAGCGCGGCTTTACCAACGTGTTCCGCATTGAGTATCAAGAAGTCAATGTGGAAGTGTTGGAAGCAGTGTTCAATGCGGGCGATGTTGTCACCCCCGCAGCGCTGGCTGAAAAACGGATTGTGCGTGAGGCCGATGCTCCTGTCGTCATTTTGGGCGAGGGGGAATTGACCAAGAAGCTGACCGTACAGGCCCATCGCTTCTCGAAATCCGCTAAGGAAAAAATCGAGAAGGCCGGTGGTACAGCCGAAACACTGGAACTGCTCCTGACCGGGGCACGCGCCACCGTGAAGAAGCTGCCGAAGGAACAAGTCGAAGCTCTGCGTGCCGAAAAAGCGGCCAAGAAATAGTTCAACATACAGGGTAGGGGGCAGGTTCAACATCTGCCCCTCTGTCGCATGATGCGGTATGCTAGGCCCTCGTTGCGGGACCTGTTTCTGAAGAAGTGTCTTACAGGACAAGGATTTTTAAACCATGCTTGAAGCATTACAAAATGCCTTTCGGCTGCCGGATATTCGGCGAAAAATTTTGTTTACGCTGTTTATTCTGGTCATCTACCAATTTGCGGCGCATATCAGCGTTCCCGGCGTAGACCGCGACGTGTTAGAGGCCCTTTTTGATAATCAAGAGGGCGGTTTCCTCGGCGTGTTAGACCTGCTCTCCGGCGGGGCAGTCTCTAACTTCAGCATCATCGCCAACGGGGTGTATCCCTATATCACCGCTTCGATTATCTTGCAACTGCTGGTGCCGATTATCCCAGCGCTGGAACGTATCGCACGCGAACCCGGTGGTCAGGATAAAATCACCCGTTACACCTACTATCTCGCTATCCCAATGGCGATCTTGCAGTCGGTTGGGCAAATCAATATCTTTGAATCGCTCATTGAAGGGACTGGTGACTTACTCCCCGGTTTTGGTAGCGATACGCTGCTCACCATTACCGTGATTGCAACCATGACCGCTGGGACGATGTTTGCGATTTGGCTGGGTGAACTCATCAGCGAGCAGGGCATTGGAAATGGTATCTCGATTATCATTTTCTCCGGGATTGTCTCCCGCGCCCCCTCATCTCTCTATAACCTATTGCAAAACAACTGGTTCTATAATGCAGTTCTGTTTATCCTCTTGGTTTTCATCACTGTCGTCGTGATTGTGTTGATTCAAGAGGGTACAAGGCGTATACCTGTCCAGTATGGCAAGCGGGTACGTGGTCGTAAAGTTTATGGTGGAGGAAGCACCCATATTCCGCTCAAAGTCAACACAGCGGGTATGATTCCGCTGATCTTCGCGCAGTCTATCATTACCTTCCCGGCGATTGTTGCCAGCTATTTCCCGTCAGGCTCAGTTTCAGACTATCTGACCGAGAATTTTGGCAATGCACGCGGCACGCCCTATTGGGTCATCTATTTCATTTTGGTGGTGGGTTTTACCTACTTCTATACGGATGTGATGGTGCAGAACCAAAATCTAGCGGAAAATCTGCAAAAGAATGGTGGATTTGTGCCGGGCCTGCGTCCGGGTAAACGCACTCAGGACTACATCACAACGGTTGTGCGTCGCATCACCTTTGTCGGGGCACTGTTCCTCGGTGCCGTGGCAATTCTGCCAGCGCTAGTCCAAATTTTGGACAGTGTCGTTATCGGTTCAGCCGCAAGTTCAACGAGCTTAAACGCCGCCAACGTCATCGGCCCATCTGGGTTGATCATCGTCGTCGGTGTCGTCATTGATACCATGCGCCAACTCGAAGCCCAGTTGATGATGCGTAATTACGACGGATTCCTGCGCTAAGGATAAGGTTGGTAAAACATGGGTATGTACATCATCATGATGGGTGTACAAGGGTCTGGAAAAGGGACGCAGGCGGCAATTCTTAAAGAAAAGCTGGGCCTGCCCCACGTTTCAACTGGTGATCTGTTTCGGGCCATGAAAACGTTAGATACCCCTCTGGCGCGGCGCGTGCAAGACCTGATGCGCGGGGGCAATCTTGTTCCAGACGATGTAACCAACGAGGTTGTGCGAGATCGGCTTTCGCAACCCGATGCCCAAAACGGCGTCATTCTGGATGGTTATCCACGCACCCGCGACCAAGCGGAGTTTTTGGATAAGCTGTTGGCCGAAAAACACGAGAAGGTCTCCTTCGTAGCACTCTTTAAACTAGATCGTGAAACTGCGATCCAGCGCAGCGAAGGCCGCCGCTATTCCCAAGACAAGCAGCGCGTCTACAACATTTATTTCAATCCGCCCAAGCGCGATGGGATAGACGATGTGGACGGGCAGCCACTCATTCAACGCGCCGACGATTATCGTGAGGCCGTTGAAAAACGCATTGACTTGTATTTTACGGAAACCGCGCCGCTGATCGAATACTATGCAGCGAAAGGTCTGGTGCGTGAATTCAATGCCGACCAACCCATTGAAAAAGTGGCGTCGGATGTGATGTCGGTAATCCAGTAGGCAGTTGCAGCATGGCTATCCAGACCAAGACCGCGCCAGAAATTCGGCTGATGCGTGAAGCAGGGCGGATTGTCGCGCGGGCACACGAAGCGATGCGCGAAAAAATCCGACCCGGCATGAACACGTTGGAGTTCGATAAAATTGTGATGCGGGTGTTTGAGCAGCACAAAGCGTTTCCGGCCTTTTTGGGTTATCCCTATGGTAGCAAGCATCCGTTTCCGGCCAGTGTGACGGTGAGCATTAACGATGAGTTGGTACATGGCATTCCCAGCAAAGATCGGATTTTGCAAGAGGGGGATATTGTCTCGCTCGATACGGGGTGCATCTATCAGGGGTTTGTGGGAGATGCGGCCTACAGCTATGGTGTTGGCAGTATTACCCCCGAAGCCCAACAGTTGCTAGATGTCACAGAGGCGGCCTTGATGGAAGCCATCCGCGCTTCGGTGGTCGGGCACGATGTCAGCCATGTCGCCAAAGCCATTCAGCATTACGCCGAAAGCAACGGCTATAATGTGGTGCGGGGTTATACTGGACATGGGGTGGGGCACAAGATGCACGAAGACCCCCAAGTGCCCTGCTGGTGGCCTAGCCCGAATCGTCGCCAGCGCATGAAAAGCACCAAAGCGGCGCTACTGAAACCGGGGATGACCATCGCCATTGAACCTATGATTATCGCCGGACATCCTGCGACACGGGTGTTAGACGATCACTGGACGGTGGTGATTGCCGATGGGTCGTTGTGTGCCCACTTTGAACACAGCATCGCTATTACCGAGGGTGAACCTGAAATCTTGACGCTACTGTGAAAATCCTCAGTAATTAGGTCTGGTCAGGCTAGTGGATTTCTGATAATATGGAATGTCGCCATGCGGCGCAAAGCTTTGAGGAGAATTTAGTAACAAATGGCACGTATTGAAGGGGTAGATTTACCCCGCAACAAGCGAGTTGGAATCGCGTTGCAGTACATTTACGGCATTGGTAAGACGCGCAGCAATGCAATCATGCAAAAAACGGGCATCAACCCGCAAACCCGCGTCTTTGACCTCACCGAAGATCAGGTCGCACTGCTGCGTGAAGCGGTAGGTGGCTATCTGGTCGAGGCTGATCTGCGCCGCGAAGTGCAATTGAACATCAAGCGGCTCATTGAAATTGGCAGCTATCGCGGTCTGCGTCATCGTCGCAGTTTGCCCGTGCGCGGTCAACGTACTCGTACCAACGCCCGCACCCGTAAAGGGCCGAAAAAGACGGTCCCCGGTCGTGGTCGTCGGCGCGGCGCGAAGAAGAAGTAATCAGGCTGGTTGTATTGGCTGGCCTGTTGTTCCCGGCAAACAAACAAGCAATAGCAGTGGCGCGGGGAAGTATACGTACCTCGCGCTCAACTTATCTAGGAGTAAAGTATGGGAAAAACTCGTCGTGGAGCAACGACCAAAAAGACACGTCGCAGTGTTCCGTATGGTCAAGCACACATTCATGCTACCTTTAACAACACCATTGTTTCGATGACCGATCAGCAGGGCAACGTCATTTGCTGGTCAAGCGCCGGAACCAACGGGTTTAAGGGCAGCCGCAAGAGTACCCCGTATGCGGCCCGTGTCGCTGCGGCTCATGCGTCGGATGTGGCAAAAGAATTTGGGATGCAGGAAGTAGACATCTTTGTCAAAGGCCCCGGCCCCGGTCGTGAACAGGCAATTCGTGCTATTCAGGGCAGTGGCTTAAAGGTACGTTCGATTTCAGATGTGACGCCTGTACCACATAACGGGGTACGCCCGCCCAAAAAGCGCCGCGTCTAGCCCTGTTGGGATAGTGATCTATCTCAATGCAAATCGTTCTTATAAGACAACTGAATATCATTATTCGGTGTAAACACACATTAGCTGTGGAGGAAGCCCAAAACTATGGCTCGTTATACTGGCCCAGTTTGTAAGCTGTGCCGCCGCGAAGGCGAAAAACTGTTTTTGAAAGGCTCTCGCTGCCTTTCACCCAAGTGCGCGATTGAACGTCGTGCCTATCCCCCCGGTCAACATGGACGTGATACCCAGTTCCGCCGGGGCCGCGCTTCCGACTTTGCACTGCAACTGCGCGAGAAGCAGAAGGCCCGCCGGGTGTATGGTGTTTTGGAACGCCAATTCCGTCGTTATTTCCGTGAGGCACTGCGTCGTCCCGGCCTAACAGGTGCCAATTTATTGGTGCTGCTAGAAAGCCGCCTCGATAATGTGGTCTATCGGATGGGTCTCGCCGATTCCCGCGCCCATGCCCGTCAGTTGGTGCAGCATGGACACTTTATGGTCAATGGCATTGCGACCAACATTCCCTCCTATCTGGTTCGTCCGGGGGATGAACTGACCGTCCGCGATGGCAGCCGCAACCGCAAATATTTCCGCGAATTGCCTGCCTTTGTGGAAACCCGCCCGACTGCACCAGAATGGGTGAAGTTTGATTTGAATGGGATGAAAGGCACGGTCTTGCGCCTGCCCGAACGTCGTGAAATTGACCTGCCGCTGAACGAGCAGTTGATTGTCGAATATTATTCCGCCCGCTAATGCTGGCAGAAATGGTTTCCGGCGGATTTCCGCAATTGGCCGGGAACCGCTAGTCAGACCTATCGCCCGTTTAGTCTAGGAGGCGGTTTGTGAGCATTAATAACATGGTGTTACCAAAAATTGAGCCGGATGCGACCACACGCAGCTATGGGCGGTTTATCGTCAGCCCATTGGAGCGTGGATTTGGGACGACCATCGGCAACGCGCTGCGTCGGATTCTGCTGTCTTCGTTGGAAGGCGCAGCCATCACGTCGCTGCGAGTGACGGGGGTGCCGCATGAGTTTTCGGCGATCCCGGATGTAAAAGAAGATATGACGCAGTTGATTTTGCAGGTCAAGAAACTGCGCCTCAAATTGATGGGTGAAGAATCGGCGCGGCTGTATCTAAACAAGCGCGGCCCTGCCGAAGTCACTGCGGCTGACTTGCAAGTGCCACCTTCGGTTGAAATCATCAACCCCGACCTGTTCCTGTTCACCATTGATACACCGAATGCAACGGTGGAGATGGAATTTAAGGTCGAAAGTGGGCGGGGACACTCGCCCGCTGATGATCGCACCCGCCTGCCGATTGGCGAAGTGCCAGTAGATGCGATTTTCAGCCCCATTCGCCGCGTCAATTTTGAAGTTGAACGTGCCCGTGTGGGTCAGAAAACCAACTATGATAGGCTGGTGCTGGAAATCTGGACGGACGGGACAATCTCACCCGATGAAGCCATGAGCCAAGCGGCCCGCATCTTGATGGAACACTTGGCAACCATCGCACGGCTAAAGATCGAAGACTGGACACTTCCCGGCACAAGTATGCCGCCTGTCGTCGAAGAAGGCAGCAAACGTGGGCCAGCGCCCGAATTTTATGAAATTCCGATTGAGCAGCTTGATTTGAGTGTTCGCGTGTTCAACTCGCTAAAGCGTACTGGCATCACCACTGTGGGTGAAGTGCTGGAGATGCTGGAGCGTGGAACAGATGCGATGCTGGCGATCCGCAACTTTGGTGAGAAATCGTTGGAAGAACTCACGACCCTGCTCCGAGAAAAAGGTTTTCTCGCCAAAGAGGAATCGGATTCCTAGTACAAGAGTGTTTTAACGCGCAAGGAATAAGATCATGCGACATCGTGTAGCAGGCAAGAAACTGAGTCGGGATTACGATCATCGTCGGGCGCTGCGGCGTAACCTGATGATTGCCCTGATTCAAAACGAAAAAATCAAGACCACCGAAGCCAAGGCCGACTTGATTCGTGCCGAAATGGAAAAACTGGTCACCAAAGCCAAGCAAGGGTTGGCTCATCCCGACCCAGCACGGGCGGTTCATGCCCGTCGTATTGTGCTGGCCCGCCTCGGCAACAACCGGGAGGCCATGCTCAAGCTGTTTGACGAACTGGCCCCGCGTTTTGCGGATCGGCCCGGCGGTTACACCCGCACCTATAAATTGGGGCTGCGTAAAGGCGATGCCGCGCTGATGGTACAGATAGAATTCCTTCCGGCGGAGGCCGAAGAGGAAGCCTAGTTGCGACTGGCAGGCCGTTTGGCATATGATGGCACGCTGTACTGTGGTTTCCAACGACAGCGTGCTGAATTACCCAGTATCCAAGCGACGGTAGAACAAGCCCTAACCCAAGTGACAGGTGAGCAAATTCCTATCATTGGGGCAGGGCGCACCGACACCGGGGTACATGCCAGCGGCCAAGTGATTGCCTTTGATGTAACGTGGAAACACACGACTGAGGAACTGCTCAGGGCAATCAATATTCATCTCCCCAACGATATTGCGTTGCAATCGTTAAGGGAGGTCGCGGACAGTTTCCACCCGCGTTATGCTGCCCTCAGTCGCACGTACCTTTACAGACTCTATATCTCGCCAACCCGCGACCCCCTGCGTGAGCGGTATGCGTGGCATCGGCACTTGCCTCTGAATGTGGAGGCGATGCAAGAAGCCATCCAGCTATTGCGCGGAGAACATGACTTTGCTACTTTTGGGACGCCCCCAAAAGGTGAAAACACCGTGAGGGTCATGACCTTGACCCAGATCGAAGCGGTGCGCGATGAACTGCACGTGACCTTGACCGCCAACGCCTTTCTCAAGCGCATGGTACGCAGTATCGTTGGCACGTTGGTCGAGGTTGGACGAGGCAAAATGAATGTGGCAGAATTTGCTGCGGCATTCCGGTCTGCCAACCGTAAAATGGCTGGGACAAGCGCCCCGCCACATGGATTAACCCTGACCCATGTGGTGTACAACGACTATCAATTTTGATAACAGGGAAAGCAGGATTCTCCGGCTGGTGGACACAGAAAGCCGATGACGCCGGAGGCTTTTTTGGAGGAAAAGATGCCATACAAGACCTATGCGCCCAAGCCGGAGGAAGCGCAAAAAGAATGGTGGGTGATTGATGCTCAGGGTCAAACTCTGGGACGCCTCGCCAGTCAAATTGCGTACATCCTGCGGGGCAAACACAAAGCTAATTATGCCCAGCACGTGGATATGGGTGATTTCGTAATTGTCATCAACTGCGAAAAAATCCATGTGACAGGACGTCGCCTAGATCAGAAATATTATCATCGCCACAGCGGGTATCCGGGTGGGTTGACCTCGATTCGGCTACGTGACCAGATGAAACAGCACCCTGAGCGCGTCATTGAAAAAGCAGTCAAGGGAATGATGCCCAACCACACATTGGGTCGTAAACAATTGGGCAAACTGAAAGTATATGTTGGCCCCAATCACCCACACGAAGCCCAACACCCCAAACCACTGACGGTGGACGGGATGTGGTCGGCGAACCTTGAGAAATAGTGAGGTAGAAAAATAGAACTATGACACTGCAATATTTTGAGGGCGTTGGTCGCCGCAAAACGTCAAGCGCACGGGTACGGCTCTATCCGGGTGGGAATGGAACATTCACCATCAACGACAAACCCGCCGAAGAATATCTGACGCGCGGTGGCGATATGGAAATCGCGCTGGCCCCGCTGAAAGCCGCCAATGTTGGCAGCCTCAGCAGCTATAACATCACCGTGAAAGTCAACGGCGGTGGCGTGACAGGCCAAACCGACGCGATCCAATTGGGCATGGCCCGCGCTTTGCTCAAGTTGGATGAAAACCTGCGTGGTACTCTGCGCCGGGGTGGTTACCTGACCCGTGATGCACGGGCTAAGGAACGTAAGAAGCCCGGTCTCAAGCGTGCCCGTAAGGCCCCAACCTACACCAAGCGTTAATTTGGGGGCGCGGTTGAACTGCGCGATTCCCATGATACGATAAGGCAAAGTCGCCCGTGATTACAGATCAGGGGATGGTTTTGCCTTTTTCCGCTTAAATTGCATGAGGGCATCCAAATGAACATTACCATTGTCGGGTTAGGGCCGGGTCAAGTGGAGCAGATGACGCTACTGGCATGGCGCACATTGGAACATGCGTCGGAAGTCTATCTTCGCACCAAACATCATCCGCTGGTCGAATCACTGCCCACCAAGCCCACCTATCACAGTTTTGATGATCTCTATGATAAGGCTGAGGACTTTGATGCCCTCTATCAAACCATTGCCGAGCAAATTGTGGCGCTTGGGTTGCGCGAGGGTGGGGTGATTTATGCCGTGCCCGGTCATCCAATGGTTGGGGAGCAAACGACCCAGCTAATTTTGGAGGCGGCTCAAAGCCAAAATATCCCGGTCAAGATTGTGGATGGCATTAGTTTCATCGAGCCATCTTTGTCCGCCCTAAAACTTGACGGCATCACCGGGCTGCAAATTCACGACGCCACCGATTTTATTCACCTCTATCATCCACCCATCAATCCTGACCAACCCGCGTTGATTGCACAGGTTTATAGTCAGGCCGTCGCGTCGGACACCAAGCTGACTCTGATGAATCAATACCCCGATGATTATCCAGTGGTCTTGCTGCATAGCGCAGGGACCGCCAACGAGATTATCGAGCGCATCCCACTATTTGAACTGGATCGCAGTGAACATATCAGCTATTTGACAACATTGTATGTACCGCCGATGCCCCACCCATCCAGCTTTCAGTCGCTGCTGAATATTATGGCCCATCTGCGTTCCCCAGAGGGTTGCCCTTGGGACATCAAACAGACACATCAGAGCCTGCGGGCGCATTTTATTGAAGAAGCCTATGAGGTGATTGAAGCCCTCGACGCCGAGGATATGGAATCCCTGTCAGAAGAATTGGGCGATATTTTGCTGCACGTCGTTTTCCAGAGCCAGATTGCGGTAGATGATGGCGAGTTTTATATTGCTGATGTCATCCGACATATCATCGAAAAAATGGTGCGCCGCCATCCGCATATTTTTGGCGAAGTCGAGGTAGAGGACGCCGACCATGTGGTGCGAAATTGGGAAGCGATTAAGCAGCAAGAGCAGGCTCAAAAGGGCGAAAATGGGCGTAAGGCCCGTGAATCCCGCTTGGATGGAATTCCAGCCGCCGTGCCTGCCTTGATTTATGCCTATCGGGTACAAGAAAAAGCCGCCCAATTTGGCTTTGACTGGCCTGATGTAGAGCCGGTCATCCAAAAAGTGGAAGAGGAAATCCGTGAAATCCGCGAGGCCAATGACCCGGAAAGCCGCGCCAAAGAAATAGGCGATTTGTTATTCGCGGTAGTCAATTGGGCACGCTGGATGAAAGTTGATGCAGAAGCCGCTCTGCGAGGCACTAATGAGCGTTTTAAGCGTCGCTTTGCTTATATCGAGACCATCGCCAAAGAAAATGGCAAACAGATTGAAACGATGACTCTGCAAGAGATGGACAGCCTATGGGATGAGGCCAAACGTAAGGGTCTGTGAAATCCTATTTCTGGCGATAGGAGACTACTAAATGAGTCACAAGATTTCGTGAGGTTTTACTTGGTAGGAGAGCCAACAGCGAGCTATACTACTTCAATTATTTCTCACTACATCCAGCAATATGATGCCAACATCGCCGAGGGTTTTTATCTCCCATACTACCCGTGACCGGCGTGACCGGAGATTGGCGCATGACCTAGCACAAGGCCTGCGAGATTTAGGTGTTGATGTTTGGATTGCGCCAGAAAGCATTCCTGCGGGTGCTCAGTGGGAAGTCGAAATTGTCTCAGGCATAATGCAACAATGTACCCACTTCCTCGTAATCCTTTCCCCCCTTTCTGTAAACTCCGAATGGGTACTCAAAGAAATTCACCTTGCCCAAGATCGCTTTGAAAGTGATCCGTCTTTCAAAATCCTGCCACTGGTCGTCGCACAACTCGATTACTATGACGGGCAAGCCTTCATTACTCAATTCCAAGAACTTCCTTATTATCGTTCGGCAAAGCAACAACTACAGGCCGTCGCCGTCGCATTAGGCCTACAAAACATCCCGGATAGGGATGAGCGATCCATTCAAGAGATAGTGCTGAACTATGTCACCAATCTCATTGAAGAACCGGACTTCGCTGATTGGGCACAGCAGCCCTATTTTGAGCTACAGGTCAATAGCAACCCATCCTATGACATTCGGGTTCGGCTGCGAACGACATCAGAAACCGGAACCCAAACTCCTCATCAGAAATTCAGCGTGGAACAGGCCATTAAGCACTATCGCTGCATGGTACTGATTGGCGAACCCGGCTCCGGTAAAACCACTGCCCTTAAGCAATTGGCGCTCCGTTTTGCGCGTGAGTTCATCGCTGCGTCTCCTGCCAGCACCAATGAACCTGTTCCTATTTTTGTATGGCTGCCCCACTTTACGGCTATTGATGGCCGCAGTTCCTATGAGCGCATTCTCGGTTTACTAGAAGATGCCGCGCAACGACATGGGGCTGAAATACGCCTAGATGATTTTGAACTGTTGCTGACCCAATATTCGCTCGTCCTACTGTTGGATGGCTTAAATGAATTAGGTGAACAACAGCTTGTACAGTTTTTGGATGGCCTACGTGTGTTTGTACGGCAACATCCTAAACATCTAGTTCTCATCAGTTCGCGTGCCTATAATTTTCAGATGGGTGGGACGGCGTGGCCTGTTTTTGAATTAATGGAACTGACCTACCCGCACGATGTCGAAGCATATCTAGCGTGTTATCTGGAAAGGGAATCTGAACGCCAAGCACTTCTCCAAATCCTCGCTGAAAATTTGCAGCTTCGACAATTGGCCGTAAATCCGCTGTTGTTACTGATGATGATTATGGTCTACCAATATGCCAGTGGAAAATTCCCCTTCAGCCGAGGCCAACTTCTGGCACGCTTGGCACGTGGCTTGTTGGGTGAGTGGGAACTGCCGACCACCGAAGATGTCCAACGCCAGTATTGGCTGGAGGATAAACACCGACTGTTGGAGCACTTGGGATATGCGATGAAAGACGAAGGTCTGGAGCTACCTATCCAACGGGTTCGTGAAATTTCCCAAAATGCCATAGCCGCCGACCCTCAGCACTTTGCGAGCAGCAATACTGCCCGGCCATCGCATTATAAACTTATCAATCTGAATGATTTAATGCCTATCGTTGCGGAACTACTGCGGGATCGTGTCCTCGTCTCCGCCAGTACCCCTGATACCATACGCTTTTGGCATCAGACTTTACAGGAATATTTTGCAGCGGCCCTTCTCCTACGACAAAGTTGGTCGGTATTCGACCATGATGCCGCCCGTCATATTCCGCCAGCTACACGCAAGACTGCTCGACAAACACTCGAAAAACACATTGCCGATAGCCACTGGCACGAAATTATTGCCATTATGAGTGGTTTGGTGCAAGAACAAGCCGGTGAAGATCAACCCACCGTTCAACAAGAGGAAGTCAGCCGATTTGTTGATGAAGTCTGGCGGCAAGACAAACAGCTTGGTGCGCTATGCCTAAGCAATATTGAAGGATTTCCGGCCCAGCAGTTGGATCGTTATGTCGCGCCATTACATCAAAGTATTTACCGATGGGGCATAGTGCTCCCGCGCCTGCTACCATGGCTGCTTCTGATGCTGATGCTCACGATTGTATGGTTAAGCCCATTGGGGATATTGGAACAATGGGTTTCGTCAGATGAAACCACCGCATTGGGACTTGGAATAATGGTCTTACTTGGCGGGGCAGCGACTGTACTTTTCTTCCGCCTCTATGCCTTGACCATTCCACGAGTAGAGCGATTCGTCAATCTACAAATTATCCAGCCACATATTACGGCCCTACGGCACATCCGTAATGAGGCAGCCGAACGGGTTTTGGCTCAATTATCTGGACAGATCGCCTACGATTTTTCCATTGGCGAACTCACCCGAACGACAATTGAAAATGGCTTGGTATTGCCAGTACGGGATGAATCTGAACTCATCCTCATGCTGAGAGCCGAAAACACCCGCCTCCAAGCCAGCCAAGCCTTAGCGGATCGTGGCAGCCCACAGGCGATTGAGCCTTTGCGGGCGATGCTAAACGATAGAGATTTGGCGGAAGTGGAGTACCGGAGTGTTATTCGGGCGTTGGTACACATCATCAAGCTGCAACCCGCCCATAGTTTTCAGCGAATTGACGTTGTTTCCCAACTGCGAAGCATCTTAGATGATTATCAAATGGACATCGGCAAGCGACAAGGGGCCTATCATGGCCTATTGGATTTGGGGATAACTGATGCTGTTCCGCCAGAACGCGATATGTGGGCGACGGTAGAACGATTGATAACCCCCCAGAAACCCCATCGCCCCGAAATTGTCCTGTTCATTCTCATCATTCTCAGCATCCTCATTGGATTTATATACCTTCTGACCCATTAGAGGGGTGAGCTGCATGAGTATTTCGCCTGAACTAGCACTCAAGGTTTTTCTCTCCGCTACCACTGTAGCCAGCATCGGCGATATGTTTGTACTGCAAGTGCTCAAAGGCTATTCATTGGAATATCGTTCTGGAACCTTCTCTCGGCAAAATCTTGAATGGATAACCCGCGTGCCTTTCCTCCAGCAATTGTTAGGGGCTGAAACGCTTGACTTCATGAAATCCCGCACTTTATGGTTTCCTTTTCAAGAACTCCTTTTCGGCGGGTTGGCGGTGTTATGTCTTTTGACCTATGGCCTTAGTTTTGCCTTGCTGCGGGCGTTAGTATTTATCTATTTAGCGTTGCTTATGGGGGTAATTAGTCTACGCACCCCGTCCGCAGGTTATGCAGTTCCTACTCTAATTGTGTGGCGGGGTATTGTAATCGGCCTATTAACCAGCTTGCTACCCGGTACAGGTGGGGTAATAGAGGCAGGGCTTGGAGCCGGGCTGGGTTTTGGTCTATTTTATCTGCTATATGGGGGTGGATTGCTTTTTGCGGCAGCTAATAATCAAAATGCAGGCGAGGCTTTTGGTCGTGGCAACATTACCGCAGCAACGATGGTGGGCGCTTTTTGCGGTTGGCACTTGATGATATACGTTATCTTTATAACCCTTCTCTCAGGTGCGATGGGTGCGATTGCCTTTTTGAGTTATGACCTAGTTCGCAACCGTCAATACCAAGCCACCAAAGCACTTCCCTATACCCACTATCTCTCCATCGGGGGAGTGATTGCCATTACATTGGGCCTTGAGACGCTCCAAAAGCTACTTGGAGAATGAATAGCAATTAAGGCATGGGGTTTGATGTCTTCATCTACGAACCCGATAGAGCATTTCCCCCGCTTTGGGTACGTACAAAACACCTTCATCCTCCCGTCCCTGCCAATCCTCAACCTTGATGGCGTGGGGATTCTGGTAGCCAAGTGATAAGACGGCACAATCTTCCGCCGGAATAGCGGTTGCTAAGGTAACGTCTATACGCGCCCTTTCAATGCCATTTTCATACACGCCACTTCCGCGAAGATGTGTGCCATGTGCCAGTACCCCCAATGGAATATGCCCATACTTCTCCCACTGCTTGAGATAGAAATCGCGCACATGATAACCCGCTTCATAGATATATTTGCCGTGTACATGGCTCACCACTGCCAGTTCAGGGGCATAGACAATCACCTCACCACCATCCATAATCGCCGGTTCCAACTTGTACATGGCTTTGGCGGCAGTCCATAGTTCATCGTACATCGGCGGAGCAACCGACAGCACACGCTTAAATGGTTTATCTACCCAGATGATATGACGCTCGGACGATAAATCCGCCGCCGCACCCCACGCCGCGAGATGGTCACCAATAAACAACCCTGCAATTCCCTCTTTGACAACAACAGGGGCAATCAGCGTAATCGGCTTGGGCACACAGGCTGCCGCGACGTTGATGACATCTCGCACTGGTGTATTTTTGACGCCAATGGTATCCAAAATGGTAATGAGCGCCCCAAGCCAATGGGTGACGTTAATCATGTCTGGCCCGGAAATCCCCGGAAACAAATATTTGGCCCCGCCGGAAAATCCGACGACTTCATGAGGAAAAACCGGGCCAAGAATTATGAGATGGTCGTAATCCAAAATGCGCTTGTTGATGCGAATGTCCACATCCCCGCCCAGCGATGGATGCCAGACCGTCCCTGCGATTTCCTGAATTTGGGCTTTTTGAATTGTGCCAAGTGTAGTCAGAGCATTCGGATTGTCCCATTCGTGGTTTAGCAGGCCAATATGTTTAAATTGATTCGCCCGTTCTTTCGCTGAAATGCCGACCAGCTTGTTTAACGAGGTTTCACTCAAGGCCGGATGGGTTCCAAGTGCCACCATAAAATCAAGTTGTCGGGCGTCATACAAGGCAGCAGTCACACCGCGAAACAACAGCGGCAGGGGAATCGTGCGGGTGTGGTCGGGAATCAGCACCAGCACTCTCGCGTTGGAAAATTTCCCTGCCAAACCGCGCTGTATGGTATTGAGAATCTCGTCATCGGCTAGCATGGCACTTTGGGGAGCGATTGCGTGAATCATGATACTTTTACCCTGTATAGTCTGATAATAACATGCCGCCTGCCACAGACATCATCAAATTCTTCAAAGAGGCTTTAAAAACGGTCACTCAAATGTACCCAATCTACCACTGGTGCGCTAAGTTTATCGTTGTGATTATATGGGGTTCTGCGATGATCTTGATATAGGGCTATGAGACGCCGTTTGCTCAGATCGTGAGCATGATACTGATGAAGCAGATAAGGGAAACGAATAAAAAACCTGCACTATCCCCTAGCTACTTGAGCCTGATGGGTAATGCAGGTTGATTGACTTGAATCATTTATAGATGTAGGGTCAAAACACAAAAGTGCCTTAGATAAGTCAGGGAAATTTGGATCCCTAACCGTGACAAAAGGCACTCTCATGCAGTAAAATTGGTCGGGGCGCCCGGATTCGAACCGGGGACCTCTGCGTCCCGAACACAGCGCGCTAACCGGGCTGCGCTACGCCCCGAATGGGGGTAGTGTAGCAAACTTCAATTACCCTGTAAAGGCTTATCTGAAAGAGCGAAGACCATGACGATTGAAACTCAAACCACCTCGCCTGTGACTTTAAGTGACCGGATGCGCAAGCTAACGGCAGGCGTTGTGAAACCCATTGCTGAGTTATTACACAAATTAGGCGTTAATCCCGATTTTATTACCTTACTAGGACTAATATTAGCCGCCATAGCCGCTTATTTCATCACCGATGATCAACTTCTCATTGCGGCAATTTTGTTGCTTCTCAGCCTACCACTGGACGCGCTCGATGGTGCTGTGGCGCGGATGCTGCCCGGGCCACGTCCGTTCGGGGCATTTTTGGATTCTACCCTTGACCGTTATGCGGATGGAGCGGTGTTTGCCGCGCTCGTGGTTTATGGTGTGCGGCAAGACGATGACCTGATCGTGACATTGGCCCTCTTCGCCCTCATTGGTGCTTATCTGGTTAGCTATACACGCGCACGGGCCGAAGGATTGGGTTTTGAATGCAAGATTGGCTTGTTCAGCCGTATGGAACGCACCGTCGCTCTATTGGCCCTACTCGCGGTTGGTGAATTTTGGGGCGACGCCGTGACGATTGGCTTGATAATCCTAGCCTTTGGTACACAGTTCACCGCGCTGCAACGATTTTGGCACGTTTGGAATCTTTGCCAAACACAAAAAGTTGAGCAGCAGGAAGAAAGTCATTAGATAATCCGAAGACTTCATGAAAAAAGTCCAAATCTGGTCGCATTAAAGCCATCTCATGCTATAATTCCAAAAAATAGAGATTGTATTAGGCAAGATGTGACCTTTATCGCGGAGGGCACGTATGGATGTTCAGCAGGTCATGACCGATTATCAAACTACTTATCTGGCATTGTATCGCCGTAACCCAAGTGAACTGAGCGATCTTGGTAATGATTGGGTTCTGGTGAATGGCGCACGAATGACATCCAAAGAGCTTGCCATGCTAACCACCCAACTGAAGCGTGAACTTGACCAGCAAACGGCTAAACGCAGTGTGGTCCAGCGGTTGATGAAGTGGTTTAGCACCGCCAATGCTTAAGTGACTTCCCATGTGCGGCAACCGGGGCAGGTCATAAAGCCTTGCCCCTTTAGACCCCCTCTTTCATGATTGAACTTCCCCTATTTTCCAAATCGGCGTTATAAATTAGAAACAATTATGGCACGCCCTTTGGAGATTTCCTTAATGGATAAACATTGGTTACACCAACAATCTGCCTTGACCTATGACCGCTTGCTACCCTCAATTCAGCAGACCATCCACACCCTCTCCGACAAACACCAGCGCATTTTTTTGGATCGCCTGCGAAGCCGTTTACCCGCCATCTTGGAACTGCTCATCCAGCTTTATGGACAACAATATGATTTTTTCTATCATCTGGAACAAATATTGCTGACCGCCGCAAGCTATTATGTCGAGCGCCCCAATGATCTAAAACAGTTGGATACGGAACGGCTCAAAAATCCCAATTGGTTTCACAGTGAACAGATGGTAGGTGGGGTATGTTATGTAGATTTATTCGCCGGAAACCTCGCAGGCATCCACAGCAAAATCCCCTATTTTAAAGAATTGGGTCTGACATATCTCCATCTGATGCCTTTGTTCCGCTGTCCCGAAAAAAATAATGATGGGGGCTATGCGGTCAGCAGTTTTCGTGAGGTAGACCCCAAGCTCGGCACAATGACAGAATTAGCAGAGTTGGCACGCGAATTCCGCAAACATGGGATCAGTTTGGTGCTTGATTTTGTGTTTAATCACACCTCGGACGAGCACGAATGGGCATTGAAAGCGCTAACGGGCGACCCGTATTATCAAAATTACTATTGGATGTTCCCTGATCGAACCATACCCGATCAATACGAACGCAATCTGCGTGAAATCTTCCCGGAACAAGCGCCGGGGAGTTATACCTATCGGCCCGAAATTGAAAAATGGGTGTGGACAACGTTTAATACCTTCCAGTGGGATTTGAATTATCGCAACCCAGTGGTTTTCCGGGAGATGCTGGGTGAGATGATGTTTTTAGCCAATCAAGGTGTGGAAATCCTGCGGTTGGATGCAGTAGCGTTTACATGGAAAGAGATGGGGACAACCTGCGAAAATCTGCCGCAAGCCCATATGCTGATCCAAGCGTTTTATGCCCTGATGCAAATCACCGCCCCGGCCATGGAATTCAAATCAGAAGCCATTGTCCACCCCGATAATGTCGCAAAATATTTTGGGACGGGGGATTTTGTGGGGCAAGAATGCCGTCTTTCCTACCATCCCCTGTTGATGGTACTCCTATGGGATGCGCTGGCAACCCGCAAAGTGCATATGTTGAATTATGCACTGGCAAAACGCTTTGCGATCCCGGCTGGCTGTGCGTGGGTCAATTATGTGCGGGTACATGACGACATTGGCTGGGGTTTTGCCGATGAAGACGCGGCGCAACTGGGGATAAATGGCTATGACCACCGCCGATTTTTGAATGCGTTTTACATGGGTCAATTTGAAGGCAGTTTTGCACGTGGCCTCCCTTTTAATTACAACCCGCGTACTGGCGACTGTCGAATCAGTGGAATGGCAGCTTCACTGTGCGGGATTGAAGCGGCCCTTGATGAGAATGATGAGGTTAGTCTTGACCTTGCCATCCGAAGACTACTGCTCATTCATAGTGTAATTATCAGCATTGGCGGAATTCCATTGATTTATCTCAATGATGAAATCGGCATGATTAACGACTATAGCTATGAAAATGACCCATTTAAGGCGCTCGATAATCGGTGGGTGCATCGCCCCAAAGCCGATTGGGATCAGCGCGAAAAACGCCACCTATCAGGAACATTGGAAGAACGTATCTATTCACGTTTCCTCCAAATGATTCACCTGCGAAAATCACTGCCGTCGCTGGCAGGGGGTAAGATGAAACTGGTCTATACCGACAATCCCAATGTCTTGGGCTATTTACGCGGCATAGACACGGCCCAACGGGTACTGATATTGGCGAATTTTAGTGAACACCCTCAAACCCTGACCCCTAATCTCTTAGCGGCAAACAGCCTCAGCCGCAATGTGGTGGATTTGATTAGCGGGGAAGTACCATCTAGCGACATCACCCTCGCACCCTATCAATTCATGTGGATAGCCAAACGAAACTGACGCATCACCGTCTAATCAACCGCGTATCCGCCACTGGTTCTAGCCGACCCTCTAGCCTGACTGCTGGTTGTCCTGTACAATGCGGCAGTCTTGTTAGGGGTCGTTTTGGGTAATGGAGTCTGGCTGGCATGGGTTTAAAACAGGAAACGATGACACCTATCTCAGAAAATGCCCTTGACGGCGCTTCATCAACCGCGCCCATTAACTCATCCAACCTAGATACATCCCACGAAACTTCCAGTGTCGCGCGTGCGACTGGATTGATTGCACTCGGCAATATCAGCAGCCGGGTGTTGGGGCTGGCCCGCGAGATGATTCTGTCCTATTTGTTTGGGGCAGGCGCCGCTGTAGATGCTTTCAAAATTGCCATTATCGTACCTCGTAGTTTATACGACCTGCTGATTGGGGGGCATGTCAATTCGGCCCTTGTTCCAGTCCTCAGCGACTATGCCGGACGTGAAAATCGGCGCGAGTTATGGGAACTGGTTAATTTGTTGTTGGGACTCGTAACCGTCGCTCTGCTGATTATGATTCTCGGCCTCGAAATTCTAGCCCCCCTGATTATTCGATTGGTTGGCGGGGAAGCCTCCAGCCAAACTATTCAAACCGCTACCAATTTACTGCGTGTAACTGCCCCGGCCCTGCTATTTTTGAGCCTATTCGCGGTGGTATCAGGGATGCTGTATGGCCTGAAACGTTTTCGGTTGCCTGCTTTTGCTGCGACGGTCTTTAATGGCACGATTGTGGCTTCGACCATTATTTTTGAGCGCCAATTGGGGATTACTGCTGCCGCGCTCGGATGGTTGATCGGGGCAGTGGTGCAGCTTGCTATCCAATATCCCGATTTACGGGATGCCCCACTGCGTCCTAAATTACGTGGGGCATTGTCGCATCCGGGGGTACGCACCATCGGCCTACTGTATATTCCGGTGTTGGCCTCGCTCGCAATAGATGTTCTGATTAACCGCCTTTTCAGTTATAACCTTGCCTCACGCACAGGTGAGGGTAATATTTCTTATATGGATTGGGCCACGACCTTGATCCAATTTCCACACGGCTTGGTGGCGACGGCCATCTCAATTGCCGTATTACCAACCCTCTCGCAGCAGGCGGCACGGGCCATCAATGAAGGTTTGGATGCCTTTAAGGGTACATTGGGGTTTGGACTACGCCTCGCCATTACCCTGATTTTGCCCGCCACGTTTGGGTTATTTGTTTTGGCGACCCCGGTGGTAGCCCTGCTGTTTCAACATGGGGCATTTACCGCCAGCGATACTGATGCGACTTCAATAGCGCTACGCCTATATCTGATTGGACTTCCCTTTGCCACAATAGACTTGCTATTGGTGTTTGCCTTTTATGCCCAACAGGATACCCTGACACCCGCCCTGATCGGTTTGGTGAGTTTGATTGCCTATATGGTCTCGGCCTTGTTACTATTAGATCACTATAGTTTTTACAGTTTGATGATCGCCGATTCGGTCAAACATATGGTGCATACCAGCATCTCGTGGTGGCTGCTGCGACGGCGCATCAAGGGTTTGCATGGACAACACCTGTTCCGTACCACCAGTCGCGCATTGTTGGCGGCAGGCATTATGGCACTGTGCAGTTTTGCTGCATTTTGGGGCATGGAAAAAATCTTGGGCAGTGGCACTGTCATTCACGAGTTATTATTGGTGGTGGGGCCGGGAGCAGTTGGGATTTTGGTCTTTATCGCAGTTGGTTATCTAGGGGGATTACAAGAACTGCGTTGGTTTATGCAGTTTGCAGGTCGGCGACTGAAGCGAGCCTGAGCAGGCAGGGGTTATTTAGTCCTTTTTTATTTTAGGAGGGATTTTTTGTGGACATTCAATCAGTGATTGCATTAGTAACGGGCGGCGCATCCGGTTTAGGGGAAGCGTGTGTGCGGCGTTTTATCGGTGCGGGGGGCAAGGCCGTGATTGCCGACGTGAATTACGAACGAGCCGAGGCCGTCGCCAAAGAATTGGGCAGTGCAGCGCGGGCAGTCAAAGCCGATGTAACCAGTGAAGACGACATTCTGAATGCGATTGAAGTCGCCAAAGAATTAGGCGGGATCACGGTTGCCGTCAACTGCGCCGGAATCGCCACTGCTGAACGTGCAGTTGGCAAAGAAGGCCCGTTGGCCCTTGCCAAATTTGAAAGGGTGATTCGCGTCAATTTAATTGGCACCTTCAATGTCATCCGCTTGGCAGGCGCGATCATGATGGAAAATCTTCCGAATGCAGCCGGTGAACGTGGCGTCATTATCAACACAGCTTCCGTCGCGGCCTTTGATGGTCAAATCGGGCAAGCGGCCTATTCCGCCTCAAAGGGTGGGGTGGTCGGGATGACCCTGCCCATTGCGCGTGAATTTGCACGGGCGGGGATTCGGGTCTGCACGATTGCTCCCGGCATTTTCGACACCCCCATGATGGCAGGTTTGCCTGAGGCAGCCCGTATCTCGCTCGGTCAGCAAGTACCCTTCCCGCCGCGTTTGGGTCGTCCCGAAGAATATGCCCATCTCGCACAGGCCATCATCGAAAATGAAATGCTGAACGGCGAAGTCATTCGCTTAGACGGCGCAATCCGTATGGCTCCCAAATAAATCATCCACTTAAAAATTGGGGTGAGTTTCTCAACTTGCCCCCTTTCCCCCAAAATAGGCGTTTTTTATGACTGGCCCATTGACCTCGCTCAAAATTTTAGATTTTTCGACCCTGCTCCCCGGCCCTTTTGCCACCATGTTGTTAGGCGATATGGGAGCCGATATTATTCGTATCGAAGCCCCCAACCGCCCCGACATTTTGCGCGAAACACCGCCGATGGCAGGCAAACATTCGGCTGCCCATGCCACACTGAACCGCAATAAACGCTCATTGGCACTCAATCTAAAACATCCCGGCGCACCTGCCCTTATCCAAAAATTGGTACAAACCCATGATATTGTAGTGGAGCAGTTTCGCCCCGGCGTCATGGATCGTTTGGGGATAGGCTACACTGCGTTAAAAGAAGCCAATCCCCACCTGATTTATTGTGCAGTCACGGGCTATGGGCAAACTGGGCCATTTCGGGATCGGGCCGGGCATGACAACAATTATCTGGCGCTGTCGGGTCTGATGAGCCATTCCGGGCGAATGGACACCGGGCCATTTCCGCAAGGGACACAAATCGCGGATATTGGTGGCGGCTCGTTTGGCGCAGTCGTAGCGATTCTAGGTGCGGCCATTCATCGCCTGCATACGGGTGTGGGGCAATTTTTGGATGTCTCAATGCTGGATGGAGCGATTGCGTGGAATGCACTGGCAGGAGCGAATTTTTTAGGTGGGGGCGAACTTCCGACCTATGAAAGCTGGCTGCTGAATGGTGGTACTCACTATGGTTATTATCGCACCGCCGATGGGCGTTATCTGTCGGTCAGCGCCTTAGAACCACAGTTCTGGCAGGGGTTTTGTAGGGCGATTGGGCGGCCTGACCTTATCCCGCGCTATACTCATGCTGGGCCAGCGATGCGACAGATACGCGATGAAATTGCGGCAGTAATCCTTACCAAGACAATGGACGAATGGATGCTGATATTTGACCCGTTGGATGTCTGTGTCGAACCCGTCCTAAATCTGGCCCAGATGACTGAGCATCCACAGGTGCAAGCACGGGAAATGATTATCGAAGTACCAGACGAGAATGGCACGCTACCCCAAATTGCCCACCCCATCACATATTCTGCTACACCGCCAGACTATCACTTCAGTGGGGCGACATTAGGACAGCATACCGCCGAAATCTTGGGCGAGATGGGGTATACAAACACTGAGATTGAACAAATGCAAGCCGATGGCTTGTTCGGCTGATTATTGAGCCGTCCAACCTCCATCTACCAACAAAATCGTCCCGGTGACAAGGGCCGCTGCTGGAGACGCCAGATAAATCACCGCACCCGCCACATCGGTAATCGTACCGACTTGACCGCTTGGAATCCGCGCCACTACGCCTGCCCGGTATTCAGGATTGTCCAGTCGTTCCGCTGTGCCGGGGGTGTAAATAAAAGTTGGGCCAACCGCGTTGACCGTTACCCCATTTGCCGACCACTCCAGCGCCAAGACACGGGTGAGTTGATTAACGCCCCCTTTGGAAGCACAGTACACCGCATGGTCACGAATGCCAACTACACTAGCCTGTGAACTCATGTTGACGATACGCCCATAGCCATTAGGCAGCATCAATCGTCCCGCCGCTTGGCAGCAGAAAAACAACCCCTTAAGATTGACATTCATCATGTCATCCCAATCGGCCTCAGTAACATCCACAGCGGCGTGATTTGCGCCTAATCCAGCATTGTTGACCACGATGTCGAGTTTGCCAAAATGGGTCGTCACACGCTCAAAAGCGGGCTGAATTTGAGCGGCCTCCCGCACATCCAATTCAAGCGGGTAGGCTGTACCCCCTTCCTCCTCGATCTCCCATGCCAATTTTTGCAGAGCAGGCAGATCACGGGCGGCAACAGCAACTTTTGCCCCAGCATGGGCTAATGCTTTTGCCAAGCCATAACCAATACCTTTGCTCGCACCGGTGACAATCGCTACTTGGTCAGTCAAGTCGAAACGGGGATAATTCATTTTGTCATGCTCCTAGCCGGACACGCAGCCGATAAATGAGACCACGTAAACCTTTGCGTTTGTGCGTTTCGGAAAAATCAAACGCGGCGTCTTGTACCATCACTTTACCACCGTAACATTCCCGCAGATCACGTTGATGTTGGCTGATCCACACATAAAAGTCAGCCGGGGTACGACGCGGAAACTGATCAAAAACCCCCGTTTTTCCGAGAATACCGATGGTGGTTTCATACACCATGTCATACCACGCGACGACCGCTTCCTCATAGGGGATAGGTTGCTCATCTATCCGTGATAACACTTGTTGATAGCGGCTGATTTGGCCCAGCAGTTCGGTATAGCCACCGGGCAGAGTGAGATAGATGCCGTGATTGGGGTGGAGAGTATCTAGTTGGGTGTGCTGCAAAAAGACATCGCGTTCACTTTCCATTAGCACCCGTTCCACCGAGTCCTTGCCACCCGTTAGGGGCAGCACCGCCGGATATTCCCATACGTAGGCTTCTATATCGTGAATTTTTAGCTGGCGTGCAACCGATACCCGATGATTGCCATCGCGCACAAAATATAGATTGCCAACCTTGAACAATTCGATGGGCGGCAATCCACGACTGGCAGGATTCAGGTACATTGTCGCCACAGCCTGCCAGCGCTCCTGCATCGCTTTTTTGCGCGGCAAAAACGCACGGTTAAAATCGTTATAGCGGCCTACGCTCCCGACGATTTTTTCGAGCGGAACGACCTGTACACCGCGATAGATGGAACTGGTGAGATGGAGACGATGCGAAATCTCGTTGAAATCTAGGAGGTCAACCTGCCGTCCTTGCAAAGTGTGGAGCAGGTTGCCCCAATAAGCCTTACGATAGGCTTGATCCCATTCTTGACGGGCTTGTTGTCGGTATGGGGGTTGCATGAAAATCGAACTTCCTACTAGCGTCCACTGTTGATACCTTCACCGCCATCTACCGAAAGGATTGTGCCTGTAACAAAGTCGTTGGTGGCAAGGAAAATGCACGCACGCGCTACATCATCGGGGTCGCCATTGCGCTTCAGCGGAGATTGCTCTGCAAGCCGCTGCCAAAGCTCCGGCCCACTATCAACAGGCGGGAGCACAGGCCCCGGCACAACACAATTGACTCGAATATTATGCTCACCTAAAGCGAGGGCACTGACTTTGGTCAGCATCATAACCCCTGCTTTAGAGATGCTGTGATGGGGTCGAGTCTTCCATGGTTGTTGACCCGCAACATCCCCGATATTGATAATCGCCCCTCCCACCCCACCATCAATCATCAAACGGGCGGCGTGTTGGGTACAGAGGAACGGCCCAGTCAAATTGACACCGATGACCTCTTGCCATTCCTCATACGAGATGTTCAGTAAGTCCGTGCGTTTAAAATTCGCGGCACTATTGACCATCACATCCAGCCGACCATAGTGATCGCGGATGGTTTGAAACATCTGCGCCACTTGATCCGGCTGCGACTGGTCGGCCTTGACCACCAACGCGACAACCCCCATTGTCCGCACCTCTTTAGCGGTGAGTTCAGCTTCGGCATCCGAGGCACTGTGGTGAATGATGATATGAGCACCCTCAGCAGCAAAGGCCAGCGCAATCGCTCGCCCCACTCGTCGGGCCGCTCCGGTGACACACACCACTTTATCTTGAAGGGTTGCTTGCATAAGACGTTCTACTTGGTAAAAAAGTTCTTGGCGATGAACCAGATGTTGGCAGGACGCTCGGCTAACCGACGCATGAAGTAGGGATACCATTCTGTGCCATAAGGGACATAGACCCGCACCTGATAGCCCTGTTGAGCCAATTCCAATTGAGTCGCGGTACGAATCCCATAAAGCATCTGAAATTCAAATTTGTCCGCCGGGATATTGTGCTTGGTAACGTGTTGGCGGGCCGCGTCAATCATTTTGGGGTCATGCGTGGCGATCTCCAAATAACCCCCATGCTGGATATTTTCGGCGGTCATGTATTCATGGACAAGTTTGATGTAATTGTCGTCCACATCGGCTTTTTGCGGAAAGGCTTTGTCGGCAGGTTCTTTGTATGCCCCTTTGCACAGGCGCACCCGCGCACCTTCAGCGGCTAACTGCTCCATATCGGCTTCACTGCGATACAGATAGGCTTGAATGACGGTGCCTACATTGTCAAATGCTTGGCGCAACGTGCGGAAAATTTGAATGGTGCGATCCGTATAAGCGGTGCTTTCCATATCAATCGTGACCGCTACACCGAGTTCTTTGGCTTTGGTCAGCAGGCGACGCATGTTATTCAGACACAGGTCGTCGCTGATGTCGAGGCCTAGTTGCGTTAGTTTGACCGATGAACTCGCCCGCAGGTCATTGGCCTTGATAGCCTCCATCAACCCAATATACTCGTCGGTGGCACGATTGGCCTGTTGCTCGTTATGCACACTTTCGCCAAGCTGGTCGAGGGATACCAACAAGCCTTTTTTGTTTAATTCACGGGCGGCCTCAACCGCTTCTTGTAAGGTCTCGCCTGCCACAAAACGCCGTGCGGCCTTACGTGCCAATCCCAAGTTGGTAACAAATCTGCGTGACCAGCCCGCATTTGAGAGGTAAAGAAAGGTAGTACGAAACATGATCTCCTAGATTTCTTAGTTGGGCAGGACAAAAAACGCCAGCCCGATAATCGCATAAAGGGCAAGTAACATCGTCCCTTCTAACCAATTCGATTCCCCGTCTTGGGCCACATGCGCCGCAATAAACGAGGCTACTGCTAATGAAATGAGTTCGTAGGGGTTAAAGACTAGCAGCAGGTTTTCGCTAAACAACAGACTGATGAATACTAACACCGGGGCAACAAACAGCGAAATTTGCAGGCTTGACCCGAACGAGATGGCAAGGCTCAAATCCATTCTATTCTTAAAAGCCACCTGTACCGCCACCAAATGTTCCGCGACGTTACCAATCAGCGGCACGATAATGATACCCACGAAAAATTCCGAGAGGCCGAGTTCATGTGTCGCCCCCTCGACTGCTCCCACCAGCGTCTCACTCATCAGCACAATACCGAGTGTCGCAAGCCCTAATACAATCAACGCCGTCCGTTTTGACCATCGCGCGTGATGCACCTCGGCGGGTTCATGTGTAACGGGTGTCGTTTTGTCTTTGCTGGCGAAGGTATACAGAACATTCAAGGCATATAGGGCAATCAAAATGACGGCAATCCCCTCGGTAAACAGCAATTCACGCCCTGCGGCATCGGCAGCGGCAGGCGCTTCATGCACAATCAAGGGGTCTTTGCCAATCACCGCCCGGTCAAAAAACGAGGGGACAGCCATCGCCATAAACGCGAGAATAACCATTGTGGCATTGATCGAAGCGGCCTTGCGATCAAAACTTTGGAGACCATTCTTGATGCCGCCCACCAATAGGGAGAGGCCCAGTACCAGCAGCAAGTTGCCGAGAATTGAGCCGACAATACTGGCCCGCACCAACTCGACCTTACCCGCTTCTAATGCAAAAATCGTGATAATCAGTTCGGCGGCATTTCCCAATGTGGCGTTCAACAAGCCGCCCCATGTTTCACCCATATAATGGGCTAACTCTTCGGTGGCCTCCCCAACCAATTTGGCAAGGGGGATGATCGCCAATGCTGCCAAGATAAATACTGGGACATCATCTAAATCCAGAACATATTTACCCAGCAGGGCGATGGGAAGAAAAATCAACAGGTTTTGAATGTTGAGGAGTTGTGAGGTATTGAATTTCACGATTGTTCCCTAAGCATATTTTGTAAATGACTAAGTGTTTAGCTCATGGCTGGGACGACAATGCCAAATTTACTGCCGACACCTTTTTCACTTGAATAAAAGAGACGTCCACCACAGAGTTTAACACATTCCATCGCAATCGGAATGCCTAAGCCATAGCCTTTGGTGTTGAGGACAATTTCGTCATCCCCTCGGAAAAATAATTCACCGAGGCGGGCTAATTCTTCTGGTTGCATCCCAACGCCGTTATCTTCCACTAACACCTGCAACCCTTCGGGGACAGCCGAGGCCGTGATCTTAATCGTGCCACCGGGATTGGTGTATTTAATGGCGTTATCCACAATCTTGATGATCGCTTGGGTGTAGCGGGTTTTATCAATGTTCAAGATGGGCAGCCCTTGTGGAATATCAAATTCAAGGGCATGTTGACGTTGGGTAGCAAGCTCAGCCAGTTTCTTTTCGACTTCCAACAACACATTTTTTGCCACATCCATCTTGGGTTCAGCCTTGAGGCGGCCAGCCCGCAGCTTGCTGATGTCGCTGATGTCGGTGACTAGCTGCTCCATGCTTAGGACGTTATTGCGGACGGTAGAGACGAACTGGCCCTGCATGTCATTGAGTTCACCCACCAAACGCTTATCCAGCATATCCACATAACCGCGTATGCTGGTCATTGGCTTGCGGATTTCATGCACCATGACCGAAATAAACTTCATATACATATCTTCAACCGAGGCTACCGTTGGGGCATTCTCCGTTGTTTGGGCAGGCGGAGGGGTTTGGTCAGACATTGGTTAGATTCTCCCTGTCTATTGGCTATTCGTATTTAAAATCCAAAGGCGCTCGCCAAATTCGATACCCGCACTACCACCCACAAAGCGGGCATATTCGCGCACATTTTGGCCCATTTCACTGGTACTGTTCCAAAAACTACTGATCTGCGAAGCATAACAGGCCACTGCTTCAATTTTGGCGTGGAGTGCTGCTTCGTCGAAAGCTCGCACGGTGGGTGAGGCAGGGCCGGGTAGGGTCTTAAGCGCGGTTTGAACGGCGGTACTGCCGTATAGACGTGGTTTGTCGCCAGAATGAAAATGCAGCACTTCATTGGTCTCGGCGGCATAGGGATATTCTTCATAGAAATAGACCTCGAAATGCGGTGGCGTCCCTTGCAGGCCGCGTATGGCTAAATTCCGTACCAATTGATGATCCACATGATTGCCTGCCGCTAGGGGGATATACAAGGCTTTGAGATCAGCCCGTTGATGATAATCCAGCACCAACTTGAGTACAGGGTCGTCGGGGTGAATGTCAGCAAACAATGAATCATAACTGGGATAATAGGCTTGCCCATTGGCATCCAGCCGATAAATCGCGTCCAGCCAATCCCCAAAGACAATTTTTGCCCCTAGGCGTTCGACGGCGGCCTTATCTTCAGCCCGACGTACAATATAGGGATTATCACCCAAGCCCCAACGCGGATGGAGGTCTAACACCACCGGACTATTGGGCGGAGGATAGGGGACATCCGCAACGGTCAGCGTCAAGACTTCAACCGCTTCACCCTGCTGTTTAAGGGTGTGCATCAAGCCACCGCAGCTTAGTACGGCGTCATCGGCATGAGGGGAAAGAATGAGATGAGTCATAATCGTTTCAACTGGCTTTCTCAGAGGTGGTCGCGGGTGTTTCTTCCGCGACGGGTAATGTAAAAGTAAAGGTGCTGCCAACCCCCACCTGACTTTCGATGGTAAGTTCGCCCTTCATTAAATCAATCAAATTGCGAGTAATCGCAAATCCCAACCCCCAACCCGGCTGTTCCAATGTATTCGACGTGCGGAAAAACTTCGTGCCGAGTTTTTGCAAATCTTCAGGAGCAATGCCTACCCCGGTATCTTTCACGCTGACACTGACTTTATCACCATCGCGTTTGGCGGATAGGGTAATTTTGCCACCGTTGGGGGTATATTTATAGGCGTTGCTTAAAAGGTTGAGTAAGATTTGCAGCACCCGGCTGGAATCGGCACTGATAGGGGGCAGATTTACCTCAATTTCCTCAATAAAGGTGTGATTACGCTCGGTAATCTGGGCCATCACATCGGTTTTGACCTGTTCAACCACATCTGGCAGTTTCACGGGTTCAATTGCCATACGAAGTTGGCCTGTTTCAATACGAGTGATGTCGTTCAGGTCATCCACCAACATCCGCATCCGCTGCACGTTGTTCTGGATAGTTTTGACAAATTCCTGCTGCTTTTCGCTGAGTTGACCAACTATCCCCAACAGTGAGGCATAACCGCTGATACTGGTCATGGGCACTTTCAATTCATGCGCCACAAAACCGACAAATTCCGATTTTGTTTTGTCAGCAGCTTTGACGGCATCATACAAACGGGCGTTTTCAATGGCAATCGCGGCACGATCAGCCATGCGCGAAACCAATTCTTGCGCGTCCACATCAAAAGCATCAGCCCGATTAGCCGAGAACAACACGACCCCGATGATATTATTTTCGCGGCGCACTGGCACGCATAAGGTGGTATGGGGAGGTGTGCCAGCAGGAGATAATTGCAAGGCCGCCGATTCCATTTCAAGTACCTGCGCGATGAGGGGGTGCGTTAGGGGCAGTTGGGGCGTCTGGGAAAATTCATTCTCCTCGCCATAATTCGCCACGAGGCTAATCACCCCGGCCTCTCGATCCAGAAAGCCCATACTGGCGCTTTGCGCATCACATAGGCGCGACGACCATTCGAGGGTCAGTTTCATGGCGGCCTGCAAGTCAAGTTTTTCGTTTAGCTGGCGGTCAATCCATTGCAAAATACGTAGTTCTTCAAGGCGGGCCTGCAATTCCGCATCAGTTTCACTGTAGAGACGAGCATTATCAAGGGCGACGGCTGCTTGGGCCGCAAATGCCGCCAAAACCTCTAGATCTTCATCAGAAAACAGACCCGTCTTGATACGATTGTCCACATAGACCACCCCCGTACTTTTGCCACGCGCTCGCAGGGGGGTCGCCATAATACTCCGCATCCCATGAATCATGATGCTGACCTGTCCAGCGTACCGGGGGTCTTCTTGGGCATTGGTGGTGACGACGGGTTCGCCTGTTTCAAAAACTTGGCGAGTGATGGTGCGGCTAAAGGCAATTTCATCACTTTGCAGGGTCTCTTGGTCAAAATTGCGGGCCACGCGCACCGCTAGATTTCCATCATCGTCAAGGAGCATCAAAAAACCACGTTCGGCTCCCGATAGCTGGATAATGGCATCCATCACTTGGTCAAGTACGGTCTGCAAATTCAACGACGAGCCAATGACCTTGCCGACTTCATAGAGGGCCGCCACTCGTTTTTGCTGAATGGTGTTTTTGCGTTCCGCTTGTACTTGATCAAGCAATTCCTCTAATGAGCCAAGTCGCTGGTCAAAATATTGGGCATTAATCTTGCCTGTCCTAAGCTGGCTTCGCAACAAGGTTATGTTTTGGTGTGCCGTAGCAAGCGCGGCCTCTAACTCTTTACCAGCCAAGCCATTGGTCGGGTTTTCTTGATTATCCATGTGGTTTCTCCACCACCTGCTGATAATAGCGACAATCGGATGTTAAGGGGCAACGTTCGCATAGGGGCTTACGCGCCTTACAAATCTCGCGCCCATGTCGAATAATATTAAGATGGGCCGGATAAAATTCATCGGCGGGAATAATGGCCTCTAGTTCATCGTGGGCACGGTCAGCGTTGGTCTTTTCATCAATCAAGCCCAAACGCCCGGTCACACGATGCACGTGAGTATCTACCGGAAAAGCCGGGATGTTGAAGGCAAATAACAAGATGATCGCGGTGGTTTTGGGGCCAATACCATTCATGGAGGTCAACCAAATTTTAGCCTCCGCCACCGACAAATCTTTCAAAAAATCCAAAGACAGCCTACCCTGTTTTTCGGTGATATAGCGTAATGCTGCTTGGATACGTGGGGCTTTTTGTTTGGACAATCCCGCAGGTCGAATGATGCTTTCAATTAATTCAACTGGGGCATCCCGCACACTCTCCCAATCAGAGAATTTGGCTTTGAGCGCGAAAAATGCCTTGTCACGGTTGGTGTCAGAGGTATTTTGACTCAGAATTGTACTGACTAATTCATCCAATGGCGGTAGCGCGGGACGCCATTCAGGATAGCCATACAACGTCTCCAATTGATCGGCAATGCGGCGATATTGAGCGCGACGAACGGCTCTTATTTTGTCGTTATTCGATGATTGCGTCATAGTCGCTTAATAAGTTTCACTTTAGACAATCAAATGCTCATAAAGCAAATCCGGTGTCAATTCCGGCACCACCGATTCTCTGCTGCGGAGGGTCAAGGAAGCTGCCGTCACACCCAAGCGCATGGCTTCATCCAAGCTGAGTTCGTTGGCAAGCCCAAAGATCACGCCTGCCGTCAACGCATCTCCCGCACCTGTAGAATCTACCACTTCAGACCTACGTGCCGGAATATGTCCCGCTTCGTTGGGGTTCGCATAGGCTACCCCATTTTCGCCCAACGTGACAATGACAATTTCTGGCCCTGTGCTAACGATCTGTTTAGCAGCCTGCACCGACAGGGCAATATCTTGCGATGGGTCAGGGATGTCGCAAAGGGGCACGGTCTCAGCCCCATTGGGTGTAATCAGATAGACCTTATCCAAAAATGGGCGGATTTTGCCAGCCCGCGCAGGTGAAGTCGGGTCTACCACCAGCGGCACATCATGGGCATCACACAGTTCCACAATTTTGGCGACAGCCTCCGCGCTGATATTCAAATCCATGACCACCATACTCGCGTCCGCAAACAAGGCAGCTTTTTGCTGAATGTATTCAGGGTCAAGTCGCTGCATAATGTCGTAATCGCTAACTGCTACTGACAAATCTCCTCTGTCGTCCATGATGGCGATATAACTACCAGAGCGTCCATCCGAGATTTGCAAGACATGGGTGACATCCACCCCGGCAGCAGCGGCATGGGCCATAATCAAATCGCCCTGTGAATCATCCCCAACCACCGAAAGCAAAACAACCCCAACCTCGAGGCGAGCCAAATTTTCCGCGATATTTCGTCCGACTCCACCAAAGCTGCTGCTCACCCGTCCGGGGTTCGAAGTCCCAGCTTGCGGCGGGGTATACGAATAGCCTTTGATGTCGAACCCGGCTGCACCAATTACCAGCACATGACCCTCGTCTTGCATGGCTGTCTCCACCTTCCCATCAAAGGAATGTTATACTTACAATGGCAATTGTGCATCAATGCAAGATTTACGTCAAAATTTGACCGCCATTTCACAACACGCCAAACTTTAGTATCGTATAGGCTGTAAGATTTATCCAATCTGTGTTTTTCTCCCAACCCGGCAGGTTTGAGTTCTGAAACCGATGTAAGTATGCTCAATACAGCCCCTTTTCCCCAACTAGAAGTGATTGATCAGGCACTTGAAGCCAATGATTTGCGTAAGGCCGAGCTAAACATTGCACGGTTGCTGCGTTCCGATGCCCAGCCTGATTTACGTGCCCAATTGTTAATGCGACGCGCACGAGTACGATTGCTCAATGGGCGCCCCGACGAAGCCCTTGAAGACAGCCAAGAAGTGATTGCCCTAGCGCCGTCATTGGGCGAGATGCCCGAAGTCAAAATGACCCTAGGGGATATCCATTTGGCGCGGTTTATGCTGGCGGAGTTGGGCTTTGCCGTTCGCAGCGATACTGACCGGGCACTCGAATATTACAATGAAGTTTTGACCCGCCACCCGCATTTTAAACAGCGGGGTTGGGTATTTTATCAACGCGGGCGGATTTATTTAAGCGAAAATCGCGTAGATGAAGCCATTGCCGATTTTGAAGAGAGCCTCCGCCGCGAACGCCGCCCCTATGCCCTGCACGCCTATTGTTACGAACGCCTCGGTTTTATTGCAATGTATGAACAGCGCCAAGTGGCCCAAGCCCTTGATTATTTAGATCGGGCTATTGATGTTTATCCAACCGGCGACAATGCGGCGTGGCTGGTACAGGTGCATATCCTCCGCAGTCGGGTCTTACGTGAACTAGGGGATTATGAGGCGGCCTTGACAGCAGCCTCCAAAGCCCTCAATGCTTTAGATTCAGGTGCGCCCAATTACCGTGAAGCCTTGACAGAAGCCCATCTTGCCGTTGGTGAAATCTTGGCGCTGATCCCCCGCCGCGAAAATGAAGCCCTTGAGCATCTCTTGGAATTTTTGCAGGCCAGCAAACGTCCGCTGGGTGTAGACGTGACGTGGAGCCGCGTCTATGAAACAATGGGTGACCTCTACTTTAAATTAGAGAAATCAGAGCAAGCCGTCGAAGCCTATCAAACCTGTCTGGTTTTTAATCCGCTGCATCCACTGGCGGTTAATGTGCATTATCAAATTGCCCGCTGTCATTATCGGATGCGCCAATATGAAAAAGTCATCGCCTCGATTGATAAACTGCTGGAAACCGCCGAATCGGATATGCAATGGATTGGCGACTATCGGGTGTTTAATGTGTTGGGGAATGCCCATTTCGCGCTAGAGCATTATCACAAAGCCGCCCAAGCCTATCGCCAAGCGGTTGATCTTGCCCCGTCCAACGCCGAGGGGTTAGATAAAATCAAGAAATATCTGCAATTTTCGGAAGATTTGTCAGGCGGGTAAAGTCTACTCTACAATTGAAGGGATGGAGTGAAGGGAAAATTGAATAGTGGCTAATGAAGAAATCTATCTCAACCCACGTATTGTGGTTTCGCGCACAGTTTGTCATGAAAAACCCCGAATTGCAGGCACTCGGATTATGGTCTGTCTAATCCTTGATTTGTTGGCGGGGGGTAAATCATTCGACGAAATCATCACGGGCTATTATCCCGACATTACGACGGATGACATCCGCGCCTGTCTTGAATATGCCAATCGCCAATAATCCGACTTTCTCCTACTCCACCTGTGGCAATCCGGTACATGGATAATAGGCCTGCCCCAGAACGACCCGATAATCTACGGTGCGGTCCGGGTCGGGTTCAACCACCACATCCGAATTATGCAGCCCCATCGCCCGTACCAGCACATCCACGCTACTGCCTTTGGTGTCGCCTGTGAAATCATAAATCTTGCTTTGTTCAGCGGTTTCTTCAGTAGCCTCCGAATTGATGGTGGCGACAATTCCCTCCCACGCCAAACGCTCCTGCGCCACCACATCCATGCCTTCAACTCCGCTGGCGTTCAGGATTTCGATACGGGGATTTTCACGGAACAGCCGATTTTCGGTGGGGGGTGTCAAAAATTCTTCAACAATTTGGCGGATGGCAGCAGGTCGCATTTTTAAGACCATCGCTCCCTGATTGGTCGTGAAATCGGTCACAGCGTTATGGCTAATATAGTGGCTTTCAATCAGGCGGGGATTGAGATTCGCCCCAATCGAGACCAGTGACAAAATTTCGTCCAGCGACAAGTCGGTATCCACTGTATTCTGAAATTCATCCCACAGATCGGGAATGGTGGCCCACATATTTTGGGTTTGGAACTGCTGCCACATCGCCCGCAACAACAATTGATGACGGCGGTTGCGATCAAAGTCGCTGGTGGTGGCACGCGAACGGGCATACCACAACGCGGTTGAGCCATTCATATGATGCAAGCCGGGGGTCAATGTGACCAAAATCCAATTGGCAGGCAAATTGGGATTCAGATCATCCGCTTTGAGGCGATAATCCTCCAATTGGCAATCTACGACAATATCCACCCCGTCCAACGTATCAATGATACTTTGAAACCCACTGAAATTGACTTTGGCATAGCGGTCAATGGTGATACCCAAATTGTATTCAATCGTGTCTTTCAAGAGGGCCGTGCCGCCGCCGTCGTAATCCATCAAATCACCATGCTGTGAGGCGGTATTGATGCGGTCATAACCATATTCAGGAATATACACATAGAGGTCGCGGGGCAGGGATAGCATATTGACTGTGCCGCGTGTTTTGTTGACCAGCACAATCACCAAGACATCCGTGCGATAGGCGGGGTCATTGGGGCGTTTGTCGCTACCGATTAACAAAACCGTCAAGGTATCATCTTCACCCGTAGGAGTCACCCCCTCAACCGAAGTTGGGATAAGGCTCGGTTGAATCAACGTCGGCGTAATCGAAGGTGTCAGCGTTGGGGAGGGGGTGTCGGTGATAGTTGGCGTGGGGGTCGGTGTAAAAGTAGCAGTGAAAGTAGCGGTTGGTGTCGGGGTATCCGTCGGCGTAGGGGTCAGGGTCGGCGTCGGCGTACCTGTCAATGTCACAGTGGGCGTATCACTCGGTGTATAGGTCAGCGTTGGGGGCAGTGGGGTATGGGATGGAATCGGCGTGCTGGTAAAGGCCGCCGCAATAGCAAATGAGGTTTGCGTGGCATCCAATTGAGCCAGACCTTGATTAATGGCAGCAGCGGTAGAGGTGCTGTCGGTTTGACGCAGTTCACGTACCCGCCACGCATAGGCCACTGCAAATAGCCCTGCCACAAGGCCGACCACTGCCAAGCTTATTAAGATAGCTAGGCCCGATTGTGAAGATTTTTTTGAGGATGCCATAGAACTCTAAAGTGTCCAAAAATGTTCGATACTGTTCCAAATCATATAACGGCGTAGGCAATCCACGCCAATCGCTGTAAAATAACGTTAAATATTGGATGAGGTAGAGGTCACACAGTCGAATGCCAGTATTGCACATCATTGGGGGCGGATTGGCGGGTTCAGAAGCCGCATGGCAGGCCGCCGAACAAGGCATTGATACAATTTTGTATGAGATGCGCCCCAAGAAAACCACCCCAGCCCATATGACGGATCGCTTGGGTGAATTGGTGTGCAGCAACTCCTTAGGGTCGGATTTACCTGACCGCGCCTCCGGTTTGCTGAAAAATGAATTGCGCCGTTTGGGTTCGCTGTTGATGCGTGCCGCCGAAGCTGCTTCGGTTCCGGCGGGCGGGGCATTGGCGGTAGATCGTCAAAAATTTGCTGACGAAATTGAAGACGCGATTCAATCCCATCCCCGCATCACCCTAATCCGAGAAGAAGTTACTCAAATCCCCAATGAACCCACCATTATCGCCAGTGGGCCATTGACCTCCCCGGCGTTGGCGGCGGATATTGCACGACTGACAGGTGAAGAATATCTCTATTTTTATGACGCCCTAACTCCCCTGATTATCGGCGATTCAATCAACATGGACATCGCGTTTCGGGCCAACCGATGGGGACGAGGCGAGACCGAAGAGGGCGATTATATCAACTGCCCGATGAACAAAGACGAATATGAGGCGTTTGTTGCAGCGCTGCTTACGGCGGAACGCATTCAACTGCGTGACTTTGAACAGGAAGACCCCCATTTTTTTGAAGGTTGTCTGCCTGTTGAACAAATCGCCAGTCGGGGTGAAAAAGCCCTCGCGTTTGGCCCGATGCGCCCTGTTGGAATTTTCGACCCCCGCACTGGCAGGCGCCCCTATGCCGTTGTCCAACTTCGGCAGGATAATCTAGCAGGTACGCTGTACAATCTGGTCGGCTTCCAGACCAATCTGAAATGGCCCGAACAAGAACGGGTTTTTCGCATGATACCGGGTTTAGAAAACGCCAAGTTTTCACGCTTGGGTCAGATGCACCGCAACACATTTATCAACTCCCCCAGCCTGCTACATCCCACCTTGCAATTCAGAACGCGGGAGGATATGTTTTTCGCGGGACAGATTACAGGCGTGGAAGGCTATGCAGGCAATATCGCCACTGGATTGCTCGCTGGTCTGAACGCCGCTAATTGGCTGAATGGCAAGTCCCTGTGGACTCTCCCCAATACCACGATGATTGGCGCGTTATGCCATTATGTCACCCATGCCGAGCCGAAATATTTCCAACCCATGAAGGCGAATTTTGACTTGCTACCCAAATTTGATGACCTCATCAAAGATAAACGAAAGCGCAAGATGGCCTATGTGAATCGGGCGCTGCATGATCTTGAGCAGTATGCCGCCGAACATGGTTTTGCCATACTCTCTCCAACCAACTAAAGGAATTTTTCGTATTATGTTAAAAGGAACTCGTTTACTGGTTTTGATGCTGGTGCTATGTGGCTTGGTCATAATAATCGGAGTGTTTGTCCTCCAAAATGATTCTGATAATCCCACATCTGTGCGGGCACAGGAGAATACCCCCGCGGCTACCGATGAAGCGACTGACACCCCTCCCTATTTTGATGGGGAACGAGCGCTGGAATTTGCCGCTATGCAGGTCGAATTTGGCCCACGCCCGGTGGGCAGCGAAGCCCTTACCCAAACAGGGGATGCCATTATTGAAGCCTTAGAGACGGCAGGCTGGGAAGTCGTAACCCAAGAATTTCCCTATGATGCTAACGGGCAGACCTATGCGGTGCGGAATATCATTGCCAAGCGCGGCACAGGCCCGATTACGATGTTGGCCTCCCATTATGACACCCGCATGATTGCGGATAACGACCCCGACCCGTTGCTGCAAGGCGACCCGGTGTTGGGTGCAAACGACGCCGCCAGTAGCTCCGCAGTCTTATTGGAAATGGCGGAAATGGTCAACGACCACTACGAAATCACAGAGAATAATCAAATCTGGTTGGTATTTTTCGACGCGGAAGATAACGGACGTATCCCCGGCTGGGATTGGATTTTGGGATCGCGTTATATGGCAAGCCATCTCGACCAATTAGGCGTTGCGCCGGAAGACTTTAACCTGATGATTTTGTTCGATATGGTGGGTGAGGCCGATACAGATCGTGAATATATCGGCTTGGATATGGTGACGGAAAAAGTCGGTCAGAAATTCTATTACGAGCGTAATTCAATCAATAATGCCCCTGAATACACAGCGGCACTTTGGCAGTTAGCGGCTGAACTGGGTTTTGCCGACCAATTTGTCCCAGAACCTCGTTACACCATAACTGATGATCATCTGCCGTTTATCGAACAGGGCGTCCCAGCAGTAGACATTATTGATTTTGACTATCCCTATTGGCATACCACCGCCGATACGCTGGACAAATTGAGTGCGACCAGCCTAGATCGTGTGGGCAGTGTCGTAGAGATGTATTTAATTCAAACAGGAGTTTTACGAGTCGAGGCACAATGATCAAAAACTTTTCCCTTGCTGCGCGGGTCGAGAATCTACCCGACTATCCCTTTGCCATCATCGGTCAGCGGTTGCATGAATTACGGATGCAGGGCCGCGAGATTATTCAAGTGGATATGGGCAGTCCCGATCTTCCGCCGCCAAGTGCTGTGATTGAAACCCTTGCCACCGTCGCCAGCCAGCCAAATAAACACGGTTATGCCGGGTATCGTGGCACGCCTGCTTTTCGTAAGTCCGTCTCGCGTTACTATGACAACCGCTTCGGCATTAAATTAGACCCAGAACACGAAGTCCTGCCGTTGATTGGATCGAAAGAGGGCATCGTCAATTTTATGCTGGCGATGGTCGGGCCGGGCGATGTGGTACTTGTACCCAGCTTGGCCTATCCCGCCTATGCGATGGGCGCACAACTGGCCGAGGCCGAAGTCTATATTATGCCGATGCGGGCCGAGACCAATTTCTTGCCTGTGCTGGAAGATATTCCCGAAGACATCCGCCAGCGGGCCAAGCTGTTATGGCTGAATTACCCCAATAATCCGACTGGGGCGCTGGCTTCATTGGAATATTATGAAAATGCCGTCGCGTTCTGTCGCAAATATGGCATTATGCTGTGTTCCGACAACCCCTATTTTGAATTGGTCTATGATGGGGAACCAATTGCGCCGAGTGCCCTGCTGCCAGATAATGCCAAAGACATCACCATTGAATTTATGAGCCTGTCGAAATCGCATAACATGGCGGGGTGGCGGCTTGGGGCGGCAGTCGGAAATGCCGAAGCATTGGCGGCGCTGTTGAAAGTCAAAAGCAATGTAGACAGTGGTCACTTCCATGCCATTTATGAAGCCGGGATTACTGCCCTCGATACAACCCCACATGAGTGGATTGCAGAGCGTAATCTGCGTTATGCCGTTCGTCGGGATAAAATCATTGCCGCCCTACCACAAATCGGCCTCGAAATTGATGCCCCGCCGCGTGGGTCACTTTATGTGTGGGCGCGGGTGCAAGATGGCGACGATGTAGGCTATACAGATCGCTGTCTGATGGAAGCTGGCATTTCCATGGCGGCAGGCTCGATTTATGGCGAAGATGGGCGTGGGTATGTCCGGATGAGTTTGGGTATACCGGATGATGTGCTGGATGTGGCACTAGATAAACTCATTCGCTGGTGGAATTCATAACAAAATCAATCGGGGTGGGTCATCATAACTTGCCTTTCACAATATTCGTAAGAGACTAAGGAGTAAAGGCTTACGGCTAAATACACCAATACAGACAGCCTCACCGAACGGGCTTTTTTGGTCGGGATTGAACTGCGTGGATCGCGCCCCTTGCTTTCTGTGCAGGATTCGCTGGAAGAACTCAAATTGCTGGCGGATACGGCTGGCATGGAAGTCGTGGGTCAAACCAGCCAGCGGCTCAATCGCATTGTCCCCGGTACGTTTATTGGCCCCGGCAAGGTCGAAGAAATCAAAGAAACGATTACCGAATTACCCGCCGATGTGGTCATTTTTGATGATGAGCTTTCGCCGCGCCATCAACGTGAATTGGAAGAGGCCTTTGGCGAAAATATCAAAGTGCTTGACCGTTCGGCCCTGATCCTCGACATTTTTGCCCAACACGCTACCACGCACGAAGGCCGTTTGCAAGTCGAATTGGCCCAGTACGAATATCGGTTGCCGCGCCTGACCCGTCAATGGACACACCTTGCCCGTCAAGCAGGCGGTGGCGGTGGACGTGGCGGGAATGCCGGGGTTGGGTTGCGTGGGCCGGGTGAAACCCAATTGGAAGTTGACCGCCGTGAAGTTGGGCGACGCATCAGCAAACTCAAAGATGACTTGGAAAACGTGCGGGGGCATCGTCAGCGCCAACGCCAACAGCGCGAAAAAGCCGGCCTACCCGTCATCGCTTTGGTGGGTTATACCAACGCGGGCAAATCTACACTACTGAATACACTAACCGGGTCGGATATTTATGTCGCCAATCAGTTATTTGCCACACTTGACCCGACCACCCGCAAAACCGTTTTGCCGGGGGGGAAGGCCGTGCTGTTTTCCGATACGGTAGGGTTTATTCAAAAATTACCAACGACCCTTATCGCGGCGTTTCAAGCGACGTTGGAAGGCATCACCGAGGCCGATTTATTGCTGCATGTAGTAGATGCTACCCATCCCAATCTGATGCAACAAATTGAGGCCGTCGAGGATACGTTGGCTGAAATTGAGGTGCCACGCATCCCGAAAATTTTGGTGCTCAATAAGATTGATATGGTAGAAGGCGGCAAACCCGACAAAGAGAAATTCGCCAGCCTCGGCTACGATGCGATTGTGGGGGTATCGGCCCTCGAAAAAATTGGTATCCAAGAATTACTGCAAGCAGTAGAGAATGTGATGAAAACTACACTTGTGCCAATTCGGGTGCTGTTGCCCTATAGTCAAGGCGAATTGTTGTCATGGATTCATACTCGCGGCGTGGTAGATCGTGAGGAGCATACCCAAGAGGGTGTCCTTATTGAAGCCCATTTGCCAGCGCGGGCTGTCCAACGTGTCGAGCAGTTTTTTGAGTCTACCTCGCCGGATATAGAGGAAATTTGAACAAATGCACAAACCGGATGCTTGAGTCAGGAGGCATTTTCCTGTAGCGTAGTAAGACACATTTTAAAAATGTAATACGTTGATGGCGAAAAGTACGAAAGTTCGCACAGTCCAGAGAGTGGTCATTGCTGAGAATACCACCTGTCGCCCTTTCCGAAAGACACGCCGGAGTTGCCAGAGTGAAACGGAATCCGAGTAACTCAAGGTCGGGAGCGCCCGTTATCGCGCCGAGTTATTAAATTATTCAAAGAATTTAAAACTCAGTGAGGTCGCACGCTGGTAGGCGGCGATAAATCAAGGTGGCACCACGAGCATTCACGCCCACTCGTCCTTGAATGGATGATTGGGCGTTTTTGTTTCTCTGTTTTTTCTGTAAACCGTGTGGTGCAACCAAATTAGAGCCTTAGAAGGAGTTTAAATCGCAGATGCAACGCATATTAGCCGCAGAAATTGGGGCGCATGTGGGTGAACGAGTCCGATTGCAAGGGTGGTTACACATCCTGCGGGCATTGGGGGAGGTCAATTTCCTCGTCCTGCGGGATCGTTCTGGCATGGCCCAAAGCGTCCTCACCCCTGCCGAACTTGCCCCCTTAGAGGGTCTCGCCGTCGAATCAGTCATCGAAATCGAAGGCAAAGTCATCGCCGCGCCGCCTGCCCCCGGTGGTTTTGAACTGCATGAGGTTCAGGTGCGTATCATTACGCCCATCGCCGAAGCGCCCCCCATCGAAATCAACAAGAAGCAGATTAACGTCTCCCTGCCTGTGTTCCTCGATCACGCCGTTGTGGGGCATCGCAATCCGGAAAAACGGGCGGTATTAAAGCTGGCGGCGGGTGTCATGCAAGGTTTCCGTTCGACCCTTGCTGGGTTGGATTTTACCGAAATCCAGACTCCCAAATTGGTGGCATCCTCAACCGAAGGCGGGGCGGAGGTCTATGCGGTGGAGCATTTTGACAAGATGGCCTATCTTGCCCAAAGCCCTCAATTTTATAAGCAGATTATGGTCGGCGTGTTTGAGCGTGTATTTGAGGTTGGGCCAGTCTTCCGCGCCGAAAAACACTCCACGCGCCGCCACGCCAATGAATATGTTAGCCTTGACGTAGAATTTGGCTTCATCGAAAACCACTTCACGGTCATGCGTTTGTTGACACAAGTGATTGAAGGGATTTTAAATCACCTGACCGTTTGTTATGCACCCGAACTGGCTGCCCTAAAAGTGGTCATGCCCAAAGTTGCCCATGATGCTGAAAAGCAGACCTTCCCACATATCCGTTTCCATGAAGCCCAAGTGATGTTGACGGAAAAACATGGTGTAACAGATGCCATCGGTGAGCCAGACTTGACACCTGAACATGAGCGTCTGTTAGGGCAATGGGCACTGGATACCTATGGCAGCGATTTTGTCTTTGTGGTGGGCTATCCGATGAAAAAGCGCCCGTTCTATACCCACCCCAACCCTGAAGAACCCGAATTCAGCAATTCGTTTGACCTGCTGTTTCGTGGGACGGAATTAGTGACCGGGGGCCAGCGCTTGCATCTTTACGAGGATTATATCAATTCGGCCCAAAAACGCGGTTATTCGCTTGAACCCTTTGAGAAATATTTCGAGGCGTTTAAGTATGGAATGCCACCGCACGGGGGGTTCGCCATCGGCCTAGAGCGGTTTGTGATGCAGCTTTGCAATCTGGATAACATTCGCCTAGCGACGTTGTTCCCGCGTGACATCCATCGCCTGACGCCCTAATTTGTAATCCGCCCGGAAATGAAAAAAGGACGGTGTTGAGCCGCCCTTTTTGTTTTCATGTTTATGGGATGTTGGTTATTTCACAACCGGAATATCATACTGTTTGATACCCGCTGGCAGACCGACATAGGGCGAGTAAACCCAGCCCTGTACGCCCTGATAGCTGATGTAATACCATGCGCCGTTGTTGTTGCGACCCAACACCGTGAAATCGGCGTCTTGAGGTAGCAGACCAATAATTTCGGCGCGGCTGGTTGCGCCATTGCGAATATTCAACTCCGCGAAGGCTACTCCTGCCACCCCTGTAAAAACGTCACTTTGGGGTTGATCGGTAACAGGCACAGTCGAAAGTGTGCCGCTGACGGCGATAAAGCGTTTCGACACCCAACCCGTGCGCCCATCCTTAAGATCAATCAACAGCCATGATTCGTCGTTGGTCTTGCCGAGAATCGGGAAGCGTTGATAGAGGAAAATCTGCGCGATACGGGTAAATTGCAGGCCGGGGCCACTTCGAACATTCAGAATATCCGCGCCAACATTGGCAATCGGGCCAGCCGGAACGGGGGTAATGGTCGCTTGCAAGGCTGGACGAGTCGCACTCACCGGCTCCCAATCTATCGAGACACCCGCGAAGCCACCTGCGTCATAGTATTCAACGCGCAGGTTGTGATCGCCACCCTTGAGGGTTTTCTGCACGCTGTAGATGGTAAAATCACCTTTAGGCTGCCACTGATCAATCACCAATTCGTCATCTACCCACAGCCGGATGCCATCATCCGCCCCCGCCGAAAACTGCCATTGACCGCTTTCAAAGGTAAACGTGCCTGTCCAGCGGGCTGAAAATTGATCAGCAGGCAGCAGTGTGTCGGGGCTGTTGGAAGCCCAGTTGAAGTTTAGATTGCGTTCGTTGCGGGTGACAATGGGGCTGCCTAGTAATTCAGTATTGTCGAAATAGGTCGCACGCCAAGGAGTGGTTAAATTTGCTTGACTGTCACTCGGTTTGACCAATAATCCAAAAAGGAAGGCTACTACTAGTAGGCCTGAGAGGATAAATGCTGTCCATTTTTGCATGTGACGTATCCTTAAGTTTTAATTCCCAAAAGCAGCGCCATTATTTGCGATGAATGCTGTAGTCATGATGTCAACCTTGACCATATTTTGAGAATACATCGGCACAAACTAAAGCGCAAGTCTTGTCAGGTATGAACCCGCCAAGAGCAGGGCAACATTATAGCGTACAAAATTCTAACCACAAGTATTCAATCAACGAACTTATACAAGGTTGGTTTGTCGGTGGTTGTCTGCCTAGTGTATACTCCCTAGATGGTCAGGGTAGAATTCAGGCAAAAAGTCGCTAATTTTTAGGAGCATAATCATGACGGATCAATATCAAGGGTACACACCACCACCCGGTCAACCATATCCGCAACAGCAGTATCCACAACAACCCGAATATCAACAACAGCAGCCCCAGTATTATCAACAACCTGCTGCCCAGCATCAGCCCGCCCCTCAAACCGAGTTCTATCAACAGCAAGCGGTTGGCAGCACGGCGGGTATTTCTAGCGTAGACAGTCTTTCCTCCAATGAATTTGTGGTCGAGATTGATGGTGAACGCGCCGCTGGCATTTTTGCGGTCTCTGGCCTCAGTTCATATAGTCTGAAAATGGAAGAGGGTAAACCAGTCGGCATGGATTTCCCAGCCATTGTCGTTACCAAGATGGTACAGCAGGATTCCAATTTGGCGTTTAATCGCTGGACACGCGAAACGGTTGCGGCACGCGGGACACGGCTGCCCACTCGTACCGTAGCCATTATTGCAATGGACGAAGGGGTCGAAACCCGTCGCTGGATTTATCACAAAGCATGGATTAGCAATATTCGCTTCTCCGACTTTGATACCGCGCTGGATTTTCTGATTGAAGAGAAAATCACCATTCAGCACGGCGGGGTTGAGGAAGTTTGGACGCGCTAAATTTCTAGCGCCGTGACCAATCACCATATGAACGGGGGCAGAGTGTCAACCACACACTCAAGCCCCGTTTTGCTTTAATTATGAGGATGTACTGATGCCTGCAAAACGATCTATCTATCTTCTCGTGGCAATGAGTGTGATGCTGCTAATAACAGCCTTAAGTGCCTGTGAAGCTCCGGCCACGCCGACTCCAACCGAACCCATTATGCAACCGAGCAAAACCATTGACCCGATTTTGCCTACCGAGCGCCAAGATGTCTCAGTAGGTCGTAGTGACCCAACAAGCGCAGCACTAGCGGGTGAAGGCGAACCTAGCCAGCCAGCCCAAACCCCAACTCCCTTGCCGACTTTGGATGTCTTGCCGCTCCAAGCCGTTGCAGAGGATGGAACGGTACTACAATTTGTTTTTTATGCTGGGCGGTCATCGCAGTCCCCGATTATCCTGCTGCTGCACGATGATAAAAAAGCTGGCGAGGAGTGGGCAAATTTTGCCATCCCTCTGCAAGCATTGGGCTATAACGTGTTTGTCCCGGATCAGCGTGGCTATGGGGACAGTGGCGGCTCAGTGGATTGGACATTGGCCGCCAGTGATGTGCAGGCTGTCGCCAGTTCGGTTGTACGATTGGGGCTGGTTTCCCCCAATCCAATTGCCTTGATTGGTGCAGGCACAGGGGCAAATTTGGCAGTCACGGCCTGTGCAGAAATTACCAACTGTGTCACAGTGATCGCCTTAAGTCCTCAACCCAGTACGACCAGTCTGGAAATGAATCCTATAGCACTCGGCAATCGCAGTTTGTTCATTATCAGTGCCGACGATGATGAAGTTGGAACGGCAGTGGCGGAGCAACTAAATGGGGCATTTGGCGGTGATCATTTTTGGCAGCGCTACAGCAGCGGCGGGCGGGGAACAAGTCTGTTGATGAATCAACCGGAACTCCCACAGCGCATGGCTGAATGGATACAAGCCCGCGTTGCAATTCCGTAGAAAACAGAAAACCCCAGTGTGTTTAAGTATTGACCGGGGTTTCTGCTAGAATTTTTTAAGAAAATCTAATTTTTAAAACAAGCTCCTGAGGAGGGACTCGAACCTTCAACCCATCGGTTAACAGCCGATTGCTCTGCCATTGAGCTACTCAGGAATATTTCAATCTGTATGGGAAAAGATACCAGAACGAAGTAGGGCTGTCAAGAGTTTTTTGCGACGCTTCCAATCAAAAAGAACCGAGATAAGTTCGGCCCTTTTCGGATAATGGCAGATAAGTTTGAATGGAGTCATTTATTTCAGCGCATAGGTTACAGATTTGCCTCCCAGTGACGATACACAAACCGGAAAACGATCTTTGCCAGTGGCGAGCACACAGTAATCACCCGCTTTGACCACGTAATCTTCGCCATTCATCGTTATCCATGCCACCCCATCAATAACCACCAACTGCTGTGAATTAGCCTCAATGAAGGCATTTTGGTGAGGTTTTAGCTCAACTAATTCAACCACCAATTCCATCTCGGATGGGGTTAAATTGAAGGGCATGGAACGGAATTGGGCGCGATTTTGAAGTGTCATGATCTTGGATCCTTTACCCATCTCATTTGGCGTACATTCTTTGTGTCGTAGATAGTCAGCGAAAGAATCCCTTGTCAGTCCTACCCTCCTAAATACTGGGAGCTTTATTGGGCAAGGCGACACTTTATCAGAAAAGACCACAGCATATCGCCTCTGAACCATATATAATTAGGGCCGATTCAAGGAGTTTATAAGGCATGGGCAAAAAACGCTTTCCCCTTATCCTATTGGTCTTTTTTCTGCTAATCGGGACAATGCCGAGCTATGGGCAGGGCAGTCGCGTTCGGTTTGTTTCCACCCAATTTAATACGGCTGAAGAAGGTGTTAAATTCCGCGAAATCTTGGCCGGTTACGGCGATGTCGAATTCATTGGTCAGGAAGAAATTCCCTTATTGAATATGATGGACGCCGAAGCCGCGATGGGCGAAGGCACGATTGATGTGGTGGGGGCACTGCATGGCACCTTCCCTACCCTCGCTGAAAATGAGTACCTGACCAACCTCAGTGGTCTACTGCGTGAGATTGATGCCGAAAGCGATGTCATTGACGATTTTGAAGAATTTGGGCAATTGGGCACGGCCAATAATCAATATTATATTCCTTGGATGTTGGCGACCTTCCTGATGGCGGCCAATGTCAAAGCCCTACCCTATCTGCCGGATGGCGCGGACATTAACGCCCTAACGTGGGAGCAATTGGCGGAATGGGGACAAAATATCTATGAGGCGACGGGCGAGGCCAAAATTGGTTTCCCGGTAGATGGCTTGATGCACCGTTTTGTACAGGGGTATTTATATCCTTCTTTTACGGGCGGCATGGTTACAGGTTTTCGTAGTCCCGAAGCTGTCGGCATGTTTGAATTTGTGCGTGATGAGCTTTGGCCCTATGTACATCTGGATTCGCTCACCTATAGCTTTATGCACGAACCACTGCTTGCAGGTGATGTATGGATTGCGTTTGACCATGTGGCGCGGTTGGTAGATGCGTTTCAGCAGCGGCCCAACGAATTCGTGGCATTCCCAGCACCAGCCGGGCCAGCGGGACGGGCTTATATGGGGATCATTGTGGGTCTGGCAATCCCCCAAAATGCGCCTAATCCCGATGGCGCGGAAGATTTAATCCGCTATTTGCTGTCCCCCGAAGTACAGGGGCAAATATTAACAGAACTGGGCTTTTTCCCGGTCATCAATAACCTCAATTTCACCAGTCTGCCCGAAGGGATCGTTAAGGAAGCCACTGCGGTCAGTATCATGAGCAGCGCCCCCGACACGATTGCAGGATTATCACCCGTTGGCTTGGGGGATCGCGCCAATGATGTGAATCAAATTTACCGCGATACCTTCTTGCGAATTGTGATTGATGGAGAGGATATTCAGACGGTGCTCATTGAAAGCACTGCCGAATTGCAGGCCATCTTAAATGAAACAGGTGCTCCCTGTTGGTTGCCCGACCCACCCAGCTTTGGGGCGTGTCAGATTGAATAACAACGGAAAGAATCATAGAAGATGAAGTTAACCTTTTTAGGCGGCGCGGATGAAGTAGGCGCCAGCAGCACCTTAATTGAAATCTCCGGCAAGCGCCTATTGGTAGACGCTGGAATTCGTATTTCCAGTAGGTCAACACGCGGCATTGAAAGCGATCAACTGCCGGATTTGCGCCAAGTCAGTGAGGCGGGCGGGCCAGATTATCTGCTCGTCACCCATGCCCACACCGACCATACGGGCGCACTGCCCCTGATTTTGGAGCAGTATCCGCATGTACCCGTCATCGCCACCGCCCCGACCCTTGCATTGGTGCGAGTGTTGCAAGCCGACGCGCAGATGATTATGAAAAATCGGCACGAGGAAGAAGGCGAACTTCCCCTATTTGACGAAATCGCCGTCCAACGCTTACTCGATGCGTTTCAATTGGTGGAATTTCGCCAGCCCGTGCGCTTGGGCGATGGTCTGCAAGTGACCTACCATCCGGCGGGGCATATCCTCGGCGCGGCGACATTGGTGATTGAAAGCGATGAAGGTATCCTGACCATGTCTGGCGACCTTTCGATGACTTCTCAACGAGCCGTCGTCAAAGCCAATCTGCCGCGTGTCAAAAGCGACTTTTTGGTCTTAGAAAGCACCTATGGCGGCAAACTCCATGCCAATCGTAAGGCGGAAGAAGAGCGCCTAATAGAAACCCTCAAGGGCGTGGTTGAGCGCGGCGGCAAAGCGATCATCCCAGCGTTTGCGTTGGGTCGCGCCCAAGAAGTGCTGCAAATTTTGCTGAACTTTCGGGACGAAATTGACGCGCCTGTGTGGGCCGATGGCATGGTACGTTCCGTCTGTCGCAGCTATAACCAATTTCGTGACCTGCTGCCGGAAAAAACCGTTAAATTGGCGGGCGAGGAAGATTTATTTTTCCGCAAAAATGTCAAAGCCGTGCAAAGCCCCGTCCAGCGTGAAGAAATCGCCCGTTCCGAAGGCCCAGCGATTATTGTGGCAAGCAGTGGGATGCTGACGGGTGGCCCATCAGCGGCGTTTGTACGCTGGCTGGCAGATGATGAACGCAACGCCATTTTCCTGACCGGGTATCAAGATGAAGAAGCACCGGGGCGCTTTGTGCAGCGCATGGTCAAAGAGCGTCAAGAGGGGCAGGAGGTCACGCTGCGAATTGACGATGCCTCGGTTCAATTGCGCTGTGAAATCGGCACCTATTCACTGTCGGCCCATGCCGATGACCAAGAATTGTTGATGATCGCCGATTCGCTGGGGGCAGAACACGTCGCGCTGGTACACGGAGACCCCGGAGCACGCAGTACGCTTGCGGCGCATTTACGCGAACGGGGCAAACATGTCCATATGCCCGTTTCTGGTCGCAGCATCGAAATGAAATTCGCGGCGCGGCCTTGGGCATTGGGAGCATTGAAAAAAGGGGGGGAAGCCCGCCCACTCAACCCAGCCCTGTTGTGGGAATCCCTCAAGGAATCGGCGGGAAGTTATTTTAGTTCACGTGAACTCGCCATCGCATGGTGGGGGGATGAAAACCGCGCCAGTGAAGCCAATGCCATCTTGGAAACTGATGGGGTCTATTTTGCGGCGGATTGGCGGCGCACCCATACCTATAAAGTTCGCAGTGAGGAGCAGGTCAAACGCACCCAACGTCAGCGCGGGATTATGGCGGCCTATCCCGATATTGTGGGCAAAATCGTGGTACTGCGTGATGTCAATGGCAAGCCGCGTGTGGGCATTGTGGAAGAAGCGGCGATTGAATCTTTTAAGGCGACGGCTCTCAAAGCGAAGGGGCGCAATTACCCCGGTGACGCCCTGTTGTGGGTCATCGGCAAAATGGATGACGCGCCCAAGATGGAAGGCAAGGGGCGGATTGCGACGCTCAACGCCATGCTACAACAAGCCGAGGCTATCCGTGATAAGCTACTCCCGTTCGATAAACGTCAAACGCTGGTGCGGGCCGCCCAACCCATTGACCCAACGACCCTTGTCCCCACCAATTTACCAGAGGATATCCACCCGATGACGGCGTTACTGGCGGTGGTGTTATCGCTGGCGAAAGACGGGGCGAATAACGTTGAGGGCAAACTGCTGCCTTTGCAAGCGCAGGCCGAAGAACCGATGGAAATGAACATCGCCCGCAAGACCGCCGTTGCCGCATTTCCACCAGAGGCCCGTTTGCGAAAAGCAGGCATGGATACCCTACGCAAGCAGTTGACGCTCTATTTCGATTTTCCCAATCGCGCCACCGACCTCTACAGCGAACAAGTGGAGATGCTGGCGGAACTCACAAAATGGGAAGTCGTCATTTCGCCGGATGTCAATCAACAAGCCCTCGGCGCGGCTCTCATTGAACTGCTGCCCGTCGGCGCACAGATTGTCAAAGGGCCATCGTTTTTTATTGATAAAGGCGAGGTCGGCGCAGAAATCAGTGGATTAAGCGACCCGGCAGCCTTGATACAGACCTATGAAAATCTGACGGGTTTCCGCTTGCTGCTCAATGTCAAAGGGGATAATAATGCTCCCGCTGCGAATGTCGGCACCAGCAAGTCACCCGCCAGCAAAACGCAAATGGAAATCAACGCGGCGTATAAGGTACTTAAAGAGGCCCTTGAACCCTACGGCCTCTATAAAACCAGTCTCAAACAAGGGACGATTGTGTTATCGTTCATTTCGCCCCAAGTCGGCAGTCGGCATCTGGAGACCATTCAACACTTAGCCGAGCAGACGGGTTACGAACTGGCAATTCATCCCCACCCCAACCAAAATGCCATTTTGCAGGTCGCCCAACAATTGATGCGTCAAGCGAATTTGGCAATCCGTAAAGGGCCAAGCATTCATGTGGATCGCGGTGAGGTGGCTTTCACGGTGGCGGGCGAGCCGGATGAACAAGATGTGACCCAAATCCAACAGGTGTTTGAGGACACAACGGGATATAGATTGGTGATTACCACGTAGGAGAGGGATTATGCCTTTTGTATCCACCCCCAACGGTAAACTGTTTTATGCAGAAAAAGATGAACCCCTCTCGCCTTATCCGCCGCTGATTTTGGTGCATGGGGCAGGGGTTGACCATAGCGGTTGGTCAGCCGAGATTCGCCGCCTGCCCAATATGCGTGTCTTGGCGGTGGATTTGCCGGGGCATGGTCAATCGGAAGGCACTGGGTATCAAAGTGTCATCGCCTATGCCGAGAGCATCAAGACATTCATGGATGCGCTCAAAATCGAAAAAGCCATCATCGGCGGACACAGCATGGGCGGCGCGATTGCCCAGACAATGGCGGTTTCCATGTCTGCACGGGTGGTTGGAATTATTTTGGTTGGCACGGGCGCGAAACTAGGCGTTAATCCGTCCCTACTCGAGACCATCCAAAATGATTACCCCGCCGCTGTTGAGTTGATGACCAAATGGGAATGGGCCAAAGAAACAGGCGATGACCTGCGCCGCATAGGTCGCAAGCAGTTGCTCGCTACCCCGTCGTCAGTCACTTATGGCGATTTTGTGGCGTGCAGCCTATACGATTTGTCGGATACCATCGCCAAAATCCAAGCGCCAACCCTGATTATCGGTGGCGGCGCGGACAAAATGACGCCCTCTGCATTGAGCGAGAGCTTGGCGGCACAAATCCCCAACAGTACGTTGGTCAAAATTGAGGGGGCGGGTCACAAAATGCCGATGGAGCGTCCGCAGGAAGTGGCACAAGCCATGACTCAATGGATCGAGGCTTGTTTTTGATGAATAACCCGCTGGTACAGGATTTGCGAACAGGGGCGATTCTTTACAGTATTGCTCACGCCATTTTTACTGCCGCCCACCCATTTCTGGCATATGAAGTCTGGTGGGATGGCATGAATTACGTCCGTTCAGATACGCAAGGAACATACGGCGCGATAACTTTCAAAAATGATGCTGTGGTCGGTGTTTTTTTCGACCATGAGAGTCCTCGCAGCCCATATAATCGTAAACGAAATTCCTTTCTATTTAGCAAAAAAGAAAAAGAATTTGACATTGACAGATACTTCAGAGGTATTGAACCCCATCTCTATTCAATAGTCCAAACCGAAACTTTGCCATATCGGCTCGAGGAATTTCGTGGAAAGGTTGTGCCCATGATAACGACAGCCTTTTGGAGTTCGGGTGACTACTTGGTAGGCGCGGAATCATGGGATAATATTTTTAAAAATGGAGCGTTTCTTGTAAAAATTGAACTGCTACCTACTTATGAAGCAATGCCGCTTATTGAAGAAGATTATGAATTTACTACCAAACAAATGGATCTGCTCGCATCGGTGTTTAATAGAAGAATGGGTACTGAATCTCCAATAACTCTTAGATCGGATGAGCTTCAGGTACTACTTGCAGAAGGACGCGAAGGGATTGAAGCCAGTAAAACCCTTCTGAAATCAATAAACATCTCGCTTGGTGTTATTTAGAATAAAGGCATCTCAAAATACCTTGAACCTGTCGCAGCCATCTTCTAACCCATCTGAAAACACGCCACTTGTAAAACTCCGCCCGCGTACCCTACTGCGCGTTTTTCCGGTCAGGCCACCCGTCACCGTGTTTGTGCGGGCCAGCCAATGCCAAGTGACCGTACATTACCACGATCTTGACCATGTGGAATTACATGCGAGTTTATATGCCGGATTCGGAATGCGCTTAGTCGTGGAACAAGACGAAGCGGGGGTCTATGTGGTAGCGCGGCGGCGGCGTTTATTGGGATTGCTATCACGCTGCGAATTTACCATCACCGTGCCAACTTATTGCCATCTGGCCTTTAATCTGACCCCCGGTACGGTACGCCTGCAAGATTTGAATGGCCCACTAGAAATCCCGCCCTTATCACCTCAAACCACCACACCACCGCTGGTCACAATTCCACCAACCAAATCACTGCCCAAGCAGCGCCTCGATCAATTAGAGGGTGGTCATTCATAAAGGATGTAAAAATCCGGTAAAAAAGTCCTGTTGCTTGAAAGCCAATTTAGACATACGCTATACTGAATATTGTTTGTGGCCTCCAATGCAAATTCATTCGCCACATCCCTATTTCTAGCCAACTGTGAGGTTTCTTCCATGACGGCCAATACACAGGAATACCGCAGCGAAAGCCTTGAAAAAACACTGCGTAAGCTCCATCTGGCGGTGTCGGGTGTTAAAGCGTCGGTCATTGTGAATTTCGACGGTCTGCTCGTTTCGGCTTTTCCCGCTTTTGATGATGAAAATTATGAGGAGCATCCCACCAGCAGCCCCCAAGTCGCGGCGATGTCGGCAACCCTTGTCGGTTTGGCCCAACGCACCCTACGTCGGTTGGCACAGGGCGAATTGGAACGCTTGATGATGTTCGCCGAGGCAGGGGTTATGATCGTATATCCGGCAGGCGAGGCGATGTTGGCAGTCTTGGTAGACAAAGAAACCAAACCGGGGATGCTGCTCTATGCTGCTTCAAGGGCCTGCGATGAAATTAAGGAAATTCTTGGGTTTGCCGACAAAAAATAGGCTACCCTAGAGTGTTTCTGAGGCCGCCGCAAGTAACAAAATCAACTGCCACAGACCATCCTTCAATAAACGTGTTTCAATAAATTCATCTTGGCGGTGTGCATTCCCTCCCTGTGTGATACCAACAACCACCGCTGGGACATCATGCGCCAAAAGCATATTGGCGTCGGTACTGCCGCTTTCCAATCCCGCCGCAATCCCGATTTCGGCCTGTGCGCCAAGTGCCAGTTGAACCAGAGGGTGATCACTCCGTAAATGACCAGAAGGCCGATTGCCTGCGATGCTCACTTCAAACGTCAGGCCATCCTGACTATGTCGCTCAATTAAGTCCCGTACCCGCTCTTCCAATTTTTCAAGCGTCGCTAATTCCGTCGAACGTAAATCGAGCAAACATACGGCTTCAGAAGCAATGGAATTAACCGAATGCCCCCCTTCAATCACGCCAATATTAAAGGTGGTACGCGGTGTATAGGGTACCTCCAATTGGGTAATATCCGCGCACAGTTGCACCAACCCATGAATGGCGCTGGGGCGACCAAAATGCAACCAACTATGCCCACCCTCGGTACGACTGGTAATTTTTAGACGGCGCACCGCAATCCCGCCGTTATAGACCCGCCCCAATGCGATGCCTTCAATCACGATTCCTCCGGCGATTTGTGGGGGGGGGATGTAATCCAACAGGGCGCGGATGCCATCTAAATTGCCTAGCCCTTCTTCGCGGGTATTGGCAACAAAACAAATCGAGTGTCGCCATGTCCGTTTTTCGCGCAGAAAAATCTCGGCGACCAGCAGTAATCCCGCTACCCCCAAACTGTTATCGCCCAGTCCCGGCCCATAGACGCGCGTTTTTTCTTGGCGGGTGGTTAAATCCGTTTGCATAGGGAATACGGTATCGAGATGGGCGGAGAGGATAATGGTGGTGCGATTGCGTCCGTTCGGCTCTAGCCAACCATAGACATTTCCCAAGCCGTCGCGCCAGACATCGTGCAGTCCCAATGCTTGAAATTGCTCTTGTATATAGTCAGCCCGCTTGGTTTCGGCAAAGGTCGGGGCAGGGATTTGCTGCACCGCAATTGCTTGATTCAAGATTTTCTCGACAGTCAGGCCACTGCGGATATGTTGCCACTCTTTGGATAGGCGTGCCAAAACAACTTGGGGTGTCGTCTGCATCTAGTATTTGATCTCCAAAAAATTAAATTTATCCTGTTCGATTATGCCGCAAGTGTGGTTAAATTGCAGGCTTAGAACGGATGGTCTTATTCATGTTGCCCAGTTGTTAAGTTTGGGAAGGCGCTAAAGTTGGATATAATGCTCTCATCAACCAAATTGGGTGCTCTACCCTCACTGTTTTTCAACCACATGGTAGACGAATACATCACGCCACCGCTCATGAAAGCGAGTCAGACTGGTGGACAAGCCAAAAGTGCTGCTGATTGAAAGCAAGCAAAACAATAAAAGACCGAGCGAGGTGCCGGAATCGTCCTTCTCCATCGTCCTGCGCCGCAGTTATCAGGTTTGTCTTGCCCACAGTGCAAAGATGGCGGTTGAGGTTGCTGTCGAACACGTTCCGGCAGTCGCTATTTTGGATTCGGTCTCGATGCGAACGACAGGCATTCGCGTTTGTCAATCACTGCGCCGCTATGCCCCCCATTTACCCATAATTCATATTATCCCCGCGCCGGAAGCAGGCCAGAAAATTCAGAGCGGGGCAGATGTCATGCTGCCTGTGCCGTTTACCCCCCGCAAGCTAATCAATCGTATCGAACGCTTCTTGTCCACCACTGTCGAGCAGTCCAATACCCTAGACGTTGGCCCATTTAAACTCGATTTTCAGCGGAATATGCTCATTACCCATAAAGGCGAATATCGGCTGACCCCTAAAATGGCGACCCTACTGGAAGAATTTATGCACCACCCCAACGAAGTGCTGGCACGGGGGCACTTGATGTCAAAAGTCTGGGAAACGGATTATATGGGGGACACACGCACGCTGGATGTACATATCCGGTGGATTCGAGAGGCGGTAGAAGAAAATCCCGGTAAACCGCTGTATATCAAAACGATGCGTGGGGTGGGTTATCTGCTCGATTTAAAGGCATGGCAGATTGAGCAGGCCAAAAAATCTAGTGACGGCAGCAGCTAACGATTATTTCCCAGATTCTACAGCCGCAATCTGCTCCAAATACATTTGTGCCTCATCCTTCGCGCCAAATGCCATCAACACTCCCGCCGCTTCTTTCCAACACGTGATCGCAGCAGGCAGATCATTTAATGCTTGATACACCAAGCCAAGATTGCCCTGTGTCATGGCATAGGGCAGGGGCGCATCCAGCGGTGTGTAAATTTGCAGGGCTTCCTGATAGGCGGTCAATGCCCGCTGCAAATTCTGAGGGCGGTCTTGGGTTAATTGCCGACACACATTCCCCAAGCCAAATTGCAGGGTCGCATAGGCCACCTGATCGGGCGGACAATACAACAGGGCTTGGTCATAGGCCGTCAGTGCCAAATTCAAATAATGGTCGTGGTCTTGAATCTCAGCCAGCAGTGTATAAATATGCCCCCGATTGATTTGCGCGGCAGCATAAACCCCGCCACTAGTCTGTGGATTGATATGCTCCAATGCAGCCTCGAAAGCATGAACGGCCTTCTGCAAATTCTCCAATCGCGCCCCAATTGCCGACAGCAAAATATAGAGGTTGCCGAGGCTGTTTTGAATCAGCACATAATCCACGAGAGATAGTTCCGGCGGGCAATAGTGCAGGGCGAATTCATAGGCATCCCGGGCCAGACCCAAATTAACTGTCGGCGCTTCGATTTGGGCGAGATCAGCATACAGATTGCCGAGTTCGTACTGAATCCGCGCATAGCCAAGTGGCTCGGCAGCGGAGTCAAGATTTCTGAGGGCGGCTTGGTGGTCAGTGATTTGATGGTGCAGGTGGCTTGTCAACAGATACTTCCTTGAATGTGTATGTGAATTAGCTTGATACTATAGGGTCGAAACGATTTTGCAAATCCGCGCAAGGTATACGATACTCGCTTGAGTGGGGAGCGCAGGATAGCCGAAATGGAGGTTATATGGCGGAAGTAAGTCCCTATGCAGAACAATTTCGGGCGGTGGTGCTGGATAACGCCAGCATGACCGATGGTCTGAACGATACCGAAGCCCAAACCTTGATTGATTGGGCACTCAAATTGACCGAGCAGGTCGGCGCAAACGTTGCCGATGATGCCGATGCCGAAACCAAACAAGGCTCATTGACTCGCTTTTTATCGGGGATAGGTCGTATGGTCACACGCCGCCACGAACACCCCGACCCTGAATGGGCTGCCGAAAAATTGCAGGGTCAAATGGAACACAGCGCGGTCATTGGTGGGCCGATGATTTCAGCCGAACAAATCAGCGCGTTAGCAATGGCGATTAATGACCACACCCTCTCGAATATGGAGGTATTGCAGCGGATTCTGGCGGCCTATAGCCCAAGTGAACCTGCTGCTTCCGTTCCATCTGCACCGACTGAGACCGCACCTAGCGATGCGCCAGACCAAGAACAGCCCATCAGTGGCTTGCGTAAAATTACTAGGAAATTGGGTTTTTAAAGGATGTAGGAAAATCTCAGCATGACCAAAAAATCTACCAAGAGTACCCGAAGCCGCGCCAAGAGTTCCTCAAAGAGTTCTTCCAAACGCTCAACAACCAGCGTTTTGGGCTTTATCGTTATTCTAGCTATTGTTCTGTTCGCGCAATACGTCCTCGGCATTGATGTCCTCAATCAGGAAGAAACCACCGAGAATGATAACAACGGGACAGACAATGAAAATCCCGTTGTAGTAGATAATACGACACCGGGCAGTTCATGGTACAGCTTTAATTTTACTGAACCCATCAACACCAATGATGTCAGCCTCCAAGTCAACGCCCCGATGGAAAACGCGATGGTGGAAGCTATCAACACCGCCACCAAGACACTCGATGGGGCGCTGTATGAAATCAACCTGCCACGTGTGGTAGAAGCCCTCATCAATGCCAAAAATCGCGGGGTGCAGGTGCGATTGGTATTAGATGATGAATATGCCATTGAAGATGAGGATAGTCTCGCGGGTGATTTAGAAGCGGCGGGTATTCCCATCGTCAGTGATGAACGCAGCGCCTTTATGCACCACAAATTTTTGATAATTGACGGATTAGCTGTCTGGATGGGTTCGACCAATTTTACGCGCAACGACGTCTATAACAATAACAACAACGCGCTGTTTATCCGTTCGACCCAATTGGCACAAAATTACACTGCCGAATTTGAGGAGATGTTTACGGATAGGGTCTTTAATGCCCGCGATGACAGCCGTGATACCCCCAACCCAATCCTAACCATCAACGGGGTACGAGTCGAAAATTACTTTTCACCCGAAGATGGTAACGTGATCGAACAGCGCCTCGTAGATTTGGTAAACAAGGCAACATCGTCGGTACGTGTGATGGCCTTCAGCTTTACGATTGATGAACTCGCCAACGCCATGATTAGCCGACGTAATGCCGGGGTAGATGTCATGGCACTATTTGAACAACGCGGTAGCCTTCAAGGGGCGATGCGTCCATTAGCATGTGCGGGTGTCCCCGTCAAGCAGGATGGTAATCCTCAAACGCTGCACCACAAGGTCATTATCATTGACAACCAAATCGTCGTGACTGGATCGTTTAACTTTAGCAAGAATGCCATCGAGCAAAACAGCGAGAACATGCTCATCATTTATGATGCACAACTGGCCCAACAGTATACTGCTCAGTTTGATAAGCTCTACAACGATTCGCGGGCCGTCGTGCCAACCGCATCTGATTTAAATTGTTCCTAATTTGAAGAAGGGGGTTTTTATGGCGAATTGTGAAGCAATCATCGTAGCAGATTCCGCAAATGTACGGCTCCAACCCAACACTACGAGTGGTGTCGTGGGCGTATTGACGCTCGGCAAGCGTGCCCCGGCTCACCAAGTCACCGACCCGGACGCACAGAATTTTCGCTGGGTTAAGGTCACTGTGCCTGCCAATGGCCTTCAGGGTTGGGTGCGCGGTGATTTAGTGCAATTAAGTGGAGATTGTGCGGATTTAGGGACATTAAGCACCACTGTCACACCCGCTACCACAACCACTTCCTCTATCACCCCGACAACCACCACCACCCCGACACAACCCATCGTGTTGACAGGTGATTGTCAGGCGGAGGTGTCCGTAGCAGCAGCCAATGTGCGACGCGAACCCAGTTCTACCAGCGGGGCATTGGGCCTGATTTTGCGCGGCACAAAATTTGCAGTGAAATCGGTTTCGGCTCCGGACGCGGGAGGTTTTTGTTGGTGCTGCCTCGATTTTCAGGGACAAACAGGATGGATACGTCAAGATTTGTTACGTACCACTGGCGACTGCCTTGACCCCGCCAGCCATGAAACCACCGCTTCAACTACGACAACAACCAGCACCACCTCTACAACCAGCGGGGATTGCCAAGCGGTAGTCGGGTTGCCCCAAATCAATGTGCGGGCACAGGCCACCTCTGCATCAAAATTAGTGGGTACGGCGACGGCAGGCGAATCTATGCCCGTCAAAGAAGTGACCGCTGCTCAAGCCGATGGATTTCGCTGGGTAAAGGTCAATTTTCGCGGACAAGATGCGTTTGTCCGTTCCGATCTAGTGACACTCATCGGCAATTGTGCAACCTTGACTGGCGATGACCGACTAGCCGCCCCCGTCGCTGCAACCATTACACAGGGTTTCAAAGCAGGACATCCGGGCATGGATTTCGGCGCGACGATTGGAATGGAACTGCGTATTGCTGCCCCTGCGACGGTATTCAGGGCACACGTCTGTACCAAATGCACCGCCCAACAGCCGAATATTAAGCCGAAAAATGAGGCGGAACGTAATCAGATTTTTTCTGATCCGGGTTGGGGCTTTGGGTATGGCAATCACATCATTGTCCGCCATGAATTTCAAGACCTGCCCCGTTCGATCCAAGAACAGATTCTGCTCAATGGGGGCAAGACCTCGAACGCCGTCTTTGTGTTGTACGCCCACCTCAGTCGAATGGATGTGCAGGTCAACCAAAAAGTTGCTGCCGGAATGGTCATTGGCGCGACAGGCCATACCGGAAATTCGACAGGCCCACATTTGCATATCGAAGTAGCAGTGGGCGATCAGTGGGGCACGGCCAAAAAAGTTCATCCCATGATCTTGTTCGCCGTGCCAAATATCACCACTTAATCCACGAGTTCACTCATGCGATAGGTCGGCGTTTCAAACAGGGCGCGTATCTCATCAAGATGGCGCTCTGTTTCTTCAATCCCTGCCGTCATCGGCCCTTGCACATCTCGAAAATCCAATGACCCATAATCATTAACCTCCGGCCTCAGTAGCACATGGGGGGCATGATGGTTAAGCCGCTCCTCATGGAGATGCCACGCCATCACCCGTGTCGCTCGCCATATCGAAGCCAACATGCTCGGCGGTTTGGATTGCAGAGTGCTGCCGACTAATCCGAAGGGTAGTTGAAAACCCATAATCGCGCTCATGGGGTCAATCCAAGGGGTTTCGACTTCCAGCGGCGGATAGACATCTACAGCGATGACCCGTTCCGCGCCATGTGCAAACGCGATGTGGGTTGCAAGGCTGTCAATGACGCCACCATCCAACAACTGCATTCCGTTAATTTCAACAGGGGGGAATACCGCAGGTACAGCACTGGTCGCTAACAAAGCAGGAATCAGAGACCCTTCAGAAATTGGCACTTCATGTCCAGTAACCATATCTACCGCCATCACGGTGAGGGGGATTTTCAGATCGGCGAATGTTTTATCTTGGAGGGCCTCACTCAGTTGAGTTTCGATATTTCGCTGACGGGCACGGGCGCTAAAGAGATTCATACTAAACAGAGTAGTTCCCCGCAACGAAGCGATACGCTTGGCTAATTGATGCGGCGTGATGCCAAAAGCAAAGAGCGCCCCAACAATACCCCCCATGCTCGTGCCGACAATTAGATCAATCGGGACTTGCTCACGTGCGAGGACTTCTAACACCCCAATATGAGCCAAACCTCGGCTTCCCCCCCCGCCTAAAACTAAACCAATTTTGGGTCGCACACCCAATCCTCCTTTTCCTACTGATGTTCCTCAACCAACAAACGACGTAAGACCTTGCCAATAAATGACTTTGGCAGTTCTTCTCGAAATTCAATATCCCACGGCACTGCATAGGCTTCGAGGCGGCGGCGGCACAAATCCAACAATTCCTCTTTACTCAGGCTTGTCCCCGGACGCGGTACAACAAACGCTTTCACCTTTTGTCCATTACCGACACTCGTAACCCCAACAACGGCTACTTCAAGGACTTTGCTGTTCTCATAGAGGACTTCTTCAACATCGCGGGGATATACACTATATTCGCCCGCCATAATTGTATCGCGTTTGCGGCTGATAATTTGGAAATAGCCATCTGTATCCATGACCGCCACATCACCCGTATACAACCAACCATCTTTCAGCACCGATTCGGCGTCTTGATCTGTCTTGTCCTCACCCCAATAACCGGGCATAACCTGTGGCCCGCGCACCACCAATTCGCCAATTTTGCCGGGGGGGACATCTTCGCTGGTCACCAAATCCACAATCTTCGCGTCGGTATTGGGAATCGGGATACCAATCGAACCAACTTTGCGCACCCCTAACAATGGATTGGCATGGGTCACTGGCCCAGCCTCGGTTAAGCCGTAGCCCTCCACCAAATGACCCCGTGTCAATTTTTCAAACTCCTCTTGCACCTCAACGGGTAAAGGGGCAGAACCGCTAATGCAGGCTTTGATACTCGACAAGCCATAAGAGCGAACATCTGGCGCATGATTGATCGCGGTATACATCGAAGGCACACCGGGGAAAATGGTCGGTTTGTATTGTTTGATCGTCTCAAGTACGTGCTGTAATTCAAAAACGGGTAGTAAAACTATCGTTGCCGCCATTGCAATTGGGATATTCATGGCGGTGGTCATGCCGTAACTGTGCAAAAACGGCAGCACCGACAGAAACGTCTCTTGTCCATAGTGAATGTCGGGCACCCAATGGCGGGTTTGCAGCGCATTTGCTACCAAATTGAGATGGGTCAGACACACCCCTTTGGGTTCATCCACTGTCCCACTCGTAAACAAGATCGCGGCAAGGTCGTTGTAACTCACCTTGACCTTAGGCTCTGTTTTGACCGCATCCGCCATTAAAGCAGCCATGTTGTGGCCTAATTGGGCGAGTTGGTGCTCATCTTTCGCGCCATGCTCCTCACCCCAACGCGCCAACAGGCGTTTGTAGACATGCCCCGATACGGCGTTACGAATATCGGCGAACACTATGGATTTTGCTGCCGTGTTTTCTTTGGCGGCTTGTGCCAACCCAATAAAATCGTTGAGTGTAACCAAAACTTTCGCTTGGGTACGCTGAATTTTCTCAACAATTTGGGCGGTATTAGCATCCGGGTTGGGCATGACCACCACCGCACCCACTTTAAAGGTGGCATAGTAGGCGATAATCATCTGGGGAATATTCGGCAGCACCAGCATGACCCGATCTTTGGGTTGCACCCCTAAACCAATCAACGTATAGGCAAATTGGTTGACCTGCTCATTCAACTGCTGATAGGTCAAAACGGTACCATAAAAAATAATGGCCTTTTGTCTGGGCAGCCAATCAGCCGCGCTTTCCAAAAATCGGTGGACGGGTTGGCGTGGAATGGGAATCGTGCGCGGCAGGTCTTTGTGATAGCTGGCAAGCCACGGACGGCGGTTGGCGATTTCCAATGTTTGTGTGCCAATCGAACGCCACGATTTACGCTGGTTGCTTTCTTCGATAAACCGCTCGATAGCACGATTAACCGCGTTGTGCCGCTCTAGCTGCACTTTATGTTTGGCCGCTCCCACGTCATAGATTTCCGCACCGGGAACCATTTTGCCGACTTCTTCAAAAACGGCACGTGGAAAATAATTATCGCGTTCTCCTGTGATAATTAGGGTCGGGGTCTTGAGGTTACGGATCAGCGGCCAACCCTGCCAGCGGCGCATATTATTCGACATCATGCGTTTCATAACGTGAATTTCGGCATTCCAGCGAGGGCGATAATCCCACACCAAGCGATACAGTGCGGTGGGTACACGGTTCAGCATTGCGGCGGCACGCGGCAAAGGGTACTCGCCTGCGGTGGCAATCAAGACCAATTTTTCAAGACGTTCGGGATGAGCGTTGGCATATTCCACGCAAATCGAGCCACCAAAAGAATGCCCCACCAATACAAAGGTTGGCGGCAGGCCCAACATCTCAACGATGGTGTGCAAATCTTCAACCATCTCCGCCATTGTGTACTGCGTGTAGGGGGCATCACTTTGCCCATGTCCGCGTAAATCCGGCACGACCACCCGATAATCCCGTGCAAAATGATTAATTTGATATTCCCATGTCTCAGCACAACCCGCGTAGCCATGTACAAACAGGATCGTTTTATCCACACCTTCGGGCCACAGGTCAATCACACTTAAGTTCGCACCCGAAATGCCGCGAATGGGTACATCAAGGCGGTATAAATCAAAATCTAGTTGAATCGCGTCCCGTTTAATGCCGCGTAATTTCTTTTTCATCGAAAATTCAGGCGCGGATACCCCTGTCTTTAGAGATGGGGAGGAAACGCCTTGCTCCTTTCTGATCGGATTCGCCAACTGGCAGTCGTTAAGATCATGCAGTCTTCGGGTTTAGCATTTTGGCAGAGCCGTTGACCCGAAGCCATGTTGTGTAGGCTAATCCGGCCCTTGCTTGAGCCGCCCACGTAACACAGACCGTACTTGGGATGTTTGACCCATGAACCACGTTTGATACCCATGCTCAAGGTGCCGCCATAGAGACGCCGTTCGCCGCCTTTGGCATATTGGAGGGCATGAAGCTGCCGCCGATGAAACCGTAGGGGGATGATGTAAAGTATCGCAGGATTGTCTACCACCCTATGCGCCCCGACGTAACTATTGGCTAAAACCCAACTATCCACACAATGCGCCTCGAACTTATCCGACATTTTGCTCTTGATTTTTTTCAAGCCCAACTCGTCGCGTAGCTGTTTAGTTGCATAGCCTTGCACAGTTCGCACTTCCGCGATTTTCCCTAGTTCAGCATAGAACCACTGCTTGCCGACTTCGAGCGGGGAAAAACTGCTGTTCCAACGGCGCTGGCCTTGTTTGGTGATGGCTTTGATGTCTTCCACCACAAAGACTTGAATGGGATAATACTGCACTAACCAGCGACACAAGCGTAACTTCCAGCCCCATCGTGCGCGGGTAGAGGGTGGCAAGCGAAGCTGCCCTTGCCGACGATTGGGGCGACACTTACGGTAGCGGGTCTTGCGATTCCGCCGCGAACGCCGCATCTGGGTGCTGGTTTCCTCAGCCTCTTTGACCCATGTCACCGCATCGGCTTGGATATTGAGGTAAGTGTGGGCGGCGGATTTGACCGTCAGCGCCTCTTTCTTGGAACCGGGGTCAATGCCCACTGCTATCGGTTGGGTATAGCCATCTTCCCGGTCAAGTAGCTGGATATAGAATAACCCTCTATCGAAACGCCGCACCGCCCGGCCTTTGGCAATGAGCTTGTTGGCGCGTTGATGGGTGGTGGGCATCAAGCGTTTCCCGCTACTGCCCACCACTGGGACAAATTGTTGAGACATACATGATTCCTTGCAGTAATTAACGTCTCTACAGACCTAGCAACTGATCCCTTCGCCACTGGCCGTCACAGGGAAGGCAGACTAGGGAGGCATCCGCCCTGTGTTGTGAGCTACCACGCTCAGACGGCTAGTTACTCACTGGCTAGTCGACACTTACGTTGTGGGTTGCAGATTGGTCTTCGCTCACCACAAGCCCCTGCCTTCAGGCATGGGGTTGTTGACCCCCACAAACTCACTTCCACAAGTACGTTCTATTTAGTACCCCATTATAAACCAACATCGTCTTTTGACAGTGCGGCCTAGACTGCGGCAAAATGAATGGCGGGATTTTTTGAAGCCGGGAAAGGATTAGCCGTGCCGTATCAGCGCGAAGAAATGATTACCGCCAGCGAGGTCGCCCGTTATGTATATTGCCAGCGGGCATGGTGGTACGACCACGAGTCAATCCGAACAGGAAAATTTAGACGGCACGCGCACCGAAGGGGTCGGATAGGCAAAGGACAGGTCACTTATCAGGGCCAATATGCCGAACGGCTGAACCGCCAATTGGTCTCTTATGATTACGGGGTCACAGGTCGTCCCGATTATGTGATTGACCGTGATAGTCTACCTGTGCCCGTTTTACGCAAAATCGGCCACGCGCCAGATGCCCCCTATGACAGCCATGTCGCGCAAATCTTGGTACATTGCTTATTGATTGAAACCACTGTGCGTGTACCGCCGCCTTTCGGTATCGTTCGTTATAATGAACGCACCTTTGAGGTGGATTATGACCCACCTGCGTTTGATGCGCTGATGCACCTCTTAGAGGAAATTCGGTCTGAGAAAAAGCATACGACCACCCCGCATCGCTCACACGAAATTCGACGGCGCTGTTTCGGGTGCAGCCACCAAAGTACGTGTGATGAGTCGCTGGCGAAGGACTAACGCACAAACGTCGCAGCACGACCCTCCAGCGCATCGGTAATGCGTTCGCGGTGATGCTCCATCAGATCAAGATTTGCAATTTCATCGGGCGTGAAATAGCCAAATTCTGACACCTCGTTATTTAGTGTCAGGTCGCCACCCATGACATCTACGGCAAAACTATGAGCCACCAATTGCACGCGGTTGCCATCTTGATATTGGATGATGCGGTGAGGAGTGGAATAGACTCCGATGAGGCGTAACACCCGTACATGCAACCCTGTTTCTTCAAATACTTCACGGATACAAGCCTCGGATAGGCTTTCACCCGCATCCATCGCGCCCCCCGGCAAACACCACAGCCCATTATCCGTGCGGCGGGTCAACAGGATTTTTTCACCCGCATCGTCATAGATAATCGCCGAGCAGCCAACGCTGAGACGTGCTTCTGCTCCAATACGTTCGCCTTCAATAATTTTTGCCATAACGCCTCCCTTATGCCTTGCCGAACCGTGCTAGAACCATATGTGGTAAATGGCTGGCCTCTTTGACCTTTAATCCAAACGCGAACGCAAAAAAACTGCCCGCGCCAATCCCCATGCCACCGATAAGTTGAATCAATGCCGGAAGTCCATCCCCCACCGTCAACCACACATAAACCAATGCCACCATTCCAAATGCTGCCAATCCTGTGCGACTGGCAGTCTGCAAAACCGGACGGGGATTCAGTGATGGGATTTTGCGCCGCAGCCACAGCCACAATGTTAGGCTTTCAAGTGCCGTTGCTAGACTATTGGCAAGCGCTAATCCGGCATAGGGGCCATGCGAAAACGTGTCCGCGCCGAGAGCCTCAAAGAGTTGGACAAACAGCAAACTAAACACTACATTCAGCAGCATCGCCGCACCGCCGACAACCACAGGTGTCCACGTATCATGCAGGGCATAATAGGTACGGGCCAAGATTTCAAGCGCAGCGTGGCCCATCAACCCAACCGCGTAAAATATGAGCGCCCATGCCGTTGCCGATGTATCCGCGCTCGTCCATTCCCCCCGCTGGAATAACACCCGCACCATCGGCACAGACAATATCATCATGCCCAACCCGGCGGGGATACTCAAAAATAGGACATTAGCGAGGGCATTATTGAAGGTGCGCTGAAATCCGGCCTCATCTTGTTGGGCGTATAAGGCCGAGAGCGATGGAAAAACCGCTGTTCCCACACTCTGCCCCAAAACCCCCAAGACCGTAAACATCAAGGCGAACGAGGTGTTTAATGCTGTGATGCTGCCGCTGACCATCGCGCTTGCTAACGCGATATTGACCCAAAAATTAACTTGTACCACCATTAACCCGATTAAGCGCGGCCCCATCAATTTAAGGACTTCGACCACACCGGGGACTTGCAGATTAGGCAGAATTTGGAGGTGGAGATTAGGCAGACGAAGCAATACCGGAATTTGTACCGCAAGATGTAACCCCGCCCCAACGACGACACCCCATGCCAATCCGCGTATACCCAGCGAGGGGGTCAGAAAAATTGCCCCAAAAATGATGCCGATGTTATACATGCTGGGGGCAAGCGCCGGACCAACAAAATGCTGATGGGCATTGAGAATCGCCATCAACAAACCCGATAGGCCAAAAATCACCACCGTGACCAGCATAATCCGCATCAATTCAACCGTCAGGGCTTGCGTGGCGTCGCTGGCTTCAGGCAGGAGCAAATTTTCAACTAAGGGGGTAGCAAAAATAAAACCCACGATGGCACTTAAACTGGCGGCAATTGCCACAAATGTTAGGGCCGCGCTTGCCAAACGCCACGCCCCTTGGAGGTCATCTTTGTTCAAAAAAGTCGAAAAAACTGGAATAAAGGCCGATCCCAATGCGCCGCCTGCCACCAAAACAAATAGGGTTTCGGGCAAACGCAGTGCCGCATAAAAGGCGTCTAAGTCACGGCCTGCCCCAAAGGTCGAAGCCAAGACAATTTGGCGCACAAGGCCCAAGACGCCGCTGAGAACAAATGAGGCCATCACAATGAGGGTCGCCAGCGCAATTTCCCGCCCCGACAGTGGCTGCCCCGCTTTGCCATTCTCTTCATGAATTTCGGAAGGAGTTGTTGAGTTCGTCATGCGCGGGAGTGTATAGCAGGTCGGGGTGAATCGTCAACTTTGGAGCAGAAATTTGAACGACAATATAGTCTATTTCTAAAGGAGCATTTCCAGTCGTTTTGGATGCGCTTGTCTAATTGCCTAAATTGAGCACGGCGGCTTTACCCCCGTGTCCCAAAATGGGTTCGCCAGCAGAAACTTAAACGGGGTTAACTTTTTTCGGTAGCGGGGGTTAAGTTGGAGGTTAACGAATGCCATTGTCAGGGCTTGCGGCGGGCCGTATACTGCGAAAGTGAAATTTGGTACAAGACACTGTTGTAAGGAAATTTGATTAATCCAATGTTTCGTCCCCGTGCTGTCCTAAGTTGTGGAATTTTCGCCGCCGCCCTCACTGCTATTATCATTCCACTACCCGGCAAAAATACTGCCCATTTATTGACCACCGCTGAGGCCAATGACAACACGCTGGTGATTGTGACAACAGGTGATGCAGCCCTATTGACGCCGTTGGTAACAGAATTTGAAGCAGTGGTTAAACAAACCATGCCCGACAGCGGCGTGACGGTTCACATCGAGCCGATAGCAGAGGCGGAGTTAAATTCCGACACGTTGAAAAATATGCACGCCGATCTGGTGCTGGCCGAAAATGTGGCGGATTTGATCGGGGCAATGGAAAGCCAGTCGCTGGACACCCTGCCTGCCGATGCGCTGTGGAATGTCTTGCCGGATTATGTTGACCCCGCCGGACGCTGGATGGGTTTTTATGGCAATCTGGACGGCGATCAATTGAATATTAGCGCCCTCGCAATGGCCCAATCCTCCAACAGCAAACCCCTAGCCGAATTATTTGTTGTGACCGTCTATGGAATGCGTTTGCAGCGATTGATGGTCGAAAACGGTGCGGTGTATTCGCTGTTGGCCTTTGGTGTCGAAGCCCCCACCGGTCAACCCGCCCTAGAATCACTTTCCGCTCCCCGCTATGCCCAAATTTATGACAGCGACAATTTTTATCGTCCATCCAAGAATTCTTCAGGTACAATAGCCTCCACTCGCTAACCCACACCTGAAAAAAGTCGGTCATGGATTGGAATAAAATACTCCCGGTCATCATTTCAATTGCTATCATCATTTTTGTCGCCATCGTGCGGCAATATTCGCGCACCGTCGCTGCCATCACCGCTACCATGCCGTTGAATGTCCCGCTGGCTTTATGGATCGCCTACAGCGCCGAAGACAACAGCCGCGAAAAATTGGGCGAATTTAGCACGGGCTTGTTTATCGGCATTATCCCCACCGTCATTTTTATTGGCATCGCTGCCCTAACAGTGAATGCCGGGTGGTCGCTCGGCCAAGTCTTGGGAACAAGCTACGCCGGATGGGGCGTCACACTGGCCCTATTGCTGGCAGCCCGCCATTTCAACCTCCTCTAATTATGATCGTGCCAAGCCGTCGCCGCGCCTTTCGTCAACCTGCATGGGGTGTGGGATTAGGGGTCATCAATATTGTTTTGGTGGCCTTGTTATCGCTCCCACTGGTCTATTTGATTCTGCGGGCCACCTCCGACACTGCTGACGGATGGGACTATATCACTCAACCCAACAAGTTGCGCGTGTTGTGGAACAGTATTTCGCTGGGGGGGGCAGTCGCATTGACCACCACCCTGATCGCAGTACCGCTGGCATGGTTAGTGGTACGGACAGATTTGCGGGGGCGACGTTGGTGGACGATCTTATTGACCGTGCCGCTGGTGATTCCCTCTTATGTCGGGGCCTTTGCGCTCATTGGGGCATTCGGGCCAAAAGGCATGGTGCAGGGCTGGTTGGAAGATTTTGGGGTTGAACGCCTGCCGAGCATTTACGGTTTTTTCGGGGCGTGGCTTTCAATCAGTCTATTTTCCTTCCCTTATGTCTTTTTGAGTGTACGAGCGGGGCTGCGCGGCCTTGACCCTCAATTGGAAGAAGCCTCTAAAATGTTGGGGCGGGGGACATGGGCGACCTTTTTTAAAATTACCCTGCCTCAACTCCTGCCCTCGATTCAAGCGGGGGGATTGCTGGTCATCCTCTATACCCTCAGCGATTTTGGGGCGGTGGCCTTTATGCGTTTTAATGCCCTAACCCGCGACATCTATATTCAAAATTCCCAGTCCTTTCGTAATAATCGCGTGGCAATGTTGGGCCTAGAATTGGTCATATTGGCAGCGCTCCTTCTGTTGATTTCTCGCCGATTAGAGGGAAATGCCAAAGCCTATCAGCGGCAAAGTACCCGCAAAAATACAACCCGACTGCGCTTGGGAAAATGGCAAATCGCTGCTCAACTGTTTTGCGGTGTAATCGTGTTACTGGCGCTGGTCGCCCCCATCGGTGTAACGGTTTATTGGCTCATCAATGGCTTGGAGCGTGGTGAGACGTTTAATGAAATGCTCGGCCCATTACAACGTTCGATGCGTTTGGCGGGGATTACGGCAGGTATAGCAGGATTAGTTGCCCTACCGCTGGTGATAATGCAGGTGCGCTATCCAAGCAAACTGTCCCGTTGGTTAGGATTTGGGGCATATGTGGGGAATGCCTTGCCGGGGGTCGTGGTGGCGATTGCGCTGGTGTTTTTTGCCACACGCTATGCTTTTGATTTGTATCAGACCCTGCCCCTGTTGATTTTCGCCTATCTAGTGCGTTTTCTGCCGGAGATGCTTGGCCCGCTGCAAGCCTCCATGCTGCAAGTCAATCCGCATCTCGAAGAAAGTGCCCTCACGTTGGGACGAAATCGGCTGCGCGTGCTGGCGACGATTACCGTGCCATTGGTACGTTCAGGATGGGTAGCGGGGGTAGCACTAGTCTTTTTGACTGTTATGAAAGAACTGCCTGCCACCCGCATCCTTGCCCCGATTGGTTATGATACACTGGCGACCCAAATCTGGTCAGCCACCCAAGAATTATTTTATGCTCGTGCCGCCGCGCCATCACTCGTCTTGGTGATTGTTTCGGCCCTATCGCTCATTTATATCCTTGAACCTGAAGATGACTAATTTACCGACTCCCGCCCTTGTTTGTACACATGTTACCAAGACGTTTGGCAAAACCGCCGCCGTGCGTGATCTGACCTTTACACTCGACTCCGGTCAATTTTTTGCGCTGTTGGGGCCAAGCGGCTGTGGCAAAACGACCTCACTGCGGTTGATGGCAGGCTTGGAAACCCCGACCTCCGGTCAAATCGAGATTGGCGGGCAAGTGGTGGCGTCGGAAAACACATGGTTGCCTCCAAATCGGCGGCGTGTGGGCTTAGTGTTCCAAGATTACGCCCTATTCCCGCATCTGGATGTGTGGCACAACATCGCTTATGGGTTGAACGGTACGCGCCAATCCAAAAAACAGCGCGTTGAGGAAGTCCTAACATTGGTCGGGCTAAGTGGTATGGAAAAACGGATGCCGCACCAATTATCCGGCGGTCAGCAGCAGCGGGTGGCATTGGCCCGTGCATTAGCCCCCGCTCCGGCAATTATGTTGCTGGATGAGCCATTTTCCAATCTGGACGCCGCTTTACGGGCACAGGTACGCGAAGATGTCCGGCAAATTTTGAAAACAGCGGGTATCAGTACGGTGCTAGTGACACACGACCAAGAGGAGGCCCTCAGTTTGGCCGATGTCGTCGGGGTCATGTTTGATGGTGCATTGGTACAGGTCGCGCCGCCGACTGTCCTCTATCAATCGCCTGCCACCACTGCCGTTGCCCGATTTGTCGGCGATGCCAATCTCATCGCAGGCGAGGCCGATGGGGACACCGTGCAGTGTGCATTGGGGCGGCTGCCCCTCCAAAATCCGGTGCGGGGTCAGGTTGAGGTGATGATTCGACCTGAAGCGGTAAACCTCACTTCAACAGAATCAGGTCATGCGGAAATTATCAGCACGACCTATTTTGGGCATGACCAAATGGTGGTACTGCAATTGACAATCAGCGCAGAAATTTTCAGGGTACGCTTGGGGCCGAGTGATCGTTTTACACCCGGCACCCAAGTGAATATCCTTATGAAAGCACCGGTGCTGGCTTATCCTGCTTAATCAGATACTCTGCCACCAAACGCGCTTCGGCATCGCGGAACTGCATGGTATATAACTTGGCGTATAGGCCATTTTGCGCCATCAATTCATCGTGTGTGCCCATTTCCACAATCTGGCCCTGATCCAGAACGATAATACGATTGGCAACCTTGACGGTACTTAAACGGTGGGCAATCATGACGGTGGTACGTCCCTGCATCATCCGTTCCAACGCCTCTTGCACCAATGCTTCCGATTCGTTATCAAGCGAACTGGTGGCTTCATCCAACAGCAAAATACGCGGATCTTTGATAATCGCACGCGCAATTGCAATACGCTGGCGCTGCCCCCCGCTCAATTTAACCCCGCGCTCCCCGACAACCGTTTGATAGCCATCCGGGAAGGACGTAATAAAATCATGGGCATTAGCGGCTTTGGCGGCTTCAATAATTTCCGCTTCCGTCGCGTCCAACCGACCATAGGCAATGTTGTCGTAGATCGTGCCACCAAACAAGATGGTCTCTTGTGGCACCATGCCGATTTGCTGGCGCAGGCTTTCCTGTTTGACGCTGCGTAAATCAATACCGTCTATCTTCACCGTATTTTCGGTGGGGTCATAGAAGCGCGGAATGAGATTAAAGACCGTACTCTTACCCGCACCCGTCTGCCCGACCAATGCGACAATCTCACCGGGGGCAATATCAAGGCTGATATTTTGCAAGACCGCCATGCGATCATCATAACTGAACGAGGTGTTATCAAAGGTGATACGGCCTTCGATAGATGGCATGTCTTGGGCATCAGACGCATCGGTGATGCTAGGGGGGGTATCCAGAATTTCAAACACCCGTGTCACCGCCCCAATCGCGCTGCGAAACTCGGTATAGAGTCCTGCCAAACTGCCTAAACTAGCCGCAATGCTGATCCCGTAAATCAAAAACCCGCTGATTTCCGGCAGCGTCAAACGGCCTGCAATAACCTCGCGCCCTCCAAACCACAAGATCGCCGCGATGGAGCTAAATCCTAAGAAGGCCATTGTTGAACCAAACAGGCCACGCAGCAGCACCAAACGCATGGATTGGCGGAAGGTACGCTGCATGGCGGTTTCGTAACGATTGACCTCATAATTTTCGCGGGCAAAACTTTTGATAATGCGGACGTTTTGCAAGCCTTCTTCGGCAACCGTCGTCGCGGCGGCTAATTCATCCTGCACTTTGGTACTCATCCGCTCAAAGGGTCGCCCAAACACTATCGCAATAAACAGCAGAGCCACAATCAACCCCAAAACAAAACCCGTCAGCGAGGGGTTAAGCGCAAACACTACCACAATCGAGCCGACCAGCGTAATCAAGTTATTGATAAGGCTGGTCACACTGTTGGTCAGGACGTTTTGCACTTTGGTCACATCGTTGGACATGCGCGACACAATCTCGCCTACCCGCCGATTGGCATAAAACTCTAACGAGAGCTTTTGCAAATGGCGATACAACTGGGTTCGCATATCAAAGACGATTTTTTCTCCGATATACGACAGCATATAGGTCTGTACAAAATTGAGCGCGGCGGAAACGAAAAATAAAGCTGTTAATGCCCCGGCGAGGGTGTTCAATTTACTATAGCTGGCATCGTTCAAGACTGAAGTCAGCAGGCGCACAATCATCAATGGAAAGCCAACATTGATAACACTGGTGATGGCAAGGGTGATGAGCACAATCACCATGCGCCCCAAGTGGGGTCGGAGATAACTCAATAATCTGCGCCAACTGACCGAGCGCACGACTTCCGAAAAATTTTCGGATGATTTGGCCTGAGTTTCAGGTGTGGAGGTCATAAAATTTGGATGTCCTCAAAGTACAGAATCTACGATGTTTAACATTACACGATACGTGTTAGAAATGAATTGGTTTCAGGTGGCCGCTTCGTGAAAATTGCCAAAAAGCCTCTCTTGACAACTATACTCATTCGACAATAAAATTTACTGAATAGTAGAAATTCTACTTCCCAGTAAAATTAAATTCTAGAGGCAGTGTGGTGTCCTATAAAAAACGAGCCAAACAACAGCGCGAAGTCGAGATTTTAAAAGTCGCCAGTGACCTAATGTATGAACGCGGTTTTATCAATTTCAATATGGATGAATTAGCTGAGGCAGTGGGTGTCTCGAAACCAACCCTGTATCAACATTTTGCCAGCAAAGATGAACTCTTGGTGCGGGTGGTGCTGCAAGGGCATGAAGAGATCGAAGCCTTATTTGATGCTCCGCTGGAAGGTACAGCCCTTGAACGAATTGAGACCGTTATGCGCATGATGCTCCAACGACGGCATATTGGCCGAGGGGGCATGGCGAATTTTGGCTTGATATTCCCTATTCTCAAGGCCAGCCCACTTTTTAATGAACATCAGACCCGCTTCCGCAACCGTCTGTATGCTCTCGTCGAAGCAGCGAAACAAAGCGGCGAGATCGTGGCAACTTTACCAACTCCGCTGGTGGTCAGTGCCATGTTTGTGTTACAGGGGTCGGTCAGCGAACACCATATGCCAGAACGGGCCAATTGGACAGAAGAAGAAATGGCTCAGATGGCTGAACATGTCATTCAACTTTACCTGCGTGGAATCACCCCACGTTCTTAATATCCGTAGCCCAACTGAGGAGAAAACAAATTGCAAGGGCAAGCAGCACAAAATTGGGGAGGGAGTCGTCGGGGAGGCGACTCATCAAAGGCAGGCCGAGGCAGTTTGGGGCGTGCCATTCGTTATCTCGCTAAACAACGTCGTTCCACACTCATTGCTTATGGTGCATTGTTGATTGCATCGTTGGCACAATTAGCTGTGCCACAGTTGGTCGAAAATATGACCGACGCCATTACCAACAAACTCATGGCGGATGGAATCCTAGGATTACCGGCTCAAGCCCAAGCACCTGCCGCAGAACAGGCTGGAACAACGATCAGCCAATTGCGTGATTATCAAAGCGGGGCGGAAGACGCTCTCTTAGCGGCAGGCCTATTTATCGTCGTCTTCGCTGCCACACGCGGGGTGTTTTCGTTCGTACAGGCGTATATGGCGGAAAAGACCTCACAGGGCGTCGCGTTCGATTTCCGCAATGAGATTTTCAGCAAGATTCAGCGCCTATCGTTCAGCTACTATGATCAGAATCAGACCGGGCAATTGATGATTCGCGCTACGGATGACGTTGAGAAAGTGCGTTTGTTCATCGCACAGGGTTTGGTGCTGACGGCCCAAGCGTTCATTTTGCTGATCGGCACAATCATTATTTTGCTGCTGACCAACTTCAAACTGACCCTCGTCGTACTGCCGATTCTGCCAGTCGCTTTGCTTGTGTTTATGATGTTTGGCAAAATCAGCCAGCCTCTATTTGTCGAATTTCAAATCAAGCTGTCACGCCTCAACACCATCCTGCAAGAAAATATGGCAGGCGTCAAAGTCGTGAAGGCTTTTAATCGGGAAGCATTGCAGCAGAAGCATTTTGATGTCGCCACCGATGACTTGTTTGATCAAGGCATGAAAGTAGCCCGCACGTTCTCGATCTTGTTCCCAGTCATCTTCCTGATCGCGCAGGTGGGGCAGGTCGCCATTTTGTATTTCGCCGGACGACAAATCTTGGGGGGCACACTGAATTTGGGGGAATACCAAAAGTTCAGCCTGTACGTCATCTATATCTTTTTCCCGCTAGGCCAATTGGGATTCATCATCTCCTTAATGGCACAGGCTGGGGCATCCGCAGACCGTATTTTTGATATTCTGGACACCGACAGCGACATCAAAAATAAACCAAATGCCATTGAACTGCCCGATATTCGTGGCAAGGTCGAATTCCGCGACGTGACCTTCCGCTACTTCCATTCCGGCGAACCTGTGCTGCGTAAAGTGAGTTTTAGCGCCGAACCGGGCCAGACAGTGGCATTGTTGGGGGCGACAGGCAGCGGCAAGACCACCATCATCAACTTGATTCCACGCTTCTATGATGCCAGCGAGGGGACAGTATTGATTGATGGGCATGATGTACGGGATGTCACGCTCGACAGCCTGCGCTCGCAAATTGGCATTGTGTTGCAAGAAACTAATCTGTTTAGCGGCACAATTCGGGATAACATCGCGTTTGGGCGGCCCCATGCCTCCTTAGAACAGGTGATAGAAGCCGCCAAAGCCGCCGCCGCTCATGATTTTATTATGAGTTTCCCAGATGGGTATGACACCGAAGTGGGTGAACGCGGTACGACCCTTTCCGGTGGTCAAAAACAGCGTGTTGCGATTGCGCGTGCCCTACTGCTCAATCCCAGCCTGCTCATTCTGGATGACTCAACCAGCAGCGTGGACTTGATGACCGAATATCATATCCAAAAAGCGTTGGATCGCTTGATGAAAGGTCGCACCAGCTTTGTGATCGCCCAGCGTATCACAACCGTTTTGAACGCCGACAAGATTCTGGTTTTGGACAAAGGCAGCGTCGTGGCAGAGGGCACTCATGCCGAATTGATGGAAACCAGTCCCATCTACGCCGAAATCTATCATTCACAATTGGTTGGTGACGTTGAACTCGACGAAGCAGCCGCACAGGAGGCCGAGAAAACATTATGATGGGTGGAGGCTTGGATGGCGCTCGCCGTATTATGAGCGGGGAGCAGCTAAAACCGCGTAATCTTAGGGCAACCCTGCGGCGCTTTGGTTATTATTTCAGCCGTCATTGGCAGGGTGGAGTGGCGGCCCTCATCCTAGTTTTCCTGTCTACATGGGCGCAGGTAACATCCCCCGACCTGATTGGTCAAGCGGTAGACTGCTATTTGCTGCCGAATAATGATGCCTGCTGGTATACCGATGCCAATGTCGCCACCATGTCAAAAGCCGACAAAATCACAGGGTTGGGTGGCTTGTCCGTGCTTCTCTTGGGCCTATTTGTGGTGGCGTCGGTAATGCAAGGGGCGGCGTTTTTTGCCATGCGCTGGTCGGGCAACCATGCCCTGCGTCATATACGGCAGGATTTGTTCAACAAAATTCATCGTCTATCTCTCAACTACTATAGCAAACATGAGGTCGGCAATATCATGAGCCGCCTCACCAATGACACCGACACCATCAATCAAGCGCTCAGTTTCGCCTTGATGAGCGTCATCAGCGGGACATTGTTGATTATCTGGATTGGGATCAAGATGCTGCGGGCCAATGTCCCCTATGCGCTGGTGAGCCTGTCCGTCGTGCCTGTGATGTTCGTGGCAACCGCCTATTTCTCCAACCAAGCCCGTAAAGCCTTCCGCAAGAGTCGGCAGGAAATGGGGAGCGTCAACGCCGACCTCCAACAAAGCATCGCGGGCGCACGCGAAGTCCAAGCATTCAACCGCGAAAATGCGACCATCGAGCAGTTTAAGCGCGTCAATGCTGCCAATCGGGATGCCAATATTCGGGCAGCGACCTTTACCAGTGCCCTCAATCCGATGTTGGAGGCATTGGGCTATGTCGCGGTGGCAATTGTGGTTGTCGTTGGTGGTTTTTCAGTGCTCCGAAATGAGCCACTTTTGGGCACATCCGTCATTTCGGTTGGAACGATCATCATGTTTCTGCAATACGTCCAACGCTTTAATCAACCCGTCCAGCAAATCGCGGTGCTGTGGACAAATATCCAAAGTGCCATCGCAGGTGGGGAACGCATTTTTGAACTGTTGGATGAGCCGATTGAAATTGAAGACAAGCCGAACGCCCAACCAATTCCCACCATCACCGGAAAGGTCGAGTTTCGAAATGTGCGGGCTGAATACGAAAAAGGCCAGCCTGTTTTGAAAGGGGTCAATTTCACCGTCGAACCCGGTCAGATGGTCGCCATCGTTGGGCCAACCGGGGCGGGCAAAACGACCATTATCAATCTGCTGCCGCGTTTTTATGATGTCACTGATGGGGCGGTACTGATTGATGGTCATGATGTACGCAATGTGACGATGGCAAGCATCCGCCAACAAATCGGCATTGTGCTGCAAGACACCTTTCTATTTTCCGAAAGCGTCATGGAGAACATTCGTTATGGGCGTTTGAATGCTACCGATGAGGAGGTCATCGCCGCCGCCAAGATGGTAGAGGCCGATTCGTTTATCGAGCGATTGCCACAGGGGTATCAAACCGTTTTAGGTGAACGGGGCAGCGGGTTAAGTCAGGGGCAGCGCCAATTGATTGCCATCGCGCGAGTGGCCTTGATGAATCCGCATATCCTGATTTTGGACGAGGCGACCTCCAGCGTAGACACACGTACCGAGCGGCTCATTCAAAGAGCATTCGAGAATTTGCTGGCGGGTCGTACCAGTTTTGTGATTGCCCATCGTCTCAGCACCATTCGTAATGCCGATGTCGTGCTGATGATTAAAGACGGCGAAATCATCGAACGGGGCACCCATCGGGAGTTGTTGGAACATCGCGGCGCATACTATGAGTTGTATATGAGCCAATTCCGCCAAGAAGAAACCGAAGAACCCACCCCCAGCATTGCCCAACCATAACCTATGCTTGCATTTAGAGGCGTTTCCGCATATAAATAAATGTGGGAACACCTCTTTCTTTCATAAAAATTCCTCTTTATGCGCAAAAATTGATTACGGAATTTAGATGGACATTCTGCTAAAATGTCAACTGGTATAGTCACATAGGGATTGAGTCATTTAAATGCCTTACTATAATGAATATGGGGAAGCGTTGGATAACAGCCAGACCTTAAAAATCGAAGTCATGGGGCGTTGGATTGATAAGGAATGGATCGAGAAGCGGCCTGATGAGAAGTTAATTACGCTTCTGATTCCCGATTCATGTCTCCAACAAGAGGCTCTTAAAGATTTTGACCGATCCATGAACTTGCAAGGTGGTTATCATTTTCGCGGAACAGAGCCGATTGAGTGTTCCGTCGTGGTCAGCATCGCAGCCGCGTCGCTGCATACAGGCAAATTGACCGAAAAAACGGGTGCCTTTATCTATACATTTGACCCGGTTGAAGAGGGGGGGAGTCCAGTCGAAACACTGGTGATGGCCTCCTATTTCACCGACGATGGACATGTGGTCAGTGTTGCCTGTATTCCTGAAGCCTTCCTTCCGACATGGCTGGCATTTGCCAATGAATGTGTGCGGTTAGCCAGCGCGTTGTCACCCACTTCACAGGTCATGATTATTGGCGGACGTGCGCCCTCGTTTGTCCCCACTGTTGAATGGGATGATGTGATTTTGCCTGCCAAGTTGAAAAATGAACTGATGCAGGACGTGGAGTCTTTCTTTAGCACGGGCATTGAGGTGTATCGCCGTCTCAAATTGAAGCCATTCCGAAAATTGTTGCTGGCCGGTGTGCCCGGTACAGGCAAAACCATGCTCTGTTCAGCCCTTGCCAGATGGTCACTAGGACGCGAATATTTAGTCATTTACGTCTCTGGGGCAGATCGTTCCGGCTCCTCCTTCTGGAAAATAGAGCAAGCTCTCTCGATTGCAGCCCGTTCGAAAGTCCCCACTCTGATTTTGTTGGAAGAGTTGGACGCCTATCTGCACGAAGAAGAAAAAGCAATGGTCTTAAACGTCTTGGATGGCGCAGAATCCGCCGAAAATGAAAAGGGTACACTCTTAATTGCGACGACCAATTACCCAGAGGCGATTGACGAACGTATCTTGAAACGCCCCGGACGGCTTGACCGTATCTATATCATCCCCGAAACCCGTGAGCGTGAAGATGCCGAGCGTATGTTGCAGCAGTATTTGGGAACCATGTGGAAAGAAGAACACCGGACGATGGCACATGAACTGGTGGGCTATCCCGGCGCGTTTATCCGTGAAGTAGCGGTCTATGCCTTAACGCAGGTGGCCTATGAAGATTTGCAGGAGCTATCGCTAGAACTACTTGAACAATCATTTGACCGCCTACAAGAGCAAATTGAAGCCCGTGATGACTTTTTGACCAAACGCGCCCGTGTGGGTTTCTCATTCTAAAATCGCCACTTCTGAAGATTTTAAAAGGATAGCCGTCTGCTGTCCTTTTTTGTTTGTTGACCTCTAAAGAGTTCTTCCACTGGGGTAATAATGCGTGCTACAATGGACTCAACATTGAATAGCTTGAGGGGCGATTATGAAACTATTTATTAGCTACAGCAGCCGCGATCGTGATAAAGTACGGCTATTTGCCGAAGACCTCAAACAAATTGTGAAGGTTGTCTCCCATAACGAAGGGGGCGATGTTTGGTTCGACCAAGAATTAATTGGCGGACACGATTGGTGGGAAAATATCCTCAGCAAAATCCGGGCCTGTGATGTGTTTTTATTTGTCCTGACCCAAGATTCTTTGCGTTCCGACCCCTGCCGCCTCGAATATACCTATGCTCACAGCTTAAATAAGCGTATTTTGCCGATTTTGTTGGGAGATGGCATCAATGTGACTTTACTGCCAGAACCCTTACAGCGGATTCAGTTTGTAGATTATCGCAATCGGGGACTCGATTCGTATCAAAGTCTGTCGGGCGCAATGGCAAGCCTGCCACCCGCTGTCCCCATGCCTGATCCTTTGCCAAAACCACCTTCCGCCCCGATTTCGCCTTTGGCCCAATTCCAACAGCAGCTTGAATCAAAAAACCTGAGTCTCGAAGTTCAGACCTCATTGGTTTTTCAACTCAAGCAATATCTAGCTGACCCCCAGCACACCGAATCGGCTAGATATTTATTGATGGAGTTGCGCAAGCACCCGGATACCCGTGCCCAAATTGCCGATGAAATCACCAGTATCTTAAAGGACACACCGCCCCCGCGCCCTGCCAGCGCACAGGGATTCTCAGATTTGATGAATCGTGGCAAAGAAATGCTGCAACCGAAACCCAGCAGCAAGCCGCCCGTAATGGGGAATATGCAGCAGCCTCCACCCGCCAACCAGCCGTCCTATGGAATGCCGATGGGGAATTCTTATCCAGCTTCTCCAAAATCAAGCGGTGGCCTGATGGCGTGGTGGAGCAAACAGACACAAACAACTCAGATAGTGCTGGCTGTGTTCGTACTTGGTATACTATCGTGTTGTATATGTTACTGTCTCTATGCGTTGGCGCTTTCAGGGTCTAGCACTACCTACTAAGCCTATCGTCGCCACTTCAACCAAACATCGAAAGAATTCTAATGTCAGATACGAGCCAACTATCTAACGATCAACTGCGCGTTGCCATTTTTACCGAAACATTCTTACCCAAACTCGATGGGGTGGTCACAATTATTTGTCTAACGCTTGACCACCTACGCTCCATTGGGGCTGAAGCCATCGTTTTTTCACCGGGCAAACACGTCGAGAGCTATAATGGCTTTCCAGTGGTTTCTGTTACTCCCGGTATCCCCATGCCGATGTACCCCGAAATCACTATGTCCGTCCCGATGCGAAAATCCCATCAGCGTTTTGTGGAGTTCAACCCCAATGTGGTGCATCTAGCGAATCCTTGGTGTGCCGGATTGATGGGCATTCGTTTTGCCAAAAAGCTGGATATTCCAATTGTGATGTCTTTCCATACCCATCTCATGGAAATGGCAAAATTTTATAAACTCGGCTTTTTGGAAAAACCGCTCTGGGGTCTGCACCGTTATTTCTACAAGAAAGCCGATTATCGGCTGGCAACCTCCAAGCGAGTTAAAGATGAACTTGAGGCGCATCATTTTGGCCCAACGGGATTATGGCGACGCGGCGTTGATAGCAGTGTGTTCGCCCCCGGCACGGATGTAGCAGAAACCCGTCGTCAATTGACCAATGGCAATCCGGATAAAACCCTCCTGTTATTTGTGGGACGGGTCGCCCCCGAAAAACAAATTGAACAAATTCGTCCCGTTTTGGAGGCTATTCCAAACACCCATCTGGCAATCGTGGGGGATGGCCCGTATCGAGACAAACTTGAACAACTGATGGCAGGAACCTCGACCACCTTTGCAGGTTATCTCAAAGGTGAAGCGCTCAGTGCTGCCTATGCCGCCGCCGACATTTTTGTTTTTCCATCCGCCATCGAAACATTTGGTTTGGTTGTGGCAGAAGCGATGGCTGCCGAACTGCCAGTGGTGAGCAGTCGCGTGGGGGGCGTACCTGAACTGATTGAAAATGAAGTCAATGGGTTTATCTTTGAGCCGAATGACATTAACCAAATGATTACCCATGTACGCCAGTTAGTTGAAAACCCAACCCTGCGCAAGGAGATGGGACAAAAGGCCCGCCAGTCGGTGCAAACCCTTACATGGAAATCAATTATGGATGATCTTGTAGCCGATTATCACCGTGTAATCACCCAACACCAGAGTACCGCCACTAATAACGCGCTATCTTCTGGCTAACAGGAGTAAAAACCCAAAATTTAAAGATTTCGTAGCATTTTGGATACAAACCGATTTAAAATAAAAACATTGGCAGGAGGCGCTAATGTTTTTTGTATTGGATAATGGAAGGGCATGATGAACAACAACCCCCCAGATAATTTTGGTTTCCCAGACGACGATGAGTCACAAAACGATGATCCAATGGACGAGCTAACACAAGGCTCGAATAACGGTAATCATCAAGATGGGAAGGATGGGCATGACATTTTCAGCGACAACGATGGTTTACCAGAGGATTGGGAGCCTAAACATATTCCCAACGAAAACGATTTTACCAATATAGGGGCACGACGCTTGGGGGAGCTTCAGGAGAACCTCAATCAAGCAAATGATCACAAGGATATTGCCAAACTCCTAGAGGCCATTAAAGAAACCATTCGCCAAACCCATTGGCTCCCCAAACTGGTTCCACTGGTAGTAGAAACTGGCCTCGCCGTCCGGTCTCCATCGCAAAAAATAGGCCGTATAGATATTTGGGAAGACATCATTTTCTTATTGTTCCACACCATTCATGATCAGCTTAAAACTGTCGAAGAGCGCAGTGATTATTTTAAACGCATCTTTACAAGTTTGTCCGACTTCAAAGCAGTTGCAAGTTCTAAATTCCCGACAGAATCTGCCATGAAAGAACTGGCGAGGGAATACGGTATGGATGATTCAAACCAGAGCGATTGGCTTTTGGCGAGAGCCGCCTTCTTAAATGCGGTTATTTTGGACTATCCACTCGAAAATGCCGTGTCTATGGCCGATGAATTGATTTGGTTCGCTCACCGCAATCATGACTTAATGGCTGAAATGCGAATCTATATTTCAAAAGCGCGTCGTTACATTCAAGAACACGACTACCGTCGGGGATTTGTGTTAAGTCAACAAGCACTTACGATTGCAGTTCAGATCAATGCCGAGCGCTTCTATAGTGACATCCTCTCCAACATGCTCTCTTGTGCCATAGTCGAGCACCGGACAGAATATGTCGAAGCGCTGTTTGACTACTGGCAGCGGTTGCGACCCCATTTGGAAGAAAATGTCTACGAAAAAGGGCCATTCCTCAGCCTACGAGGGAAATACTACTTTGACCGCAAAAAAGACTATCACCGTGCGGCTGAGGCTTTTGAAGGCGCCTATGAATGTGACAAAATTCAACAAAAGGCCGTTGCCCAAGCCACTCAGCTATTGGGATGGGGGATGTCTATGACCAAAGCTGGCGAATACGAGATTGCCCAAGAACTGTATCACCAAGCCCTAAATATCCATCGGAAAGAGGGCAATGGGGAAATGGAAATTTGGATTCGCCATGCTATCGGGTGGAATGCGAAGGAAAGCGGCGATGTTCACATGGGTATTCTACATCTTGTGGATGCCCTAGAGCGAGCACTTGACCTGCCAGCGACGGCACACCTTGAAAGCATCTGCAAGGGGATCAAGGAAGACCTTGACTTGTATCGGTCTTCCTTGAACAGGGCATAGGGGAATCAGCACCCAGAACCGCCCCCACTCGTATTGGGGCAGGTAGGATCATCAACTACATTTTTTGGCCCCATGTTGAAGACTTTGGCGACATGGGTGCCACCATCCAGACCGACGGGCGTACCAGCGACGGTCATCAAGGTGGGAATTGCCAAAGACAAGATGAAAACGAGCGCGACTGCGAACAGAACGACTTTACGATTCATGATGAGTTGCCTCCACAAATTCAAATTTTGGGTTTTTGAAGAGGCAGTCTCACTTAGGCCTAAATTTGACTGCGATGCCTTTATCATCGCATAACAGGTGATGTAAATCCGTTCGTAGAGGACAAAAAACAGACAATAACTGGACAGGTTTTGGTCAACTTGTCTGGTTCTTTTTTTGCGACAATCTAAAGGACGCGCGATAATTACAATTTATCGTGCCCTTAAACATGTTTTTCAGATACAGATAGCGATGCCCCTTTCCCTATGATCCGCCTTCCTCGTCCTAAACTCATCAGTCAACCACGTGCCTTAAAAAACGTGATAGAACAACTTCAGGACATCTCCCTTTTAGCAGTAGACACCGAATCGAACAGCATGTTCGTGTATCAGGAACAAGTCTGCTTAATTCAGCTATCGGCTCGACGGGAAACAGAAATTTTGGACTTCATCATTGATCCGCTGGCAATTCCTGATGTAAGCGCGTTGGGTGAGCTATTTGCCAATCCTGCTATCGAAAAAGTTTTCCATGCCGCCGACTATGACATCACCTGTATGAAACGCGACTTTGAGTTCGAATTCGTGAATATCTTCGACACCTATTTCGCCGCGCAGACTTTGGGGTGGACACGGGTGGGACTCAGTTCCCTTCTTGAAGAACATTTCAGCGTGGCCTTAGATAAGCGTTTTCAGCAAGCGGAATGGCATCACCGACCACTGAGCCTCGAAGAACTCCAATATGCCCAGATGGACACGCATTTCCTGCCTGCCTTACGGGATATTCAATTGAATGAGCTACAACGATCTGGTTATTTGGAAGAGGCCCAAGAGGGATTCCGTGAACTTGCCAGTTTGCCCGCCACAGACCGATCCTTTGACCCGGACGGCTTTTGGCGGCTTAAAGGGGCCTATTTTCTGACGGGTTCATCACTTGCAATTTTGCGGCAGCTTTATCTCTGGCGCGAGAAAACGGCCCAAAAGCGAGACATCCCCAGCAGCAAAGTTATCTCAGACTCCACCCTTGTAGACATTGCGACGATCTGCCCTCTATCCACATCTGCCCTCCAACGGATTCCCGGTATCACTAGGCAAACCCTCAAGCGGGATGGGAAGGCTATACTAGAGACAGTTGCTCGCGGGAAAAATGAAATACCCCCTCGTCGCAATCCACAGTCGCGCACATCTCCTGAAGTGATTGCGCGTTATGACGCGCTGCATACGTGGCGCAAAGAAAAAGCCTTGTCACGCGGCGTGGAAAGCAATGTTATCCTTTCCAAAAATGCGCTGTGGGTGCTGGCCCTGCGGCATCCCAAGACCGATGAAGAATTAGCGGTGATTCAAGAGATTGGCCCATACCGTCGTGCCAAATACGGCAATGAGTTATTAAACCTACTGAAAGGGGTTTAGGACTATGCAAATTTCGTTTCATGGGGCAGCCCGTACTGTGACCGGTTCGCAACATCTCATTGAGGTCAATGGCTATCGCTTACTGCTCGATTGTGGGATGTATCAGGGCAAACGCAGCGAAGCCAATGAGCGCAACCGTCACCTACCTTTTGATCCCAAAACACTCGATGCGATGGTGCTTTCTCATGCCCACATTGACCATTCAGGGAATATTCCCACTCTTGTCAAACGAGGGTATCAAGGCCCGATTTATGCAACCCACGCCACCCGCGACCTTGCGGCGGCGATGCTGCCCGACAGCGGACATATCCAAGAAAAAGATGCAGAGTTTGTCAATAAAAAGCATAAACATCGTGGGGAAGCTCCGGTTGAACCACTGTATACTCAACAGGATGCCTTTAACAGTCTGCGCAACTTTGTCGGAATTAGCTATCAGCAGTCACGCGAAATCTTGGAGGGCGTTCACCTGTCATTGGTAGATGCAGGCCATATGCTCGGCAGCGCGATTGTGATGCTCGATATTGAGGACAAAGACGCCGGACGGGATATTCGACTGGTCTTTAGCGGCGATATTGGACGAAAAGGATTGCCCATTTTGCTCGACCCTACGCCAATTGACTATGCCGATGTGCTGATTATGGAAAGCACCTATGGGGGAAGGACGCATGAACCCATTACTGACCTTGAGGCGGAATTCGGTGAATTGATTAACACCGTCTATCAAAAACGGGGTGTGTTGATTATCCCTGCCTTTGCTGTTGGACGCACCCAACAAATTGTCTACCTTATTCAAAAATTGCACAGCGCAGGCAAAATTCCGGTCTTGCCCGTCTATGTGGACTCGCCATTGGCGATTGATGCCACGTCCGTATTCCGCCTGCATCCCGAAGCCTATGACTCGGATGTGCGAGATTATATGCTGACCTATGGGGATGATGATATTTTTGGGTTTGAGAAACTGGTATATACGCGCCGCGTTGAAGAGAGCAAGGCACTCAATGACATGACCGGGCCATTTATCGTAATCAGCGCCAGTGGGATGTGCGAAGCGGGACGTATTCTGCATCACCTTCGCAATCGTATTGAAGACCCCAACAACACCATTTTGATCGTCGGTTGGCAGGCCCCTGATACGCTAGGCCGTCGCTTAGTGGATCATATCTCACCTGTTCGCATTTTTGGTGAGGAGTTCCCCGTCCGAGCAAAAGTAGTCAAAATGAACGGCCTCTCCGGTCACGCCGATGGTAATGAATTAGTGGATTGGGTCAAGGCGATGAAAAAGCCACCGCGTCGCACCTACTTGGTGCATGGCGAAGTGGAGCAGGCTAATGCCCTTACACAGCGCCTCACCAATGAGCTAAATTTGGAAAAGGTCTCCATACCCGATTTGCATGAACAAGTCCATTTCCCGTGAAATATGCTATTGATGGACGGCAAAAGCCCGCTATGATTGGATGGCTCATCCATTTACCAACTATGAGGTACAGGCATGGTCAATATCCTTGTCTCCAATGATGATGGCATTTTTGCACCCGGTCTCTATGCGCTGGCGACTGCCATGTTAGATTTAGGGCAAGTTTGGGTAGTTGCCCCGGAAAATAATCAAAGTGCCAGTGGGCATCGCAAAACGTTGACCCGTCCGTTGCGTGCGGTGCCGACCTTTCAGGTGTTCCCGCCCGAAATTAAAGCCTTTGCTGTAGATGGCGCCCCCTCCGACTGCACTGCCATTGCCGTAATGGGGCTGATCGAAGAAAAAATGGATATTGTGGTCTCTGGGATCAACAGCGGCGCCAATTTAGGCCAAGATTTGACTTACAGTGGGACCGTTAGCGTGGCACTTGAAGCGGCGATTTTTGGCCTGCCTGCCATCGCTTTTTCGCTAGACAGCCGTTCCCCCGATTCGGATTACAGCGCCGGGGCTGAATTGGCAAAAGGGATCACTAAAGAAGTATTGCGACATGGCCTGCCTTATCACACCTGCCTAAATGTCAATTTCCCCAATCGCAAACTGGATCAAATCAAAGGTATCCAAATTACGACACAGGGCGTCCGTGACTATCGGGATGTCTTGGATAAACGCATTGACCCCTTTGGTCGGCCCTATTATTGGATCGGGGGTGTCGAACCATCCGGGGATGTCAAAGCGGAAGGCACCGACATCTGGGCGGTCTATGAAGGGTTCGTTTCTATTACCCCCATTCATGTGTATATGACCCGCCATGACTTTATCGCGCCTCTCGCTGCGTGGAAATGGCGTGACCAAACCGTCGCCCCCAAATCGGACGTGACCTCACCCTCTGAAACGGAGTCCTAATGCCGGGGCGAGAAACAGGCCGCGTCTTGGTGACGGGGGGAACAGGATTTTTGGGTTTTCGGGTGGTCGCTGCGTTGGTAGAGGCCGGGGCCAATGTCACCGTGATGGTACGGCCCGGTCAGGAAGAAAAACTGCAAGCCCTTGGTGACCGCATCCAACTCAGTTATGCCGATGTCTGGAACAAGGCCAGTCTTAAAGGTCGAGCACGTGGTCACGATGTTATTTTGCATCTCGTCGGCAGTACACGGGCCGAACCAGAACGCGGCCTGACTTATCAGCAAATTAATCTGGTCTCGGCACGAAATGTCACCGGCATGGCGGTCAGTGATGGTGTACCACGCATGATTTTGCTGAGTGCCGTCATCCGTCCCTTGATAGGGGAATATATTCGCAGCAAGCGTGAAGCTGAGGAATATTTGCGGAACAGCGGCCTCAATTGGACAATCGTTCGTGCCCCCAGCCTGTTTGCCCCCAGTGGTCGCAATTTAGGTTTACAGCTTATTTCCTTCTTTGGCGCAATTTTCCCCTTCGATCTCCTTGCCAGCCGAATCCTACCCCTGCCAGTGGATATGGCGGCGCGTGGCATGGCCCAATTAGCCCTCAGACCGGACGCCTATGAAGACCGCATCATTTTTGCACGACACCTGCGCCAACTTGCCAAAGGCAGCAAAGCCGCTCGTCAGCGTCGCCCCTTGCTTCAACCGCAGCAACGTTTTGATGCCGACCCCGAAGGTCTAGATGAGCCTCCATTTGGTTGGCTTCCCCCGCGTTGATGATTTTGCGAAATCATAAGTTGTATAAATTTTGATTTTAAGGCATAATTTTACATAAGATTAACAATCTGAAATTTGCATTGCAGTCACCATTGCAATCTCACATTAGACATCAAGTGCCAGACAAAAAGTTGTCGGTCAAAACAAATTTCCCGTTTATGTAGGGAATAGGGTATAGGTAGACTTATCCCCCCAACCATCCTATTTATAGAAGGGTGGGATAAGAATAAAACTATCCGGTACAGTGCGATCATCCGGATTAGCAAGCGGTTGGCAAAACCCTGTATCTGAAGGGATTACCCAACTTACTGCGAAGGCGATTGGCAAATATTAGACATCTCAAAAACTAATTATCCTTTGTGAGTCTTGAACCTATTTGCATCGCCGACCCAGAACTAGACCCATGATAAACAATCCACAGCCCTTGTTTGCGGTTGTGAGAGCATTGATTCGATAGTCGAGAGATTAGGAGCGCGTACTTTTCTTCAGAAAGCAATCTAGGCAAGATTGGAATTTTGGGTATTTAGCCTATTCTATAGTCCTATGTAAACGCTTTCGATGAACTAGGCGTGTTTTTATTTATCTAATTTCTCGTGGCTGGTCATAAGCATAATGTGTGGATTGCAGCCGGGGTGGCTACACCTGCGGCTGTTTGCGTTTTTGTGGTGAGAGGTATCGGACGCATGGCAGGCCAAATAAGTGGGCTGGAAATCCAGAAAAATAACAAGAACCGCGTGAACGTATTTCTCGATGGAGAATATGCCTTCAGCTTGGGCTTGATGGAAGCCGCCCCACTTCGTAAAGGCCAGCATCTCAGCGATGCCGAGATCCAACAATTACAAGATGCCGATCACTTGACGCAGGCCTATGAACGTGCTGTGCGATTTTTGGCGACTCGTCCGCGCAGTGTCAGTGAGGTACGCCGCAAGCTGGCAGAAAAGAAAACCCCGACCAGCATTGTGGATATGGTCATTGGGCGATTGGAAGCGGCTGGCTATCTGAATGACACGGAGTTTGCCCAGTATTGGGTAGAGAACCGCCAAGAATCTAGTCCGCGTGGGGCGATGGCCCTGCGTATGGAATTACGCGGAAAAGGCGTGCCTTCCAACGTCATTGATGAAGCGTTACGCGATCAAGATAGTGAATCAGTGGCTTTGCGTGCCGCTGAGAAAAAAGCTCGCACCCTGCGCCGCACCGATAAACGCGATTTTCGACAGAAGATGACGAGTTTTTTGATGCGACGTGGTTTTGACTATGAGACCGTCCGCACGGTGATAGATCAGCTTATCGAGCAGCTTGAGACGGACGGCGACCCGTTTTTTACGGATTTAAATGGGGATGACGACACAATTGAGGAGTAAAGATCATGGAAATCATCACGGCGGTGGTCGGCCTAGTCGTAGGCCTGATTGCTGCCTCTGTTTGGATCACCACCAATCAGAAACGGCAAGGAACGAATAAAATTCAGCAGGCCGAAGCCGAAGCCCAACGCTTGATTGCCGAGGCTGCCGCTACCAAAAACAAGGTTGAAATCGAAGCCAAAAACGAAGCCCTACGCATTCAGGAGGAAAACGAACGCAATACCAAGAAGCGCCGCCTTGAACTGGATCGAGAAGAAGAACGCCAAACCAAACGTCGTGAGGAATTCGACAAGCGGCTGGAGAAATTTGAACAGCGCGAAAAGGAACTGAACCGCCGTCAGAGCAATCTCGACAAGCGGAATAACGAACTGCAAAAGCTGTGGGATGAACGTACCGCCGAATTAGAGCGCGTCGCCGAGATGACCCGCGAGGAAGCCCGACAGGAATTGTTGGCGGCAGTCGAAAAAGATACCCGCCAAGATATGGTACGTCTGATCCGTCAGATTGAAGAAGAGGCCAAATCCGAAGCCGATAACCGTGCCCGTGACATTATCGCCCTCTCGATTCAACGCTTGGCTTCCGATCAGGTCAGCGAAATCGCCGTCTCAGTGGTGCCATTGCCCTCCGATGATATGAAGGGGCGCATTATTGGGCGTGCCGGACGCAATATCCGTGCCTTTGAACAAGCGACGGGCGTGGACGTGGTAGTAGACGACACCCCCGAAGCCGTCACGATTTCCAGCTTCGACCCCGTGCGGCGTGAAGTCGCCAAACGTGCGCTTTCCAAATTGGTACTCGATGGTCGTATCCACCCGGCCCGTATTGAAAAATTGGTGGAGGACACCCGCAAAGAAGTGGAACGGGCCATCCGCGAAGAAGGGGAACGCGCCTCATATGAAGCAGGTGTCCCCGGTTTGCATCCCGAAATTTTGAAACTGCTTGGTAAGCTGAAATTCCGTACCAGCTATGGACAAAACATGCACGCCCATGCCATCGAAACGGCGCATCTGGCAGGCATGATCGCGGCAGAATTGGGGGCGGATGTCAACCTTTCCAAAGCAGGTGGTCTGCTGCATGACATCGGCAAGGCGATTGACCACGAAGTTGAAGGCCCTCATGCCATCATTGGCGCTGAATTCTGCAAGCGATATGGGGTGCCGGAGAAAATTGTGAACTGCATCGCCAGCCACCACCATGAAGTGCCGCAGGAATCGGTTGAGGCGCTCATTGTTGAGGCTGCCGACGCAATTTCTGGCGCTCGTCCGGGGGCACGCCGCGAAAGTTTGGATGCCTATATCAAGCGTGTGCGGATGCTGGAAGATATTGCCAACGCCTTCACCGGGGTCGAGCAGTCCTATGCGCTACAGGCCGGGCGTGAAGTTCGCATTATGGTGCGACCCGACGACATTGACGACCTCGCCGCTGTACATCTGGCCCGCGACATCTCCAAGAAGATTGAGGAGACCATGCAATACCCCGGTCAGATTAAGGTCACAATTATCCGCGAAACACGGGCGGTTGATTACGCACGATAGAGTGCTAAATATAGAATCCAACTGGAGCAGGAAAAACCTGCTCTTTTTTGTTTTACACGCTAAAATATTTATATTATTTTCAACATATTTATAGATAAATATTGGTCATTTGAAATGGACGAAAAATTACAGGATGTGGTTATTGCTTTACAACACGGAGACAGAATAACTGCGAGAAATCTTCTTCGTGATATTTTGCAAAATAGTCCTAGTGCCGATGCTTGGTTTTTAGCATCAAAAGTCGCTCCTAGTGAAGATCAAAAAATTAAGTTTTTGCAAAATGCCCTTTCACTTGATCCATTTCATGAGTCTGCCGCCAAAACTTTAAGCGACTTGAGAAAAGTCGAAGTCTCTCACACGAAACAAAAAGTCTATTCAGAGATGGAAGTTTTAAGCAAAAAAAGAAGTATATGGCCCCCGATTTATCTTTGGACATTCGGAATGATGGCGTTCCTAAGTGTGTGTTATGGGATATTTATGTTTGCTATGGGAAACCAAGATTCTATCCTTATTGGAACAATATGTATGGGGTCAGCCTCCTTTTTTGCATTTGTCGGCTATACCGCTGCAAAATACAAGGAAAAACAATTTCGAGAACGTGGGTGGTAATATATTCTCCACTGAAGATGACACATGACGATCATCTACTTAACCCTCTGTTGGGCAGGCGGAATAGTCTTTGCCGAACTGCTCGATGAACGCTGGCCCTATGGCATCGCCGCGACGATTTTGGCTTGCCTGCTGGTGCTGTTCCGAGGCCACAACAAATGGCGGCTGTATATCGCTTGTGGCCTATTTTTCGCGTTAGGGGGATTGCGATTACAAGAAGCCTTGCCCGAAAAATCGCCCGACCATATTTCTCACCTCAACAATCAGGGCATTGTCACCATCTTTGGCGTGGTGTGGGATGCGCCAGATGTCCGCGAAACCTATACCAATGTACGGCTCAAAGTAGATGAAGCTATCTGGTTGGGCCAACAGCAGCCGCGTGAAGGCTTGGTCTTGGTGCGATTACCCGCGAATACTGATGTGCAGTACGGAGATCGGCTCTTGGTGACAGGCCAGTTATTCCCACCGCCCGAACTCGACACTTTTTCGTATCAGGAGAAACTGGCCCGTGAAGGCGTGTTTAGCACCATGCAGCTTCAGACGTTCCAGAAATTGGATGAACATCAGGGGCGCTGGTGGAAACAAGACCTATTGAATTTACGCGACCAGACACGTGGTTTCATCGAAGATGCCTTGCCCGAACCCCAAGCAAGTTTACTCAGCGGCATTTTGTTAGGTGATGATTCGCGCCTATCCGAAGAAGTGCGTGATGCTTTTAACACCACCGGCACATCCCATGTGATTGCGATTTCGGGCTTCAACATGACCCTCATTGCCGCCATTGTTAAATCCTTGTTGAGCAATTTACTGCCGAAAAAATCATGGGCGATTTTTCTCAGCCTTGTGGTCATTGCAATTTATACGATCTTCGTCGGGGCAAATGCGGCGGTTGTGCGGGCGGCCATCATGAGCGGCCTCCTCATCACTGCCGATGGGATGAGACGTAAAACCTATGCCCCTGCATCATTAGCCTTTGCTGCCCTGCTCATGTCCCTATTGAATCCTTATGTATTGTGGGACATCGGCTTCCAATTGAGTTTCGCGGCGGTGTTGGGGCTGGCTCTGCTTGTAGCACCCGCTGATAAAGCCTTCCGTAAGTTCATGCAGCGCCATTTTGGGAAATCCGCCGGAGGGGAAGCCTCGAAATTTTTATCCGAGCCGCTGGTCGTCAGTATGGTGGCCCAAGTCTCGACCCTGCCCGTGATTTTGTTCTATTTTGGACGCTTATCGGTTTATGCACCTGTAGTCAATTTGTTGATCGTACCCGTGCAATCATTTGTGTTGATCTTGGGGGGCATGGCAACCTTGATCAGTTTTATATATGCACCCGCTGGAACGCTACTGTATCAGGCGGCATGGCTGTTTTTGACATGGACGACCACGATGGTACGCACTTTTGCCAAATTACCGGGGGCGTCTCTCGAAATCTTCTTGCCGGAGTGGTTTTTGATGCTTTGCGGGGTAGCCGCGATTGGCTTGGCACTTTTGACCGCCACCCGCCCGCGTTGGTATGAAAACCTGCTTAAAGAACGCCGTCAACAACTTGCCTTGATCCCCAAATTTGTATTGCCTGTGATGGGCGCGGTGATTTTGGGCCTCCTCATACAGGCATTAGTACGCCAACCCGATGGTGAACTGTATGTGGTGTATCTGGATATGGGCCAAAGCAACAGTGCTCTGATTGAATCACCCGATGGGGCAGTCTTTTTGATTGATGGGGGTCGCTATCCTACACGACTATTGACTGAATTAGGCGATCACCTACCCCCCAATAATCGCCAGATTGATGTATTGTGGATTACCAGCGATCAACCGGAGGACATCAGCGCCTTATTGACCGTTGTGGAACGTTACGAAATCAAGGCCGCTGTCACCTCCGTCGGCGATACCACCGAAGCGGACTATTACAACCTCATTCAAGCCTTGCAACAAGACAAAACCCCGATTATCCAAGCCGAGGCAGGCTATCAAATCGAAACCGGAGATGGCGTGCAAATGACCGTTGTCGCGGCCCACGTGGATACGAATTCATTAGTGCTCCGACTGCAATATGGCGAATCAGTATTCCTATTTACCAATAGCCTAGACGAAGACGAGGAGCAGGCATTGCTGACTGACAGGCGTCATCTGGTTCAAGCCAATGTGTTGCAAGCCGCCGATCATGCCGCCCCTGATAGCAACAGTGCCGCGTGGATTGAGGCCGTCAATCCGCAGGTAGTCGTCGTGCAATATGACCCCGGCAGCCGCGACCCGGGTGCTGATTCAGGCGTGATGGCACGTTTCAGCAACCGGAGTGTGTATCGGACTGACCGGGATGGCACGATTGAATTGGTAAGTGATGGTAAGCGGCTTAAAATCCATACGGAAGAAAACTAGGCGGGCTGCCAGATTTCCAACTTTTCCCCGATTTCGTCCAACACCTGCTCGATGGTTTTGTTATCTGTGCTGATGTAAATGGCATCTTCGGCTTGACGCAGCGGGGACACTTCACGCTGGCTGTCAATGCGATCCCGCTCAATCATGGCGGCTTCAATTTCCTTCAAATTGGCGGTTTGGTTCTTGCTGATTCGTTCATGATAACGACGTCGGGCACGTTCCTGAATCGAGGCATCAATGTAGAACTTTACATCGGCATTCGGCAAAACAACCGTGCCAATATCGCGGCCCGCCATAATGATTTTGCCCTGTGAGGCGATACGGCGCTGTTGTTCAACTAAGGCGGCCCGAACACTGGCAATGGCGGACAGGGTGGAAACCCACGCTTCTACCTGCGGACTACGGATTTGGTCAGTTACATCTTCGTTGGCGACAAGAACTGTATAGGGGTGAGCCGAATCCCCATTTTTGGGATAAATATCAATGCGGGTTTGGTGGGTCAGGGTGGTGAGGGCTTCGGCGTCCGAAAAAGGGATGTTGGCGCGGAGGGCCACGAGAGTCATCGTGCGATAAAAAATGCCCGTGTCAATGAACAAATACCCATAACGTTCAGCCAATTGGTGGGAAATAGTGCTTTTCCCGGAACCTGCCGGGCCGTCAACGGCGATAATGCTGGGTAGTGACAATTTGGGAACTCCCCCTTCAGGCTAGATTGTCAAGGTGCAGGGTAAAAAACCTTTAAAACTATAACCGAGAACACCCCCTTCAGACAACCTAATTTCTTATTAAAAGTCGGCTAGAAAATTGAAACCCTCTCCCCGTATCTCCTAAGATTTCTCGTGCGTCTTAAATAACAGAACATGAATCATCCTTAGCTGGGGGCCGAGCCTATGGAGAGTGAAATACAACTTTTGCGACAGGCACGTGAATTCGATGAAGAGGCGCTTGCCGCGATTTTTGATACTTACTATCGCCCGTTATATCGCTACTTGTATCACCAGACTGGACATGTCCAAACAGCCGAGGATTTAACCGCAAAAGTATTTCAGCGCTTTTTGGAGGCACTGCACAAAGGTCAGGGGCCAGAAAAAAACCTCAAGGCATGGTTGTTCAAAGTTGCCCATCATTTGGCGATTGATGAATCCCGCCGTTTGGTTTTTCGAGATCATATGCCCCTCGATGAGCAGTTAATAGATGTCAAGCAAGGCATGGATGAGCACCTTCATATCGCCCATGAAACTGAGCGTATCCATCTTGCACTGAATAAGCTGACCCCTCAGCAAAAAGCCGTCATTATCTTGCATTTTCTAGAGGGCCTAGAGAACGCTGAAATCGCTCGTATCCTACATTCTACGATTGGGGCGGTTAAAGCTCTCCAACATCGTGCCTTAGCCACCCTGCGCCGCCAGCTTATCCCAAACCACATGGAAGGAGAACCCAATGAACAACCAGTCCTTTGAGGAACAGATTACCAACGCCATGCGCAATATCCCAGAGCCAAATCCAGCCCAAGAAAACGCCGCCCGCGCCGCATTTTTAGCCGAAGCCCGTCACATGCGCGAACACCCCTACCGTCTCTGGCAGCGCCCCCACAGTCGCAAATGGATGATCGCCGCTGCTGCGATTCTTATTTTCTTAATCGGGGGATTCGCCTTATCTGTGCAAAATATCCGGCAAGCTAATTCAGATGCCACTGTGCAAGCCGAAGTTATCCCGCCCGACAACAATCCTAGTCTGCACCAAAACCTAACCCCAACTCCCACTCAAGAGCAGATCGGCGTCTCCCCTATCACCGCCGAAAATGCAGCCCAGTTGGTCGAATTGCAGCAGTTTGGGACAGGCACCATGAACGGGGCAGTTTGGTCGCCCGACGGAAAAGAATTAGCTTTGTATGGCGCACTGGGCATTTGGTTCTATGACACGAGCGATTTTGATACCACACCGCGCTTTGTCGAGAGCGATACCTACATCAATGATGCGGCCTACAGTCCCGACGGTACATTATTTGCGACTGCTACCAACGATGGATCAGTGAATCTTCTGGTAGCAAATACGAGCACAATAAAAATGAAAATCGAAGCCCATCAAGGACGAGCACTTCATCTTGCTTTTAGCCCAGACGGCCAAATTATCGCATCTACTGGGGACGAAGATAAAAGCGTACGGGTTTGGTCAGTTGAAACAGGTCGTGAATTGATTGTGTTTAGCGACTTTTTTGCTAACCCGATGAGCGTTGAAGCGCTAAGTTTTTCACCTGATGGCATGACCCTTGCGGCGGCTGGCATGAAAGATATCTACACACCTGTAGATCGTGAGGGCTTTTCACGTTGGAGTGTTCAGCCTGCTGTCTTAGTATGGGATATCGAGCAGAAAAATTTGGTCACTACCTTGCTCGGTATGGATGAACGTATCTCCGACCTTGCCTATAGTAATGATAGCAAGCAAATTGCAGCATCAACTTGGAACGGCTCAATTTACATTTGGAATATTGCCAAAAACAGTGCCGCAATCCAAAACGAGCCTCTGATAACCCTTAGGGATTCGGTTAATCAACTAAACGGTATAGCTTACAGTCCAACTGAGCATATCCTTGCCTCGGTATCTTTCGGCGGACAAGTACAACTTTGGAGTGTCGCAGACCAAGAAACGACAGAAACACTTCCAATAGAACTTGACGGGGAATCTATACGTTTCGATAACCCCGTTGGTGTCGAGTTTAGCCCCGATGGTCAAAAACTAGCTGCTTGGGATCTAAATGGCCCAGTAATAATCTGGAACATTTTACCCACTGGTGACTCTTCAGTGGAGACGATTATCCGCGCTTTTAATGATCCCTTTGCCATGATTTCAGCCAGCTCTGATAGTTCAAGGGTCGCCGCTGGAACTCAGATCGGTTATGTTGCTGTATGGGATTTACAGACAGGTGAGTTAACCGCGAATTGGTTGCCTGATGAGCCAAATATCTTTTTATATGATATTCAATTCAAGCCGAACAGCCCTCTTTTAGCAATAGGGTTGCAAGGCGGGGAAAAAGGGTTAGACATTTGGGATACAAGCAATTCCGGTCAAACAGTGCCTGAATTTGCTACAGATTATCTAAACCCAGCCGACTATTTAACAGGGTATGCTGCTACTCAAGTGGACTTCAACCAAGATGGCCGCCAAATGGTATCCGCTGGGGCATTTTCCGAAGACGTATTAACTTTATGGGATGTTGACTCTGGGGAGCCGAGAGGTTCGTTAAGCATCCCCAATTCCTCCGATAGCTTCTATTTGATCAGCGATCTTGTTTTCAGTCCAGATAATAAGACGGTTATTTTTCTGCAAACTGAAAACCGCGCTCTGTTGGTTTGGGACAGCACCCACCCTGAAGATTATCGGTTGGTTGAGGGCCATAGCGGATATGTGACGGTGATTGCGATCACGGCTGATGGAACGATGCTGGCCTCAGTGGATATGGAACAAAACCTGATTTTGTGGGATACCGCTACATGGCAGGAAACAGCCTATATCAAGAATATTGGGGGGAACAGCGCCCTTGCCTTTAGCCAAGATGGACAACTATTGGCGATAGCTGGCTATGATGGAGAAATTTATCTGTGGAATACCAACACCCTGTCGCTTGTGACTACCCTTCACGGACACACTACACAAGTGACCGACATGGTTTTTACGCATGATGGTACACGATTGATTTCGAGTAGTTTTGACGGCACAGTTCGGGTGTGGGGTCTGCAATAGACACAAATAGGGGAGGTTGTAATGACCTCCCCATGTATTTTCTTACAGTATCGAAACAGTCTGAACCAGATTAGGCTTTTTGCCCGTCCGAGGCAGATTCGCTGTTGGCAGGTGCGTCACTCTTGACCTTGACCGCTTTGTCGGGGGTCGCAGCCACTTGTTCGTCCTGATCTTCCCAACTGACAATCCAGATGCACAAACCAGACACGACAATCGAAGCGACGATCAGCGCAATCCAGTTGGTGGTGGTGAGGCCCACATCACGGGCTTCATAAATCAAAATGGCAATAATGCCAACCGACAATACCACCCATGCCGAAATGCGCGGATAGCGATCAATAATCGCAATCACATTGCTCAGGCCGGGGATTTGCTTTAAGCGTTCCACAAGTCTTACACCTTTGATTCAGAATACGGTCTTGGAAATAGGCCACCCACAACATCAAATGGGGGTCAATACGCGCTCTTCACGCAGTTTCTTGGATAGGATAATCGTCCCTTGTGGCTGTGAACTGCGAACGGCCTCACGCCATGCTGGAAACTTAATTTCTTCAATTTTGGTGACCTGATAACCCAATCTATCTTTGAGCAATTGGATAATCGGGGCGGACTCGGCCTCGCGCAGATAGACAAAGGCGACTTCGCTTTGTAGCAATTTGGACGCCTCTTCCATTTCTTCGATGAGCGGCCCCAATACAGGCGCAACCGGAACACCCGGAGGCAGGATCATTTCCCGCGACTGGGTGATCAGATTTTCGACCACAAAACTAATCGCGCCAATAATATTATGCTTGGATTCAGCCACCAAATAGGAGGTCTCGCTGAAACTGAGCATAATGTCGGCATCGGTCAGGCGGGTATTTTTGGTCTTATTGATAAAGGCTGCGATTCTACTCATGTCTTCGCGCCGGGGCCGACGAATGACGACCTCACCAATTTCCTGATCGGTGACGGTTCGCATCGTGTCGGTGGTGCGCTTAGGAGCGGGTGTACCCGGTGCGGCGCTGTTCATCTTGGCCCATGCCGCCTGCACTTGTGCCCATGTTTCATTTGGGGTACCGGAATTTTTGATGACTACCGACGCAGCACGCAGTTTATCAACCTGTGGATTCTGAATGGCAATCCGTTTGCGGGCTTCTGCTTCAGAAAGGCCGCGTGTCTTCATCAGGCGCTGCAATTGAACTTCTAGCGGCGCATCCACGACCCAGATCGCATCTACTCCGCTTCCCAATTGACCTTCCAGCAGTTTGATCGCCTCTACCACAATGACTTTTTGTGGCGCACGACTAATCAAGGTATCAATCGCGCGACTGATAACAGGGTGGGTGATTCCTTCTAGCTGCTTGAGGGCTTCGGGGTGAGAAAACGCCACCGCCCCCAGACGGCCCCGATCAATACGACCATCGGGGGACACAATCCATTTGCCAAACCACTCGATTACGGGACGATAGGCAGGAGCATTGGGAGCCATTACTTGATGCGCCAGTCCATCCGCATCAATTGTATAAGCGCCGAGATGCTGAAGCATATTCCGCACCAGACTTTTGCCGGTGGCAATATTGCCAGTGATGCCGATTACGTATTTATCTTTCCAACGGCCCACAATACCCTCCAATTTGCTGCGGTTGATGATGCAGGGCGGGCGATAATTGCTTATAACCCCGTCATTTTAGCTTGCCCTGCGTTGGTAAGCAAGATGCTCAAAAAATCCCGTTAGGATGTCACTGGTCAGGAATAGAATGGATTTGTGTGCAAAATTAACCTTATTTTAACCACTTTTGGCGCTAGTGCATCATTTTTGGATTGATTTATAATAAATCATAATGGTTTTTTGCGAAAAGCGTCAACGGACTATTTATTTTATGGTCGGAGATAACTAATGACACTGCTTGGTAATCGCTACCAACTGCATGAAAAATTGGGTGAGGGTGGAATGGGAGCCGTCTATCGTGCTACAGACCGCCTCACAGGACAGGCTGTCGCGCTCAAGCGAGTGTTAATCCCCACAGGCGGGACATCGCCGGAGACCGATTCTTCCCGACTGCGTTTATCCTTAGCCCGCGAATTTCAGACCCTTGCCTCCCTGCGTCACCCCAATGTGATCGGCGTTGAGGACTATGGCTTTGATACTAATCAACAGCCCTATTTCACTATGACGCTTTTGGAGAAGCCCCAGACCATTCTCGAAGTTGGTGCAAAGGCCAGTCTCGATCAAAAAATAGACCTGCTGATTCAACTTTTACAGGCGATGGCCTATCTTCATCGGCGTGGCATCTTACACCGCGACCTAAAACCAGCGAATGTCTTGGTTGAAGATGGTGAAACGGTGCGTGTCCTAGACTTTGGCCTTGCCACCGCCCAAGTACAGCAGGCAGGTGAAGTGGTCGAAGGCACAGTGACTTATATGGCCCCCGAAGTCATCAGCCGCGCCGGAGCGAGCCAAACCGCCGACTTGTATGCAGTGGGAGTCATGGCCTATGAGCTTTTTACCGGACGCTACCCCTTTGATACCACCAATATCAATAAACTTATCCGTAGTGTGTTCTATAGCGAACCCGATCTAAAAACGATTACCAACCTGACCGCCGAGCAACTGGCAAGTATCAAAACACGCCCGGTTAAAACGGATGTCATTCCGTCCGAACAGGCCCAAATTCATTGGGTGACACACCAAGATGTGTCAATGCCTTCGCAAGACCTTGCGGCGATTGTCGGCAAGTTGATGGCAAAAGACCCGAAAGCCCGCTATCAAAACGCCCAAGATGTCATAAACGAGTTGTATCAGGTTATCGGACAGCCCGTCTACGAAGAAAGCCAAGCGGTGCGCGAGAGCTTTTTGCAGGCGGCAAGTTTTGTTGGGCGCGATGAAGAATTGGGCATGTTATCAGCCGCCCTTATTAACGCGATTGAAGGGCATGGCAGCGCGTGGCTGGTTGGTGGCGAAAGTGGCGTCGGCAAATCGCGCCTATTAGATGAACTCCGCATCCAATCATTGGTAGACGGGGCGATGGTCATTCGGGGTCAGGCTGTTGCAGAAGGCGGCTTGCCCTACCAACTCTGGCAAGACCCCATTCGGCGCTTGGTACTCTCAACCGAACTTAATGATATTGAAGCCGGGGTTCTAAAAGAAATTCTGCCTGACATCAGCGGCCTCGTGGGGCGCGAAATCCCTGATGCACCGGTGTTGGAAGGGAAAGCCCGCCAGCAGCGTCTAAATCTTGCCATTATTGATCTATTCCGCAAACAAAAACAGCCGACCCTGTTGCTGCTCGAGGATTTACATTGGGCTGGAATCAGCCTTCAACCCCTCAAAATGCTTGTCGAAAGCAGCAAACAGCTACCCCTTTTGGTGGTCAGCAGTTATCGCCATGATGAAATGCCCGAACTGCCTAATGAGCTTCCGGGCATTGAACTGATCAATCTTAATCGCCTGTCCGAAACCAGTATCGCAGATTTGAGCGTCTCGATGTTGGGTGAGGCAGGCAAACAACCGCAGGTCTTGGCATTTTTGCAGCGCGAAACTGAAGGCAATGTCTTTTTCATGATCGAAACGGTGCGGGCACTTGCTGAAGAGGCAGGGCGCTTGCAGGCAGTTGGCGCGATGCAGCTTCCCGAACAGATTTTTGCCGGGGGTGTCCAGCAAATTATCCAACGTCGGTTGGGGCGTGTGCCGGAATTTTTCCACCCCTTGCTCAAATTGGCAGCGGTGATTGGTCGGCGGCTAGATTTCGATCTCTTGGCTCAACTCGACAGTGACACCGATTTGGAGGCGTGGCTCAATATTTGTGCCAACGTCGCGGTGTTTGACCGCCAAGATGAACAGTGGCGTTTTGCCCACGATAAGCTCCGCGAGGCTATCTTAAAAGACCTGAATCCACCCGAAACAATCGCATTGCATCGTCAGGTAGCGGTGGCAATTGAAACCACCTATCCCAATGACAAAGCACAGGCCGTCAATTTGATGGAGCATTGGCATCACGCCGGGGATACTGCCAAAGAAGCGAATTATGCCCAAATCGGGGGCGAACAGGCGCTTGCCATCAGCAATTCACGCGGGGCAATTGATCTCTATAACCGTGCCTTGCAACTCACCCCTCAAGATAACCAAGGGGTACGGGCAGCCCTATTGGTTGATCTTGCCAAGTCGCATGAAAACCTCAGCGATTACACCACTGCGACCCAACATCTCAATGAGGGCTTGGCCCTTGCACGCGGCGCTAATGACCAATTGATGATGGTCAAAGCGCTCAATGCGTTGGGGTTGGTCACAGAAATGCAGGGGGCTTATGATGAGGCCTTGAAGCTAAACGAGCAAGCCCTTGAGATTGCACGCGCCATCGCAGATCAGGCAGGTACAGCTACCGCCCTTAAGAATTTGGGCAACATTGCCCGGCTACGCGGTGACTATGACAATGCCAAGCAGCATTATCAAGAAAGCCTTGCCATCCGCACCGAATTGAATGACAAACAAGGGATGGCGGTCTGCCTTAATAATCTCGGCCTCACCTATTATTTTCAGGGCAATATGGAAGAAGCCAAACGCTGCCTGACCGAAGCACTCGACATCCACAAACAAATTGGGGCACGTTTTGAAACCGCCGCTGGTTTGGGCAACTTGGGGGTGATTACCGCCTCATGGGGCGACACCGAAGCCGCTAAACAATACTTTGAAGAGAGCATGGTGACGCGCCGCGAAATTGGGGATCGCGCCGGACAAGCCTCCATGTTGACCAATCTGGGGATGTTAGCTAAAGATGCCAAAGATTTTGATGAGGCCCATCGCTATTTCAAGGAGGGTCTGACCATTCGCCGCGAAATTGGGGATCGAGCGGGAATTGCCAACTCACTCATTAATCTTGGGGTAGTGGCAAAAGGGCATCAACTCATCTTCCAAGCCGAAAAGTATCTACAGGAAGCCCTCAAAGAAGCCAAAGCCCTTGAAGCAGTCCCTCTAATGTTAGAGACGATGGTTGAGTTGGCTGGCCTTCAGATTGAAAATGGTCAATATACACAGGCGGCTGAATGGTTGGGCATGGTGGTCAATCATCCCGCTCTGGATACGGGGGTGAAGATGGCCGTTGAGCCAATCCTAACGGATTTGGGTCAAAAATTTCCGCCAGACAAATTGAACCCCGCCCTCGAACGTGGCAAGCAATTACGGCTCGATACGGTGGTAGATGAGCTATTGAGCGTTAAACAAGCGTGAAGCCTGTAAATAATTCCTTTGAATTTGTATGAGTTTTGTCAAGGGCGGGTTTACAACTTGTAAGGGGTGAAAGCCCGCCCTTAATAAAACTGCTGAGATGCAACTTTTCTGCTATGTTCCCCTTTACACGTCTCCAAAATAACCAAATCGTGCTTTAATTCACTGTTACTAGGCAGTATTGAGGCAAATTTGGTTTGTCAATGTGCTGTCAAATTTCGTCAAAGACCGTCCTTCATTAATAATTAAGAGAAGAAAAGTTGAGGCTTTATTCTATTGTATAATGTAATCAAGTTTTATAGACCCTTTCATATGTGCTATCTAGCCGCAATTATCCCATAGTTCGAAAAAAAATATGGGGAAGGGAGCATAGGGGATGTACCACTCAAGATTGTTTAGGATAGTGGTGTTGGCATTGGTACTGCTAACCACTATTTTTAGTTTGTTAGGAATTATGCCCGCTGCACCAGCCAAAGGTGAGGGCAACCAAGTATCCAGTATCGAAATGTGTGTCCTGACCCCCGAACTGCTGGGTGGGCAGGGTTTTTCGGTTACAGGGCTTGGCTTCTCGGTCACGGGTCTCGGTTTTTCAGTCACGGGTCTCGGTTTCTCGGTGACAGGCCTCGGTTTCTCAGTAACAGGCTTAGGCATTACACCTGAAGAAATTGCCCAAGAAATCCGCGACAATCCCATTTCCAACGACTGGCTTGTAAATTTGCAGCCCGACATCACCAACGGAGCCGGATTTAACACGGAACCTGTCGCCGTATTGATTGTGGACGACTTTAGCAGTGCAGATTCGCACGGCAACATGGTCATGCGTGTGTTCCAAGACCTTTCGCATGTGGTAGACATGAGCCGCATCCGTCTTATCCCCATGGATGTCAGCGGCGCAGACGTTGATTATGCGGTAGACGGCTTGGAAATTGATATTCAACAAACCATTGAAGGGCCGAGTGCCGAATTTGGGCCGAACGGATTGATGGGGCAGGGCTACAACCACTTTGTCATCAATCTGAGCTTCGGGGTCATCCCCTGCACCCACTCCGGGCCTGTGTTGGAAGGCGTTCAATATCCCGGTTTTGTATTCGGCGATGCACTTGAAGCGATTAACGCGGCCAATACACCCCTGCCTCCCCAATCGGTTGAACCCGTTTTGGAATGTGTACAACGTCGTGGTTGGGGTCGTTATACCGCCTATTTCGGCTATAACAACCTAAACGATGAAGTCGTCAACATTCCTGCTGGTTGGAACAACTTCTTTGCCCCCGGTGACTATAACCGTGAGCAACCCCGTGTCTTTGAAATGGGGCGGCAGGAGTATGCCTTTGCGGTAGATTTCAATTTCGCGCTGGCATGGGCAGTACGTGGGCCAAATGGTCAATATAAATATGTCATTGCAAGTGCGGCTTCAACCCCCTGCAATCCACAGACCCTGCCCCCACAAACGCGCCAACCCGTCAAGCCCGTTCTGGAATGCGTCATGGACAATGGTCGCGGTCTCTTCACTGCTCGCTTTGGCTATGAAAATCAGAACAGCGCCTCGGTGACAATTGATGTTGGCAGCCAAAACAAATTCACGAATCGCAGCAACGACAAGGGCCAAACCATAACTTTCCTGCCCGGCGTGCATGAAGATGTCTTCCGGGTCCAGTTTAATGGCAGCAATCTAACATGGCAGCTACGCGGGCCGGATAACCGCCGCTACTCAGTGACCGCCACCAAATATTCCGATCCGTGCATTGATTCGGTGGGCTATGGTCTGGTGGATTATGTACACGACGAACTGGGTGTGCCAGACGAGTTGGTAGATGATTACATCGCCGTACTGGTAGATGCTGATGGTGACGAAGGTGATCTGTTTGATCTGCGCATCCTGCTGCAAGACTATCAACAGCGAAGTGCTACCAGCAATGGCGATTTCGCAGTCATCTCAGTCGGCGCTTCCGGCAACTATCGGCCATGGCTGTTTGCCCAACCTCTAACCCCGGCGGCATGGCCCGAAGTGGTGGCAGTCGGTGGAACACTTGGTAATTACGGTGATCTGTGGCGCTTCTCACATGATGGCAACGTTCTAGCCCCCGCCGCAGGTTATCCGATTGGCGACAACACCTATATCGCAGGAACATCCTTTGCCGCGCCATTTGCTAGTATGGTCGCCGCACAGTGGCTCACCTATCCCAATGCCTGCAATTTTAATGGCACACTCCCACCGCTGATTGAGAGTGCCCAATCCAAGAGTTCCAATCAGACCTTTGTCGTCGGGAGCGTCATGCCCTTCGACTGCTCAACCAGTAACACAGTCACTGGCGGTGATGCTGGTGGTGCATCCGGTGGCAATACGAGCACCCCTGTCTCTTACACCGTCGAATCCAATGACCCGGCTGTTGCTAGAAATGGTGGATGGTCAGACACCGCGACACCGCTCGCCAGTGGTGGCAGCTATCTCAGCAATCACGCCAATAATTCAAATGGTAATGCCAACACTGCCTTGACCCTCCAATTTAATGGCACAGGCATCAATGTGAATTACCTGACCGGGCCGTCACTTGGAACCTTCACCATCGTGGTTGATGATGTGGCAATCCGTACCGTGATCTCTTGGTCAGACGCCGCCATATTTGGCAACTGGTCACAAATCACTGGCCTTGAACCGGGCGACCACACCCTCCAGATTGTGGCAACCGACGGTACAGTCGCCATTGACAGTTTCTACATCGTTCAATAAGTTGAACTGAACTGATAGGAGGTTAGTGCCAGACTAATCTCCTCTTTCCAATACCATCAAATTTAGCCATCTGCGAATTTCGGGAACAGATGGCTAATTTTTTTAGGCCACGTGTTAAAATCAAATACAGAGTGTAAGCCGCACCCATGTATTTGGAGAGAAATATTTTGACGACGCTGCATCCTGCTTTTGATTGGCATGAAGTCGCCCGTTTAGCTCTAACTTCCCGATTGATAGACGAATTAGAAGAACAAGAACTTGTCCCCAAAGGACTGGTGAATTATCAATTTTCGGCACGCGGACATGAATTAGGGCAATTATTACTAAGTCAATTGTTGACCCACCCGCATGATGCCGCCAGCCCCTATTACCGCTCCCGCCCTTTTTTGTTGGGCACTGGGCTAACTCCCGAAGAAGCCTTCGCCTCGGATATGGCACGCGCGGGCAGTCTCAGCGGGGGGCGCGATGTGGGGGTAGTGTTTAATATGCCCAGTCGAGGCCGAGCTATCATCTTGCCGATGGCCGGAGATGTCGGTTCGCAGTATACCCCAGCGGCGGGTTGGGCACAGGCCCTAGTCTATCATGCCGAGCAGCTAAACAATCCTGATTATGCCGAAAGCATCGGCGTGGTCTGTGGGGGAGATGGCTCGGTTGCCAGTAATGGTTTTTGGTCGGCCCTAACAATCGCCACCACTCTCGAATTACCCCTCTTGTTTATCATCGAAGACAACGGTTATGCTATTTCAGTCAAAGGGCCTGCCCAAACCCCCGGTGCAAATATCGCCGCCAATCTTGCCTCATTTGCCAATTTGTGTGTCTGGGATGGCAGCGGCACACACCCCATTGAGACAGCCGATTTGGTCTACAATGCCGTCAATTACGTGCGAACACAACGCAAACCCGGCCTACTTCGCCTGACCGTCCCCCGTCTATCGGGTCATTCCAGTGTGGATAATCAAGCCTACAAATCCAAAGAGATTTTGGAAGCCGAGTGGCAGCGTGACCCGATTGTGGCTTTGCATCAGGTGATGGTCCCAAATCTATTGAGTGAAGCCGAGTGGGATACCCTTGTCGCCGAGGCCAAAAACACCGTACATGAGGCCAGCGCCGCAGCATTGGCCCAACAGCAACCGGACGTTCACCAAATTACCCGTTTCGCGTTTTCCGACCCAACCCAACCGCAAAAAATGGGGGGATTGATAGCAGAGGGTATCGAACTGCCTCGTGGCACGGACACGCCCCAAATTTCCGACCCCCGTCGCATCAACATGATTGAAGCCGTCCGCCGTACATTGGATGTTGAATTAACCCTCAACCCGCGCTGTGTGGTGTTTGGTGAGGACGTGGGTGAAAAAGGTGGAGTACATGCCGCGACGATGGATTTGCAGCATAAACATGGGGCTAACCGCGTGTTTGATACCAGTCTCTCCGAAGAAGGCATCATTGGGCGGGCGGTTGGTTTGGCCTACGCTGGATTGATGCCCGTGCCAGAAATCCAATTCCGCAAATACGCTGACCCCGCCACCGAACAAATCAACAATTGTGGCACGATTCGCTGGCGCACGGCGGGTAATTTCGCTGCCCCAATGGTCGTCCGTATCCCCGGCGGCTATCGCAAAATCGGCGATCCTTGGCACAGCGTCACGAGTGAAATTGTGTTTGCCCATGCCCCCGGCTGGTTATTGGCTTTCCCTTCCAACGCCGAAGACGCGGTGGGTTTATTGCGGACGGCTTTACGCGGTAACGACCCCGTGATTTTCTTTGAACATCGGGCCATGTTAGATGCGGCATGGGCACGGCGACCCTATCCCGGTGACGACTATATGCTGCCGTTTGGCAGAGCCAATATCATCCAAACAGGCACAGATTTAACAGTGGTGACATGGGGCGCGATGGTCGAACGCTGTGAGGCGGCGGCCCAACCCCTCAATGCCTCTATTGAAATTATTGATCTACGCACCATCGTCCCGTGGGACAAAACAACAGTCTTGGCATCCGTCGCTAAAACGGGTAAATGCCTAATTGTGCATGAGGACATCAATTTGGGTGGATTTGGCGGAGAAATCGCTGCCACGATTGCGTCCGAAGCCTTTTTGAATTTAGATGGGCCAATTGAACGAGTTGCCTCGCCCTCGGTACCGGTGCCCTTCAATACCGGATTGATGGAGGGGGTTGTGCCGACTGTTACCCTGATTCGCCAAAAAATGGAGGCGCTCTTGGCCTTCTAAGCGTACAATGGGGTGCCGGAGGTTGCAGCGATGACCACACCTGATGAAGGCACTCCATTTTTCGACTCGGATTCGGTCAGTATGCTTGAAGCTGAACGTCAGCGCCTTGCTGCCTTATTGGAATCTGAAATCGGCAAGCCTATTCAGTTGCTACTGGCCCAAGCCGCCGTCTATGAACAAAGTTTGGCAACGAATCCCCAAGCGCAGATGGTCGCATCGGTGCTGGCAAGTTTGGCCCGCCAAGCCCTCCAACAAATACGCGATCTAAGTGCCGCTTTGCACCCCGCCATGTTGGAATCGCTCGGATTAGCGCACGCCCTCGAAGTGTTGATCGGCCAAACCCTGCGAACGACCCCACTGCGAATTGCATGGACGATTGACCTCCTGCCCAAACGCCTTAGCCCTGCCGTCGAATTGGCTCTATTCCGTGCCATCCAAGATGCACTGACCCATTCCGCACGTTACGCCACTGATGCTACATTCCGGTTGAAAATGCAAAACGAGCAGTTGACGCTGTTCTATGAGGATAACAGCCCAAGTTCAGCGGGCATGGATTTTTTAGATTTTGCTCTATCACACCTGCAATCGCTTGGTATCGAGGTCGAATCACAGTATCAGCCCAATTTTCATATGGTCGCAACATTGAATCTCCCCACACCACCCTCCATGACCGAACGCGAGATTGAAGTGCTGGGCTGGTTGGCAAAAGGTCTGTCCAATAAAGAAATTGCTGCTCATATGCAGGTAGCACCTCGCACGGTCAACTTTCATCTCGACAACATTTATTCCAAACTGAGTGTCACCTCCCGTACCGAGGCAGTGATGGCAGCGTTACGCTTTGAACTGGTTAAATAAACAGGGTGGGGCTGGTTGTTTGCTCGTTCTAGGGGACGGGGCCAGTGTGCAACAATCAGAACTAACCGACCTAAATATCATGGAGAACCTACCATGTCTGACCAACAATTCGCTCTACTCCCTTCACTGGAAGCCGTTTTGCAGGACCCCGATGTCATGGAAATCCTCATAGATGGCTATAACCGTGTCTACGTGGATAAACATGGGGCCTTTGTGGATGTGCCGACCCCCTATCAAAACAATGACCACCTGCTGACCGAAATCATGGCAATGGCCTCAGCATTGGGGCGGCGCTTGGATGAAGACCACCCGATTGCCGATTTTCGTTTGATAGAAGATGGCAGTCGGATTCACGTGGTTTTGCCGCCAATTTCACTCAATGGGCCTGTCATGAATATCCGCAAATTTCTACGCCAACCCCTAACACTCGATCAGATTTTGGGCTATAGCTGTCTCAGTGAAGATATGGCCGAATTTTTGCAGGCGTGTGTCCTCGGACGCATCAATATTGGCGTATGTGGCGGCACGGGTTCAGGCAAAACCAGTGTACAAAACATCCTCTGCCAGATGATTCCCGATGAGGAACGCATCATTACGGTTGAACATTCGGCGGAAATCCTGCTCGATAAAAAACGTCGGGTCGCGCTTGAAACCCGGCCTGCCAATCCAGACGGACGCGGTGAGGTCTCGATGCGTGACTTGATTTCTAGTGCCACCAAGATGCGCCCTGACCGCCTTGTCATCGGGGAATTGCAGGGTGGTGAAGTGATTGATATGCTGCTTGCCATCAACATTGGCTATGATGGTAGCATTTTTAATCTGCACGCCAACGGAACCCGTGATGCCCTCAGTCGCCTTGAAGTCATGGCAACCACTGGTAATCCAACCCTGCCCTTGTTGGCGGTACGGGAACAAATCGCTAGTGCCGTTCAACTGCTGACCTATCAGGAGCGAATGCGTGATGGCACACGTCGCATTATCCGTATCACCGAGGTGGTAGGCTTGCAAGGTGATCAAATTCAGACGCAGGACATTTTTGAATTTCGCCAAACGGGTTATGCGGATGGCAAAATCAGCGGCTACTATACAGCGACGGGGGTCGTGCCACGTTTTATCACCAAAATCCGCAACGCCAATGTGGACGTACCCATGACTATTTTTGAGCCACGTTAATCTAAATCAGTCGTTCGGCGGAATTTCGACGCGCATTGGAACAAACGGCGTTATACTCACGTTATAGAGACTAGCACTGATAAAAAGCTACTGATCTTCAATTCCAATCTATCTTAACGGGAGATTTTCCATGCGCGTCGAACTGAAACACCAGCCTTCCTATTCATTAGCCGTTGTCACCCTTGCCCCCAACGAACAAGTTAAAGCCGAATCAAGTGCAATGGTCAGCTTTAGCGATGGGGTCAATATCGAAACCAAAGCCGAAGGGGGTTTGTTAGGTGGTCTTAAGCGGGCCGTATCGGGTGAAAGTTTTTTCCAGAATACCTTTACTGCGCCTCCTCAAGGTGGTGAAGTGACTTTTGCGCCATCACTCCCCGGCGATATGCGTGTTATCCAAATGGGCGGCACAGGCGAATTTCTGCTGCAAAGTGGAGCTTATATCGCCAGCGAGCTAGGGGTCACAACGGATACCAAGTGGGGCGGCTCCAAAGGTTTTTTTGGCAGCGGCAGCCTCATTCTGATTAAAGTCGGCGGTCAGGGCCAGTTGCTCATTGGCTGTTATGGCTCGATGGAAGAGCGCGTGCTGGCCCCCGGTCAAAAATACAATGTGGACACCGGACACATCGTTGGATTTGATGCCTCGATTCAATTTCAAGTTCGGAAGGTCGGCGGCTGGAAATCTACCATATTCAGCGGCGAAGGGTTGATTTGTCAACTGACCGGGCCGGGACGTGTGTTGATGCAGACCCGTTCCGAAGAAGCCTTTCTAAGCTGGCTGATTCCCCAAATCCCGTCCAAGAGCAACTAACATACCTCGAATCTCCAAGACTCTGGCTGCTAATTTTGTCAACCGGAGTCTTTTTAATTCCGCCAAAAATAATCTCAAATTCATACATCGGCCCCTTATAGGCACGGCTTTTTGAGTCTATAGTTAAGAAATTCACAAATAGACCGAGAGGGAAAATTCTCATGCCAACTCTGGATACTATGGCGGCTGATTTCCTTGCCCAAAAACGCATTGCCGTTGCGGGCATTACACGCGAAAAAGACGACGCGGCCAATCTGATCTATCGCAAACTACGCTCCACCGGACATCAGGTGTTTGCGATTAACCCTAATACAACGATCTTCGACGGCGAACCCTGTTATCCCGATGTCAAATCCATCCCCGAAAAACCGGATGCGGTGGTGATTGTCACCAAACCCGAAGTGACCGAGCAGATTGTCCAACAGTGTGCGGATGCGGATATTCATTACGTTTGGATTCACCACTCATTTATGGGCAACAGCAGTTCAGAAAAAGCCGTGCAGTTTTGCAAAGAGCATAACATCAACGTGATTGCAAACGGCTGTCCCATGATGTTCTGTGCCCCGGTAGATTTTGGGCACAAGTGTATGCGCTGGATAGGTAAAATGACCGGAAAATTGCCCAAAGAGGGTTAAATGAAGGATGGGCGTTCTTCATTTTCATGAAACACGCCCATCTTTTTCCTGTTGTTAATTCGTGGTCTGGGGCACGGTCAAGATGAAGGCATCAATCGCCACCACCCCATCAATCGGCACAATTTGGAGGGTGTGCGGGCCGGGTTCAAGATAGTCCACGACTGAACGTAGATCGAAGCTGGTGGTTTCGCCACTGGTATAGACGCTGCGAACCGCCACCCCGTCAATCACAATCGTGAAGCTGCCCAACGCCGGATTTTGCACATATACAATCTCCACCGATGTCCCCACAAATTCGAGCGTCAGCGTGTTTTCTTCCCCACCGCTGCTATAGAGATAGCTGCCTCCTGCGGCAGAATTGGCGTCTTGGCTAGACCATTGACCAGCCCTTGCAACAGATGGGTCGTCTGATTCAACTAAGCGGCGGACATAGACTGTTTCGGGTGTTGAGGTAGGTGTTGGTGCCACTACCACTTCGGGCGTAGGTTCGGCCCCACTTGACCCACCGGACATTTGTCGCCACGAATCCACATTCAGCGGGCCTACTCCCCAAGGAATCCCGACTCGTTGATAAATGTGGATGCCAGTGTTCCATTGCAGGTCATTCCGCCGATAGAAGTCCCCGCTTTGATAAAAGATGCCAAAGCTGTCGAGTCCATCATCATCCCAGTCCCCAGCGACGGCATAGCCATAATCACTGGTGCTGGGAGTCCCAATATACTGGGCAAGATTAAACGCCGCATGGCCTTGTGACGGGGCAATATTGGTGAATGCGATATATGGCCCGCGCCGAACCCCTATCGAATCTAACCCATCGCCATTGTAATCGCCAGCGACGAATTGGTACTCCCCGGAGAAGCCATTTCGATCTGGCAGCACCTCACTGACCCATTGGAAGTTGATGGGCGGGGTGGGGCCACTGGTTAGATTACAAGCGTAATACAGTGCAAAAACGAGATAACCGTTCAGCGTGGCACGATCTATAACACCGAGACAATCATTGTTCGCCGATAGATTGAAACGACCTGCGACGGGTGGGCCATTAATCCCGACCCAAATGCCCGTCCAATTGGGGTTATTGCCAAGCGAGTTGGTGTAGAAGAACGCCCCGCCCGAATAAACGGCTGGCGTCTTTTGCCCATCATTGTTCCAATCCCCCATGACCCATTGACCCAGACGCGGGGTTCCTGCCGCATAGATCATGAAGTTATTCATGGATGGCGGTGGGCTTTGCAGTGTATTGATGAGGCTGACCCAGCTATAGGTCGGGTTAAATTGTCCAATTGTGTCTGGCTGGGTGACATTACACGTCACATTATAGGCGGCAGGTGAATCTGGCGCGTTATGGGTGACTTGAACGGTGGCCGTATACACCCCCGCTGTGGAGGGTGAACAGGTAATATACATCGAGTACCGCTGGACAGAACCAGCCGGAATGGTGAATGGGGTGAATCCCGGCACAGTAATTTGCGGTGCGCTCCCGCCAACCAGTGAGACCCCGGTCACATTCAGTGCTGCTGTACCACTTCCCGACATGACCACTTCGGCAGCGGCGGGGACACCCGTCACCGTATGAATCGTGATCGGACCCGGTGCTGGGGCAGAGATGAATCCCGGCGTTGGCCCACTGGTGACATTACAGGTAATGGGATAGGTCGCAGGACTGCCTGCCGCATTGTGAGCCACTTGCAAGGTGCGGGTATACGTCCCAACCGCCGACGTATTGCAAGCAATAATGATATTCTGCGTCTGACCAGAACCATCCACAATCGTAAACGGCGCAAAGCCCGTCACACTAATCTGGGTAGAGCCACCCGCCACAAACGAAACCCCGGTCACATTCAAATTCGCCGTGCCTGATTCGGAGACAACCAAATTGGTTGTCGCAGGACTACCCACAACTTGCGAAATGTTAATTGGCTGACCGGGGGCAGGTGCCGAAGAATAAAGTGGTGTGGGGGCCGCCGTAACATTACATATAATCGGATAGGAGGCAGGGCTACCCGGTGCATTGTGGGAAACTTGCAGGGTAGCATTAAAAGTGCCAATCGTGGATCCGCTGCAACTCACGGTGATATTCTGCGTCTGGCCCGATCCATCTACTATCGTAAATGGGGCAAACCCGGTCACACTGATTTGTGGGGAACTTCCCGCCGCAAATGCGACACCCGTTACGTTTAGGTTGGCATTGCCGCTTTCCGAAACGGTGATGGCCGTCGTAACGTTATTGCCCTGTGTGGTCGCCATCTGGATCGTGTTGCCTGCCCCCGGCGAGGAACTATAGTTGGGAGAACGGTAGCTGATCCGATAGATCGCCCCAACGAAATCATCCGAAACGAGCAGTGAGCCATCCGGCATCTGCTGAATATCCACCGGGCGACCCGTTACACCGCCGCTGCTGTTCAACCACCCATCGGCAAACACTTCATAACTCACCGGGGTGTTGTTTTGCAGACGCACCAACGTAACGCGATATCCAATCCGCGTGCTGCGGTTCCATGAACCATGTTCCGCGATAAAAATCTGATTTTGATATTCGGTGGGGAACATATTGCCGGTATAAAAGCGCATTCCTAGTGCCGCCACGTGTGGCCCTAGATTGATGGCTGGCGCGGTGAATTCGCTACAACTATGGAGTGACCCATAGTCCGGGTCAGCAATCGTGCCAGCATGACAATATGGGAAGCCGAAATTCATCCCAATCGTCGGGGCACGATTAAGTTCATCAGGTGGAATATTATCCCCCAATAAATCCCGTCCATTGTCCGTAAACCAAAGTTCGCCTGTTTGTGGATGCCAGTCGAATCCAACGGTATTGCGAATGCCGCTGGCATAGGTCTCAACTCCCGTGCCATCGGCATTCATTCGCAGTAGCCGATTGTAAGGGTAGTTGGCCTCACAGACATTGCAGGGCGCACCCACTGGAACATAGAGGCGACCATCTGGCCCAAACCGGATAAATTTCCACCCGTGCTGCCAGTCCGATGGAAAATTGGTATTCAAAATCACCGGGTTAGGGGGATTATTGAGTTGATTTTCGATATTGTCTAAACGAAAAAGGCGGTTGATCTCCATGACATAGAGTGACCCATTTCGAAAGGCCACCCCATTGGGATTGTTCATAGTAAAGCCATAGAGTTGATTTAACCGCTGCGAAATGTTATAGGTCTGGTCGGCAATATTGTCACCATTGGTATCCCGCACCGCATACAGAGCGCCTTCATCACGAGTTCCGATAAAGAGCGTGCCGTTTGGGCTGAGAACCATCGACCGCGCCCCCGGCAAATCACTGGCATACACCGCGATCTGAAAACCAGCGGGCAAACGAATATCACCTAATTGAATTTGGGCCGAGTCGAGTCGGGGTCTTGGCGGCTGGGTTTGACTCTGTACAGGCATCATGGGAACTGCTGCAAAGGCAATCAGCAGCAAAATAAGTCCACTCCGAAGAGCGGTTTTTAATCTTCCTCTGAGCATAAGTGAATCACCCCATTAAGACTTGAATCAAGACGATAGTTTCATGGTAGAGAAGAAAATCCGCTGCCTCCACTTACATTTGATTTAATTGCCCCAATATTGCCGTATCAAAACAAAATCCCGACAAACCTGAACAGTCTTACCCGCCTTTAACTTCTTTGATGATAGATTCTAGATTACCCGTCTCATAAATCTTGCGATCAATTGTTACAAACGATTCGGGACGTCGTTCTTGCCCACCTTCGCAGTAACTGTCGTCTAGTTCCCATTTGACGAGCCGAATCGTCCCCCGATCCACTTCAATTGCTGTGATGCCATTGGTATAGACGCAGCAACCACAATTGAAATAGGCGGGAGCAAGATCAGCTTTCTCTTGCATTTTTTCACGGCGCAGTGCATCCCGTGAATCCTTAATTGTCCGTTCAATATATCGAATCGAAGCGAGCAGTTGATAGTAATTGGAGTGATTGGCATCTGTTTTCAATTTCTCTTTAAGCTCTTTCAAAATTTCCTTCAACTGGTCAATTTTGCTGTAGGAGCGAAAGATGCCACGATGCGTATGTCCTGCCACCAACACCACCCCTTTTTGCTGTGCCCATTGATAGAGGTAGTTGTCGCGTCGAAAGCGAATAAAGTTGTTTTGGGCTGCACGTGGGCTGTTGACCAATCCAAGTCGTTGCAGGGGTTCCCACAAAATTGCCGTTAAGCCCCACTCTTGTAAAGGCCGCCAGATATGTTTTACCCAGAAGCGACTGACTTTGGATTTTTGGTCGGATTGTGGGTCGCCCTGATGACCATGTACGATAAAGATGTTTTCTCCCAAACGGATGGCTGGGTGAACTTTGATTTCGCCCAAGATCGGCCACAGGTATTTTTGCACCAGCGTTTCGTCAGCCCACTCCAGATCATGATTGCCATAAGTGCGAAAATGATAACCCGGTTTCTGGGCAAATAGACGCTCCGCTGCAAAAGCGCCATCGTGGTAGGCTTTGATGATGTTGGAATATCCTGCTTCCCACCCCTCTTCAGCGTCGCCATTCAAGACCAGATGATAATCGCGCTCAAAATACCATTGCAGGGCATGGCAAAAAATCAACTCATTGGGCAAAAAGTCATCGCTGCCCCTTTTTTTATCGCCTTTATGCAAATCACTGATGATGACATAGCGGTCAGCGGTTAGTTCAAAATTGTCTACCACTGCGGCTCGATTCCATGCCTCATCCAGCGCTTTAAAGGTAAATTCCTCCTCAGAAATTCTGACCCGTGTCATCGCCTTCTCCTCCTCGGTCAAATGAACGTCTTGATTGTCATGCCAAAGTCTTTATTTAATATTAAACTGGATTGTCCAAAAACGCCGCATCTGGTAAGCTGATATTAATGGGTTACTCTTACTCATACTGTTCAAGGGCGATTTCAGTTGCACTGGACATTCCGAGGGGTCAATATTCTACTGGCAGTGACTAGCCTAGTGCTGCTTTTCATGCCGCCGCGTGTCAACCAAGTAGCCCATGCCGCCATTTTCGTCGTAGATTCCACCGCCGACCTGCCAGATGCCAATACGGGAGACGGGTTATGCCAAACGCCGATTGGCACATGTACCCTCCGCGCTGCCATCCAACAAGCCAATGCACTCCCCGGCCTAGATGAGATTCATTTTGCCATTGGAACGGGCCTTCAAACGATTATCCCTTCTGCCACCCTGCCCACCATTACTGACCCACTCATTATTGACGGCACGACCCAACCGGGCTATATCAGCACACCCATCATTGTCCTGTCCGGTACAGGGGGCGGGAATGTCATCGGCTTGAACCTGACAGCCAGCAACAGCATCATTCGTAGCTTGGTGATTAATCAATTTGATATTGGCATCTCGATTGACGGCAACAGTGCTGTCAATAATTTGATCGCTGGCAATTTTATTGGCACGACAGCGACGGGTCTTGCACCTGCGCCCAATCGTACCGCTGGTATCCGACTGACTAATGGTGCTTCCAACAACACCATTGGCGGCACAACCCCCGCTGACCGCAATCTCATTTCGGGCAATCTTGGCGTCGGCATCTTGGTCACAAGCATCAATACCGACCCCAACCTCATTGCGGGCAATTTTATTGGCACGGATTTGACCGGAACGCTCATTGACCCCAGCCCTGCGATTGGTGACGAATTGGGGAATGGGAGCGATGGCATTTCGGTAACGGGTGGCGCTGACCAACTGACCGTTTCGGGCAACGTGATTGCTGGCAACAACGACGGCATTCGTTTTGCTGGTGGGGGTACCACTAGCCATCAAGTGATCGGCAATTTCATCGGCACGGATTTGACTGGAACGGTTGCGCTCCCAAACCGGGGCAATGGCGTCAATATTCTCAGTGGGGCGCAGCGCATTCAAATCGGCGCACCCAATTTAGGAAATGTTATTTCTGCCAACGCCCTCAACGGAGTTCATATTCAGAGTTCGGCTTCGGCAGTTACCATTCAAAGCAATTATATCGGCACGGATGCCACGCAATCCTTAACTCTTGGGAACGCCCTCAATGGCATCTATCTATCCTATTCAAGCAATAACCGTCCCGGTGAAAACTTCATAGGTGGTTTTGGGGTCAATGAAGGAAATGTCATTGCCCATAATGGGGAAGCGGGGGTACGGATTGATTACCCCAACCAGCCAACAGGCAGTTCACCCTATGTTGGGGCAGGCAACACCATTTCGAGAAATTCAATTTATGCCAATGGTGGACTTGGCATTGATCTGGTACTGCTGAATACCAGCCCCGGGCCAACGCCGAATGACCCTGCCCCCGACGCCGATAACGGCCCGAACGATCTCCAAAATTTCCCCGATCTAACCCGTGCCAGCACCAATGGTATAAATGCCACCGCCATTCAGGGCAATTTGACCACCCGGCCTAATTTGCAAGTACGGATTGAATTTTTCAATAATCCGAGCTGTGATCCATCGGGCTATGGCGAAGGCATGACCTTCTTAGGCGCTTACGACGCGGTAACAGATAGCACAGGGGTACTGAATTTCAATGTAACCCTGCCAATAGGTATCCCGGTTGGTTCATTTATCACGGCGACAACAGTGGCCCAAACCGTACCGCCCAGCAGTTTTCGCAATACCTCCGAATTTTCACCCTGCCTTGCGGCTGTTTCGACCACCAACCTTGTTCTGACCAAAACAGACAATATTGATCCGGTAGCGGTAGGGAATAACCTCATTTATACACTCACCGTCAGCAATACCGGGCCGGAAAATGGGACAGGTGTCACGGTGACCGACCCACTACCGCTTGGGACGACGCTGGTAAACGTCTCCCCTAGCGGAATTTGCACTGAAACCAGCGGCCTCGTAACTTGCACGATTGGGAATCTGGCGGCGGGAGCATCCACCACCATTCAAATTGAAATCAATGTGATGACCACAAGCAATCTAATCAATACAGCGTCGGTGATAGGCAATGAGATCGAGAGCAATTTTGCGGACAATATAGCCAACCAATTGACTACCGTATTGACCGTATCTCCCACGCCAACCCTCACAACCACACCTATCACAGCAACGGCCACTTCAGCATCTAGTACCATCACTGCTACTACAACCGTGTTCCCGACTCAGATCGCCAGCGTAACGGGCATCGCATCCAATACACCAACGATCAGTCAAATGGATAGCCCAACGGCCTCACGCACGAGTACACGAATGGCATCACCCTCGCGCACTGCCACGCTAGTTCCAAGCCAAACTGCGACCCGGACACCCCTCCCAACGCGCACGACCACCCCTTCAAGAACCCCTATTCCCACCAATACCAATGTGCCAACCTCGACACCCCGTCCCTCGCAAACCCCGATCCCGTCAGCCACCGCCACGTTCGTTTTGCCAACGATGACCAACAGCCCTACCCCGGTGCCGCTGGAAATCGAAAAGGAACCCGTTGATGATGACACCTACACCATCACGATCAGCAATCCCGGCGTGGCATACGTTACTCAATTGCTGTTAACCGAACAACTTCGCCCCGGCATGTCTTTTATTTCATCGAATCCGGGATCACCAACGTGCCAACAAATTGAGGGACGCATCACCTGTCAGTTGGGCACATTGGCGGGTGGAGCCAGCACAGGGGTACGTATTGAGGTTGATCCAGCAGGGTTAGAATTGTTATCAGGCCAAACGACTGTCTCGGCGAATGGACAAACCGTCGCCAGCGTAGATCGGCCATATATTGCCAAATTTGCTGCGCCGGGGTTTGTGGAACCGGGGGCCGAAATTGTGTGGACAATACAGGTGATTAACCCAACCAACCGCGTCGCCTCAAATGTGCAGGTGGTGGATGTCATTCCTGCTGAATTTGAGATTTTAGCGGCGACTTCCACACGGGGTACGATTTCACGACAGGGGCAGCACGTCACCTTACGTCTAGCCGTCTTAGAACCTGTTGATGCGCTGACCATCACCATTCAAACACGGCTGATAACAGAGGTCGAAAACCCGGTCATTCTCAATCGTGCCTGTCTCTCCTCCCGCGAATTTCCCACTCAGCGGTGCGCTGAAATGAATTTGCTGCGGGTGCGAACCCTACCGGCCACTGGCGAATCGTGGTGGGGGCAGTGGCGCATGATCCTATTCATCGCTACTGGCATTGCAATCGGGTGCGGCGTGCTGCTCCTTTGGAGATTAAGACGGACGACGCAGCAGCAGTAGGTTAAACGGTGCGGTCAGGGTACAGTCCAATTCGGTAAATTCAATAACGGCCTCGCCGCTAATCAAATCCGGCCCTTCCACTTGCAGCGTATCCCGATGCAGATTCCCAGTATCATCGGTATAGATACGCCGATATTGCCCCTCCGCCATCCGTGTAAATTCGCCGATACTTAAAATCAAGGATGCGCCAGAATCCTGAATCGTGACACTGTTAAGGCCAACCCCCTCAAATGAAATCACCGTCCCATCTGGGCAGGTCATATCCTCCACGCCCCACGCAAACTGCCATTCTCCATCGAGTGGGATACCCGGCTGAATTTCCAGTGGCGGAGGAACAGTCACAGGCCGATCCAGCATATTGGTCGGCAGGCTTTGCATATTGTTTTCGTCATAGGGTTCGGGTGAACTGGGAACATCGGATGGGACAAGATTCTCACTCATCGGCACACTGACACTCGTACCTGCGACTGCTGTGCGCGTTGTCCCATTGGAAGTGACTTGAGCTGACCCCTCCACGACATTGACCGCCATTTCCCCGCCCGCCTGTGCCTGCAAATAGGCCGTTCCGCTGAGTTGGATGTCCACTTCATTCGTCAAAATGGTGACTTCCGCCACGCCTTCCGGTGTCTGAATCAACAAACCGCTGTTGGGGGCTTCGGGGCATCCCGCGTCATCCGTGCCCGTTTGAAAATAGAAGGCTTGCATCGGGCCATATTGTGGGCCAGACGGCGTCTCGACGAAATTAGCAGGGTCAACAATGGGCAGGGTCGCAATATCGGCTCCGGCGCTGACCAACTCCACAAACACCCACCCCGCCTGATCGGGTTGACCCGGCACCAGCACCCGAAGCCACGAACTATCAGCAAGCCGTCCACTAGCCGTGACAACATCACCTGTAGCCAACGTCTCCAAAATCGGGCTGATGGTGCTTGGTTCGCTGCGAATATTCGCTTCTGAAATGGCGGTGACGGGCAGTAATTGGGTGGCGTTATCCAGCGTGATATTGCCAAACATCAAAAAGGTGACATCTTGCGGGGTGGCCTGTTCCAAATCGGCCTGAATTTTAATCATCGCCACGCCCCACGCCCCCGTATTTTCGTCCATCGCGCTCAATCGCAAACTCTTAACTTCAACCACATTGACCACATCCCCCGGGGCGTCAAAGCTAAAATTGGGATAGCCTGCTTGTGGCTCGGCATCCAAAACTAAATGCCCATAACAGGCTTGGTTGCGTTCCAGCACATCGCAATTAGCGGTGGTCAAGACAAAGGCCGTTTGGATAATCTGGGGACAATCCGTATCGCCCTGTGCCTGTGTCGAAGCTGGGATCAACAGCACCACACCCAACAAACCTATCCATTTTCGTAGGGTCATAGCCCACCCTTTTTGACCACTAGGGGCACGTCACGTGATAGTCAGCGGCGGGGAAATAACGCGCCCATTCTTCATGACTCAGATTGCGGTTGGCGATTTGACAGGCCCGTGTTTGCCACGCCTGCAAATCGGCCTCCCATACCAACACCTTACCGTCGTCCGTCACACTTGCCAAATGAGACCCGTCCGAGCTAAAGGCAACCCCATTCACCCATCCCTGCTGGGTAAAAAATGGCTGGCCCATTGACTGACCCGTCTCAATATTCCACCAAATGATGCTGGTATCGCGGCTACCAGACACCAACCATTGTCCGTCCGGGCTAAAGGTCAAACTCAACACCCAATGGACATGCCCTGTGAAAGATTGGCGCACGGCTTGATGAGTCACGGTATCCCATAGCCGACTCGTGTTGTCCCGACTGGCAGTGGCTAATAACTTCCCATCCGGGCTAAAGGCGACGGCTGTCACTTCGGCTGTATGACCTGTCAGTGGCTCACCTGTGGGCTGATGCGTCGCCACATCCCACAATATCACCGTATGGTCACGGCTGGCACTTGCCAACACCCGGCCATCGAGACTGAAGGCCACACCCAAAACACCGTCAGTATGCCCTTTTAGTGACTCACCTATGGGTTGGTGCGTCGCCATATCCCATAACATCACCGTGCCGTCATCACTCCCCGATGCCAAAATTCGACCATCGGGGCTAAACGCCACGCCAAACACGACATCGGTATGACCTAGCAACGGCTCATCAATCGGCTGCCGGGTGGCTATATCCCACAAAATAATCGTCTGGTCGGCGCTGCCAGAGGCCAATAGCTGACCATCGGGACTAAAGGCGACACTCGTGACCGGGCCGATATGCCCCTCCAACACAATCGGGTCGCTGTCGGAATCTGTTTTCCATAACCATACGCCGTAACCGCCCCCGACTGCCATCCACTCACCATCTGGGCTAAACGTCACCGCCGAGGCCGAATCCGCCGTATCAAAAACGTGTGGGTTTAACGGTACTTGCTGGTGGATGTCCCATAAAATAAGCGTTTTATCGGCGCTTGCTGAGGCTAACAGCGATCCATCCGGGCTAAACGCCACCCGCCAAACCGCATCTTGATGACCTATCAGGAGTGGGGCGATCATTTCCCCGTTTTCGGCTGACCACAATCGCAGCGTTCCATCGGCACTGCCTGAGGCGATCATCTGACCATCGGGGCTAAACGCCACACTCCGCACCCATCCGCTATGGCCTGTAGAAATCTGGCTTAAGGCTTCCTGTGTCGCCACATCCCATATCATCAGAGTGGTATCAGCGCTGCCGGAAACCAACCGCTGACCATCGGGGCTAAACGCCACACTCCACACCCAGTTGGTGTGACCCGTCAAGGGGTCGCCAACGGCCTCACCTGTCTCAGCATCCCACAGTCGCACTGTGCCATCCGCACTCCCCGAAGCGATGAGATGACCATCCGGGCTAAAGACGACATCGTACACCGCGTCACTGTGGCCTGTTAGGGGATTCCCGATTGCCTGTCGTGTCTCAATATCCCACAAAATGATGGTTTGATCTTGACTCGCCGTCGCCAGCATTTTGCCATTGGGGCTAAACGCCATCCGCCAAATTGAATCAGTATGACCGAGTAGGGCATCTCCAATAGGTTCACCCGTCTGTACATCCCACAGATAGACCAGCGCATCTGTCCCACCCGACGCCAACAGACGACCATCCGGGCTAAAGGCAACCGTATTGACCGCCCCTGTCGTGCCCACTAATTCACGCAGGAGTTGATGGGTCGTGGCATCCCACAAAATAATCCGCCCATCCTGACTACCAGAGGCCAATAGTTGCCCGTCGAGGTTAAACGCCACATCTCGTACCCGTTCGCTATGCCCATGCAAAAAAGTCAGCAGACGAGGATTGGATTGCAACAGGGTAAGGAGGCTGCTGCGCGATTCAAACGTGTCGGCGGCCCGACCACTTTCGAGGCTCAACAGCAGGGCCAAATCCAATTGGTCAGCATGATTCAGCGCTGTCGAAGCCAGTTCACGCGAACGGGCAATGGTGGCCTCATGATTAGCACGATTCCGGTCAAAAACAGCCGTCGCCTCAGCATGTTGGGCTTGACGTTGAGACGTCCATGCCAAACCTGCTAACACCAGCGCCACCACCGAAAACACTATCAACCCCGCCACAAACAACTGTCCCCGTTGTTTGGCCCGTCGGCGTGCTTGACTACTAGCGGCAAGATAGGCCTTTTCATGGTCGGTCAATATAATGAAGCGCTCATCCGCCAGCAATTCAAATTGGGTCAAACGTGCGCCGCTGGCAAGATAGCCCATTTCGTGTCCGTTGCTGTGCCATTCAAGGGCAGCAGTAGCAAGACGGCGCTGAATCAGCAAATTTTGCCGATCTTCCTCAATCCACTGATGCAGCCGCCCCCATGTGCGAATGAGGGCTTCATGCGCAACCTCAACTGTTGGTTCGCGGGTAATCGGGTCATGGTCAAAAGTCAGCAGCCGATGTTTGCCAAACTCATCCAACACCGTCCACAAAGGATGGGTTTTAGTGGGCGCAATGGACGTTAATTCGCTCCAACGCACCCGCCGACGGGTATCCTCCACCCCTTCGCCAATCGTCACCAAGCGCAAAAAAAGCTGACGAATCGCCTCTCGACCCGTGACATTCTGCTTTTCATAGAGTTCATCCGCCCGCCGTGACAACGCCCCAGAAATGCCACCTCCTTTTTGATAGGCGGCATTGGTCAAGATGCGCCCTTCACGCTGTTCAAAAAGCTCGGTCAGCGCATATTGCAGCAGCGGCAGTGCCCCAGCCTGTTGGCTTACATCGTTCACCATCGCCGCAACTAGGTCGGCTTCGACCTTTAATCCCACTTGTTCGGCAGGTTTGACAATCGCGCTTTCAAGTTCATGGGCTTGCAGGGGCAGGATGATTTCCGTGCGGTCACGTAGCAAATCGCCAAAACCGGGATAGAGCAGAGGGCGGTCATAAAAATCAGCGCGTAAGGCGATCACCACCCGTACCCGACTGTCGGGAGCATGTACCGCTGCCAAGAGATTGCGTAGAAAATGGGCTTGCTGCTGCGGGTCATCCGCTTGGGTAAAAACTTCCTCAAATTGGTCTATCACCAAAACCAATTCATCGCCCTCGGTCATGATGTCGGCGACGACTTCCACCAACCCTTGTGGGCTTTCGTGTAGGCGGTCACTAATCCAATCGCTTTCCCCAAATGCGATGCTCAATAAGGCCGTTTCTAAGCGGCGCAGGGGGTTGTTACCGGGGGCCATTCGGGTGACAAACCAATTTTCTGAGCCAGCCAAATCGCCACGATGCAGGGCCGGAATTAACCCCGCGTTGACAAGGCTCGATTTTCCACTGCCACTTGCCCCCACTATCGCCAAAAACCGCTGATAGGGGCCGACCTCAATGAGTCGCTGCAAAAGGCGCTGGAGGGTCTTTTCGCGCCCATAAAAAATCCCCGCGTCGGTCTCCATAAAAGGGCGTAACCCTTTGTAGGGGTTGGGCGGGGAAATGATGGGGGTAATAACTTGCGTCTTGCGTGATACCTCTGTCGTGGGGCCAAATTTGACCGTCTGACCATGCGGCCTATCAGGATTCTTGCTAATTTTGCCACCGCCGGAAGCAATTTGAACTCCCTCAACTGATTCGACAACCCGCGTAAAGTCCGCCGCAAAACTCAACACATCGGCATAACGCACATCCGATTTTTTGGCCGTCGCCCGCTGAATGACCTCATTGATTACCGGAGGCAGATCACTCCGTATCTCATTCACGGTTGGCACAGGGTCAAACAAATGCCGATCCATCAAAGCTGTATCAGTCAGTTCATCAAAAGGTAACTGACGGGTTAGCACCTCAAACAACAACACCCCCAGACTATAAATATCCGCCTGTGGGGTAACCGCCTCGCCACGAATCTGCTCCGGCGACATATAGGCGGGCGAACCAAATAGGCCCTCTTCTTGGCTGGCATCCGCCTTACTCACCAACTTCTTGGCAATACCAAAATCTGCTAAATAGGCATTGTTTTCTTCATCCAACAAAATATTGGAAGGCTTGAGGTCAAGATGCACCACCCCTTTGCGATGAGTATGCGACAAGGCGGCAGCCACTTGACTGAGCAACCGAGCAGCGGCGGTCAATCCCCATGAATTTTTCTGGATAGACTCGCTTAGGTTGCCCCCCTTAAACAGCCGCATCACGATATAAGCGGCATTCGGTTCGCGCCAATAGTCATACAACGGCACGATATGGAGGTGTTCCAATTGGGCAATAATTTGGGCTTCTAGTTCAAACCTGCGAATGAAATTGGGGTGGTTGGCAAACTGCGGGTCGAAAATCTTGACCGCCACTTCGCGTTCCACCAGCGGCTGATAGGCGCGATACACAACGGCGAAACCACCCTTGCCAATCACGTATTCCAATTCATAGCCTTTGATGGTTTGCCCGGTGGTTATGGTGGGAAGCGGCGCGTCAGTCATGGAACAAGTTTTCACCCTTACATAAGCTGTTCTCAAGTGTAGTGATAAAAGCAATTGTAGACAAATTGTCAATAAAATTTGACAATGGAAACGTTTCCAGATATACTATGGAAAATCTTTGGAAACGTTTCCAAAGATTCAAAAAATAGTGCCAAAGATTTTTTTATGAGAACACCAACAATCAGAGACGTTGCCCAAAGAGCAGGGGTAGGAGTTGGAACCGTCTCAAGGGTGATTAATGGCAGTCCACAGGTTGCTGATGGCACGCGCCAAAAAGTCCTTGAAGCGATTGCTGAACTTGGCTTTAGTCCAAATAAGGCCGCACGCCAACTCTCCGGCGGAAAAACTTCCACTGTAGGTGTTATCACTCCCTTCCTTACATACCCCTCATTCGTGGAACGCCTTGCGGGTATTCAAGATGTGTTAGATCACCATGATTATGATATGGTGCTCTACAGCATCCGACATCCACAGCAAACCCAGCGAAAATTGCGTGAAATCGGCGCACAGGTTGCAGTTGGCGGGTTGATTGTACTCTCATTTCTGCTCCAAACCTTCACCCATGAAGAACTCCGCCGCATGAACCTTAAATTGCCCTTGATTGCGGTTGACCATGATCCACAGGATTACTATCCCCACATTTTTATTGACAATGTGGCAGGTGGGCGGATGGCAGCCGAATATCTGATCAAAAAGGGGCATCGCAAAATCGGCTTTGTTGGGCATGTGATCGAAAGTGCCTTTGAAAACGAATCCGGTTTTACGAGCAGTCAACGACGATTTAAGGGCATGAAGGAAATGTTGCTCCAATCCGGTTTGCCTCTCAATGAGGAATGGTATCGGTTTGGCGCTCCCAATGAATATTCCGCCTGCGAACAGGCCCTTCACATCTTATCATTGCCAAATCGCCCTACCGCCATTTTTGCAGCTTACGATACATTGGCTTTTGGGGTGCAGGCCGCGATAGATAAATTGAAAATGAAGTGCCCAGATGATGTCGCGGTAATCGGATTTGATGATGTCAAAGCCGCCAGTTATATGCGCCTCACCACCGTCAATCAACAGCTTTTTCACAGCGGCGAACTAGGGGCGCAGTATATGCTAGAACGGCTAAAAACGGGCAGTTTTAAGCCGGATCATTGGCATGTGGAGTTGGCTCTCACGGTTATTGAACGAGCCAGCGCATAAATAGGCGAGACGTAAAGTGCCGAGTTCAAATTAGACGTGATTACTTCCCAATCCAACGGATTGTTTTGAGAGTGTTTAAGCAAATCTAGTCAAAGGAGGGTTGAATATCTGACGACGTGTTAAACTATCGTTGGGGTGTCAATAACGGAAGGTTGCCTGCTGTGTGCAGCGCACCTATTGTAGAGATTCATAATCATTTAGAGCAAGAGTGGAAAGGTTTTGGACATGCTTAAGAAGTTGCTGGTTTTTGCTTTGGTTGCGGTGGTTGCCTTTGCAATCGTCCCGCGTGGGGTCGTTGCCCAAGATGCCGCTGCATTCGATTGCCGGACTGAAGAAGAAGTTACCGTTACCGTCATTGCTGGCACCGTCGGCAATGAATTAGACGCAGTAAAAGCCCTTGCCGATGACTTTATGGCCCTGTGCCCCAATATTACCGTTGAAGTGACCACCCGTCCGCAGGACTCAACCGAAACCCTCGGTCAATATCAACAATTCTTCGATGCCCAAAGTGGCGAAATTGATATCTACCAAATTGACGTGATTTGGCCCGGTATTTTTGCCGAACATCTGCTTGACCTGAACGAATATGTCAGCCAAGAAACCGTTGAAAGCTTTGTAGCTTCCAACATTGTCAACAACACCGTTGATGGTCGTTTGGTGGCGCTGCCGTGGTTTACTGGCGTTGGGATGCTGTATTACCGTACTGACCTGTTGGAAAAATATGGTCTCGAAGTTCCCCAAACATGGGACGAACTGGAAGCTGCTGCCACTGCTATTCAAGAAGGTGAACGCGCTGCGGGTAATCCGGACTTCTGGGGTTTTGTCTTCCAAGGCAATGCCTATGAAGGTCTAACCTGTGATGCGCTCGAATGGCAGGCGTCGGTTGGGGGCGGTACTATCCTCAGCCCTGAAGGCGTGATCGAAGTCAACAACGAACCCACGATTAACATTCTCGACAAGGTTGCCTCTTGGGTTGGTTCCATCAGCCCTGATAACGTCATTACCTTCGGTGAAGAAGATGCTCGTGGCGTATGGCAAGCTGGTAACGCCGCTTTCATGCGTAACTGGGGTTATGCCTACCCACTCGGTCAGGCCGATGACAGCCCCATCAAAGACCTCTTTGGCGTTTCGCCTCTGCCCGGTGGTGAAGCCGGTATGAGCGCCGCGACTCTCGGTGGTTGGCAGCTGGCTGTCTCCAAGTATTCAGAAAATCCCGATGCCGCCGTCGCCGTTGTCGAATATTTCTCTGGCTACGATGCACAGGTGAAATACACCCTGCTGCGTGGTGAGCAACCCGTTAGCCCAGCAGTCTATGAAGACCCTCAAATTCAAGAACAACTGCCCTACATCAGTCTATTCAAGACTATTTTGGAAGCTGCTGTAGCCCGTCCTTCGACTGTCTCCGGTTCCGGCTATGGTGATGTCTCCCAATTGTACTTCACCGCTGTTCACTCTGTCCTAACAGGGGAAGCCGACGCCGCGACTGCGATGGCGGATTTGGAATTGCAACTCGCCGATTTGGGCTATGAACTGCCCGAATAGCACCCATAACAATCGAATATTGAAGATTTAATTTCACTGGGGGCAGAGCGATCTGCCCTCAATGTCTATTATCCCCGCAAAAAATATTTTGATTTAGAAATGGAGAGCTTTTCCATGACGATAATCCCGCCCAGTAGTGGACGACGGCGACCTACGGAACAGGAAACCATTTCACTAGAGCTAGTGAGTGGGCTGTTGATGATTATCGGCTTGCTGGCATTCGCCTATCTCTTCTACGCGATTGCGACCAGTAATGAGATAAAAGATGCCACGCAGGGTCTAGACATTGAAGGTCTTGGGGTCGAAGTCCGTAAAATAGAATCTGAGGGTGAAACCGCCTATTTTGAGCTAATCCCCATCGAAGGTGGCCCTGCCCAAGACAAGGGCGTGCGGGCTGGGGATCGGCTGACGAAAGTAGAAGACACCGAAATCACCTCCGGTTTTTCGGTTGCCCAAGTCGAAAACCTTCTGCAAGAGCCAGATGTTAAGCGGGCCGACGACGATTTTGAGATAAGTATTGAATTCCTGCGACCACTCGAAAATGGTGAGTTTAGCCCACAAGAACGCACCATTATCAAAAATGTCGCCCCCACTTTCATCATTGCCTATCTCAATAATTTTGGCATCATCGTGCCATTTTTAACGATCCTAATTGGGATTCTCGTCTTTCGCTTGGGAGTCCGACTACGAAAATTTGACCTCATCGCCGCACGTTGGGCACTCATCGCCTTCCTATGGCTCATCGTTGGCCTGATCGTCGCCGCGATACGTGCCTTTTGGGTAGAAGGCAAAGGCGGGTTAGTAGGCGATAGTCCATTTAAATTTGGCAACGCTGTCAGCGGGGGGATCCCCTATCTTATCGCGGCGATTCCGCTTGGGGTAGCACTTTGGTGGTTGTCACGCATCATGAATGATTTGTTTGAGGGTGAAGAATCACTCACCTCCCGCAATACCCGATTTGCATGGAGTTTGCTCATTCCTACAATGGCTATTTTGATTTTCATTGCAGCCCAGCCGCTGGAACAAACTTTTATTGCGAGCCTAACCGATGAAGAATTTGGCAGTTCCAAACCCGCACGCTTTATCGGGCTACGTAACTATCAGGAATTGTTAAGTTTTAAATTTGTGATGGTAGACTGTAAGAAAGACGATAGTGGAAATTGCGAACGGGTACGTGGAGAAGGGGGAATCGTTTGGGAACCATCTACCTCTGAGATTGAGGAGCGTGAAAAACTACGCGAGATGTCGTCCGCCGAACGACGCACCTATAAACGCTATCAAGAGGCATATACATGGCAACTATTCGGGGGCGATTCTGGTCTACGTCTTTTAGGTAAAGACCCTCAATTCCTCAAGAGCTTTAGCAACACCCTCCAATTCGCTTTTATCTCCGTTACCCTTGAACTTCTCTTGGGGCTAATCATCGCTATGGTGGTCAACTCCAAATTTACCGGACGTGGGTTGATGCGAACCGCCATGTTGGTGCCTTGGGCAATCCCAACCGTCGTTTCCGCTGCGTTGTGGGACGTCATTATGCGTGGTGATCAGACCGGTATCTTAAATAAACTCCTCTTGGATGTGGGCCTTATCTCACAAGCCAAGCAGTGGTTAGCCACCACCGGCCCGTGGATGAATTCAATTATCGCAGTAGACGTTTGGAAAACCGCGCCATTTATGGCTTTGTTGCTCCTAGCAGGTTTGCAAACCATTCCCGCCGACGTATATGAAGCCGCCGATGTGGATGGCGCTGGCAAAGTCCGCCAATTTTTTACCATCACCCTACCACTGCTGCGCCCCACCATTGCGGTTGCATTGGTCTTTCGCACACTGGATGCCTTGCGTGCCTTCGACGTATTCTCGGTATTGTTGGATGCAACGCGCCCCTCAATGGCCTTGTATAATTATGACCGACTGATTCAAGGTGGTTTAACAGGCTATTCGTCCGCCATTGGCGTGATTATTTTCATGCTCATTCTCATCTTTACCGTTACTTATGTAAGAATTGTGAGGCTGGAGCAAGAATGAACCAATCCATTATTTCCGGCAAAGAAGTAACCCAATTCATCAGCAGGGGTTTCTTTTGGCTCTTAGTGATTGCTATCGCGTTCTATACGATGGCGCCCTTCGTCTATGCCGTCAGTATTTCCTTCCGCACAAATCAACAAGTCCTGCTGAATGGGGCACGTTATTTGCCCGAAGACCCCAATCTTGAAAATTTCCAAAACTTACTGAGCGACAGCGCCTTCATGCGGACAATGCTCAATTCGGCCATTGTCTCTAGCGTGACGGTGGTGCTTTCACTTGTAGTCGGGGCGTTTGCGGCCTATGCGTTGGGTCGGGTACGCTTTCGGGGACGTATGATTATTCTATATCTCGTCTTGGCGATGACCATGTTCCCGCAGATTTCCATTCTTTCCGGTCTAAATCGAACAGTGAAAGACTTGGGGATCAATGGATCGCTGCTCTCACTGATGTTTACCTATCCGATTTTCACGCTTCCCTTTACGGTCTGGGTATTGACGAGTTTCTTCCGAGGATTGCCCGATGAGATTGAGCAGGCTGCACTAGTGGATGGAGCAACCGCCTTTCAGACTTTTTGGCGTATCCTAATTCCGCTTACTGCCCCAGCCCTCGTGACAACAGGTCTTTTGGCGTTCATCTCAGCTTGGAACGAATACCTATTTGCCCTAACCTTCAACTTAGTCAGCAAAGATGCTCACACCGTACCAGTCGCCATTGGGCAATTTGCAGGCTACAGCTATGAAATACCTATTGCCGATAAAATCGCCGGAGCAGTGGTCGTCACTGTACCTCTCTTGATTCTTGTCTTAGTTTTCCAACGGCGCATTATTGAAGGCTTAACCGCTGGGGCAGTCAAAGGCTAAGATTCAGAAAGGGGCGGTTGCATGGGCATCGTCCCTTTTTTCTCACCCAAACACCTCTGGTTTAAACGACAAAAATGGCGCAGGTATCCACCCCTCATTTTGGCCCACTGGCGCTCCTAAAATTTTCACGAGGTAATAATCGAGAACAGGGTTGGGTTGAAACAGGATGATTTCTACCTCCGTGCCATGTGGTGCTTGGGCCACAATTTTACGGCGCAAATGGCTGTCATAGAGATACACAACGGGCTGCACCATCTCACCCTGATAAATGCCATTGAGCCACGCCTGATTATTCGCTGACCCCCACACCACCGGAATCCCGCATTGGCTGGGGTCAGGATTATCGGGAAAGGGCAGGGCGGGTACATCGGCTGCGCGAGTTTGCGGAAGCATCGCGGTGGGGGTTGCGCGTTCCGCAACACTGGCATCCGTCTCCCCGTCGGCCTGCATTAAACTTATGATGATCCCGCCTAAGATTATCAGCGTGCCGATTCCCAATAATCCACCGCTCAGTTTTAAAAGATTTCGCATCACCCATTCCTTCTACGTCAAAACGTTAAAATGAGAGCCATCTCTCAGCATTTGCGCTATACTGAACCAGAGCTACTAAGGGCATTGTTACCTCATTATACAAAAATTAATGCTTCTCTTAGCTTAAGGACGGTGGTGATTTTATGGCGCATGATTCCAAGCGACCTTCCCCCAAAGGCAAAAAAGTCTCGCTTTTTGTAACCTGCATGATTGATATGATGTACCCTGAAACGGGCATGTCAGTTGTTAACATTTTGGAACACCTCGGCATTGAAGTAGATTTCCCCATGGCCCAAACCTGCTGCGGTCAACCCGCCTACAATTCCGGCTATCGCAGTGAATCCAAGCAGGTTGCCACCCAATTCCTGAAAGCCTTTAAAGATTCTGAAGTAATCGTTACGCCCTCTGGTTCATGTGCGGCAATGGTGTTACATGAATATCCGGTATTATTTGAAGACGACCCCCAGTGGAAAACCGAAGCCGAACGCATGGTTTCGATCACATGGGAATTCACCGAATTTTTGGTGGATGGCTTAGGCATCACTGATTTGAAGGCCCGTTTACCCCAACCTACCACCTTCGCGTTTCATGATTCCTGTCATGGGATGCGCCTGCTTGGGTTGGGTCAAGCAGCCCGCGCCCTGCTTGGTAATGTCGAAAACGCCACCATTGCTGAACTGAACGAACACGAGGTCTGTTGTGGGTTTGGCGGCCTATTCAGCGTCAAAATGGCGGATGTCAGTGGGGCGATGCTGCAAAAGAAGGTCAACAATATCAACGCCTCCGCCGCCAGCGTCATTATCACAGGCGATTCAAGCTGCCTAACCCAGATGAACGGCGGACTATCGCGCAAGGGGTCAAGCAAAAAAGTCCGTCACATCGCCGATGTCTTGGCAGAAGGCCTAGCGGGAGCGAGGAAATAGCGCTATGAAAGTCGAATCACAAAATTTCATCCCAGCGGCCCAAATCGCCATCCGCAATCCCAATATCCAAGAGGCGGTGACGACGGGCACACGCAATTCTTATGTCAAGCGTAATATTGCCATGTCCACCCCCACATTGGAACACGGCGAGGCCATGCGCCAACAAGCCGCTGAAGCCAAACGCCGGGCCCTGCGGAATTTGCCCGACCTGCTCGAAACAGCCGAAGCCAATATGAAAGCCAACGGCATCGTGGTGGAATGGGCACAGAGCAGCCAAGAAGTGTGCCGCTTGGTGGTCGAAATCGCCAAAAAACACAATGTCCGCCTCGTGGCAAAAAGCAAAAGCATGGTGACGGAAGAAGTCGCCTTGAATGATGTCCTCGAAGCCGAGGGCATGGAAGTCATTGAAACCGACCTCGGTGAATTCATCGTGCAAATCGGCAAAACGCACCCCAGTCACCTCCTCGCACCGATTATTCACATGACCAAGCCTGAAATCCGCGATTTGATGGTCAAAGAATTGGGCATGACCCCCACCGATGATGCTGGCGAGATGACCAAATTCGCCCAAGCCCATTTACGCCGCTATTTCCTAGAAGCTGATATGGGCATCTCTGGCGGGAATTTTATCTTGGCGGAAACTGGCTCAATTTGTTTGGTCACAAACGAAGGCAATGGCCGCATGTGTACCACCCTGCCGCGTGTCCATATCGCCATTGTAGGTATTGAAAAAGTGGTCGAAACAGTCAAGGATTATGCTACCCTGACCCAAGTTCTGCCGCGCAGTGGGACGGGGCAAGTGATGACCGTCTACACCCACGTCATTAACGGCCCACGCCAACCCGGTGAAAGCGACGGCCCGGAGCATGTCTATGTGATTTTGGTAGACAACGGGCGCACCAACATTTACGACACCGATTATGCCGAGGCGCTGGCCTGTATCCGCTGTGGGGCGTGCCAAAATGCCTGCCCGGTTTATCGTTCGACAGGCGGTCATGCCTACGGATGGGTCTATGCCGGGCCAATTGGCGCGATTGTCACCCCCTTATTGGTCGGCATTGAAAATGCCAGCCCGCTGCCACAAGCCAGCAGTTTGTGTGGGGCATGTAAACAGGTCTGCCCGGTCAATATTGACATCCCCCGTATGCTACTTGATCTACGTCATGATTTGGTTGAACGCGGCGAAACAGGCAAGATTTGGGACATCGGCATTAAATTCTGGGCCATCGGCAACAAATCACCTCGTCTATTCCAGATGGGGGGTGCAATGGCGCGTTTTGGCCGCAGTCATGTCCTGAAAAATAACTTCCCCGGCCCCTTAGGGGGATGGACGGATTATCGGGATTTTCCGAACTTTGCCCCCAAGTCATTCCATCAACTCTGGAAAGAACGCCAAGCCGCAAAAAATAGCGGCAATGGAGGGTCAGATAATGGGTAGCCGTGAAGAAATCCTTGCCAAGCTCCGCGCCGCACCCAAGCCATTTGCCGACCTGCCCAAACGCGACACCTATTTACCTATGGTGCCGATTGAGGATAAAACCCCCGCTGCTTTGCGAAAACGTTTTGTGGAAGAGGCGAAAAAACTGGCCTGCGAAGTATCCGAACCCGCCAGCCATGCCGATGCCATTGAGCAGATTTTGGGACTGTTCGGTGAAAATAAATCAGTCATCGCGTGGGATTTCGCCAATATCCCCTTACCGGAATTAGCTGATGCGCTGTCCGCCGCTGGCATCCAGATCGCCGATGTACGCGATGGCTCGGTACGGGTGGGCATAACAGGAGCAGACGCAGCACTCGCCTCGACAGGCAGCATGGTCTTAGGCAGTGGGGCGGGTAAACCACGTCAAGCCTCGCTCTTGCCCGCCTTGCATATTGCGGTGATAACCCCTGACCAGATCATCGCCGACCTCGAAACATGGTTTGATGGTCAATTAGCCAAAGGCTTGCAGCATTTCCGATCCGCTGCCGCGCATGTGGTCATTTCTGGCCCCAGCCGCACTGCTGACATCGCAATGGAATTGGTCATGGGGGTGCATGGCCCAACCCGCGTGCATGTGTTGATTCTGCCATAAATCAGACGTTTTTAATATTCAGAAACAGAGATAAGCCCGACTCCTATCTCTGTTTTTATTTTCCCAATCCATTTCTCCGACTTTTGGCGGATGTGCCCTTCGGATATCCGGTGTAAATTCAGGGGATATTCGAGAAGTGATGTTATGATGAATAAGCACATAGTAAACGGCCTTATATGGGAGGGCCTATGACGATTCGAGTTCTAATCGCCGATGACCACGCCGTTGTAAGGCAGGGTCTCAAGATGTTTTTATCGCTTAATTCCGACTTCGAGATTATTGGCGAGGCCACCAACGGCGCGGAAGCCCTGCGTATGGCCCATCAATTAAATCCCGATGTCGTGCTGATGGATTTATTGATGCCGGAGATGGATGGCATCACCGCGACGGCTGCCATTCGGCGCGAACTGCCCGACACCGAAGTCATTGCCCTCACCAGCGTTTTAGAGGACAAATCCGTAACGGGCGCCATCCGTGCAGGCGCAATTGGTTATCTGTTGAAAGATACCGAGTCGGATGAATTGATTCGAGCGATTAAGGCCGCCGCCAATGGACAGGTACAGCTATCACCCAAAGCCGCCGCTCGCCTGATGCGTGAAATCCGCACGCCAGAAAGCCCCGAAGCCTTGACTGACCGCGAAACCGAGGTGCTGCGTCTCTTGGCACAAGGCAAAGCCAACAAAGAAATCGCCGCCGAGTTGGTGATCGGTGAGAAAACCGTCAAGACGCACGTCAGCAATATTTTGAGTAAACTGAATGTCAGCAGCCGCACCCAAGCTGCCCTCTATGCTGTCCGGATTGGACTGGTGGAGGAACTCGGTGAACAATAAACCAATAGAGATATACCACAATGCAGCACCCACAGGTCAACCACGACGAGCTTGATATTCTCTACGGCACCCTGCGTCACATCGCCCGCGCTTCAAATGCACATGAATTGCTCCTAGCCGCCAGTCGTTATGCACAGGAAAACGGAGCAATCTCGTGTGTATTGTTTTATGTCCACTATACCCCGCGCCTGCACTGGGAATTGGTCGAAACATGGATTGATGTAGGTGGGTTTTCGGCGGAAATCGGCGACAGGTTCTATCCTGAGCAACAGGCTATGATTGGGGCGCTTGAAAAACTACCTGATAAATTACTGCTTTTACCAGACATCGAAAAAGAACCCAATCTTGATGAGATTTCGCGGGATACCTATCACAAGTATGAGATGAGGGCCAGCGCAGTGATGCCGTTGTGGAATCGCGGACAGTGGATTGGCACGTTGATGTTCAATTGGAATCACCCCTACCACTTCAGCGAACGCGACCAACGCATTTATACCGCTCTGATTCAGCAAGCTGCCCCAATCATTGATTCCATCCGGGCCTATGCCGCCGAGGAAGAAGCTCGTAAAGAAAGTGAACTGCTCTATCGCATCGGCGAGGGCGTCAACGCGGCCATGACCTATCATGAGGTGGTAGAGGCGGTTGCAAAGGTGGATACCGAGTCGCAGGCAGTCTATCTCTCATTGTGGGACAATCACGACGGTGATAGCAGCGATTATTTCGAAGTATTGGGTGTCTTGCGTCAGGGTGATAATGACCGCATTCTCACTCCCGGTCAGCGTTTTACCCGTCAGATGTTCCCTCTCACGGACTTTATGCGGGGGTCATCTGTCTGGCTGTTTGAGGATATTGAAACCGACCCACGTGTGGATGCCAGTTCAAAATTTATGTTGGAGCAAATCGGGACACGCGCCATGATCGCCACCGATTTATACTATCATGAGCGCTGGTTGGGTGGTCTTGCTTTTCACGACTCCAAGCCGCGTACTTATACCCAAAGCCAAGTGCGCCTGACCATCGGCATTGGGGAACTCGTATCAGCCGCCCTCGAACGCATCCGCCTACAACAACTGACCGAGAATTCCCGCCGCCGTGCTGAGACATTAGCGGCCATGAACGCTGCATTATCACAAGCCAACAGCGAAGATGAAATTTTGGCGGCGATTGCGGCAGTCGCGGAACCGTATGGCGTGCAGATGTCCACCCTGTCCTATTCACAAATCAAAGAGGATGGTCTGATTGATAGTGTCACGCCAGTGGCTGTGCGCGGCTTGCAACTATCCGAAAAATCCCAAAGCAAAGTCCCCTATAGATTTGTGGACTACCCTTTGTTGAATTTGGTCTATCAGCAGCCTGATGCCCCCATCTTCATCGAGAACATCCATACCGACGCACGCCCTGAAGTTCGGGCAGGCATTGATGAAGCGGGGATTTTTGGGTCGTCGGCCCTCATCATTTTTCCCCTACAAGTTGGCGATACATGGCAGGGCGTCGTATTTATTGCGTGGTCAGAGCCACAGACCTTCTCAGAAGAAATTCGGATATTGTTTACTGCCGTCCAGCCTGCCATCGCTGCGGTGGTCGCACGCCGCCGCGCCTATCTAGCCGAACGTCAACGTGCCCATCAGCTAGAGACCGTTGCCAAAGTCAGCGCCGCCGCCGCCAGTATTCTCGATGTGGATGATTTGCTTGATGCCGTTGCCGAATTAATGCGCATCAATTTTGAGAACTATCAGATGTCTATTTTCTTGATAGACCCACACGGCAACTATCTGCTTTCGACAGCGCCAACCTATTCGATACGGGCGACCCGGCCTTTCCAAGTGATCGCCATCAACGATGAATATTCACCTATCGCCAAAGCCGCCCGCACCAAACAGGGGGTTATCGCCAACGACCCCCATCAACTGTCGCAAGTCAGCATTCAGCCCAATGGCGGGACTGTTCGCTCTGAAATCGCCGTCCCAATGGTCGTCAACGAACAATTAATTGGCGTTTTGGATGTCCAATCGTATGAGGAGCATCTCACCAACTCCGACATTTGGGTGATGGCGACCCTTGCCGACCTAATCGCCGTCGCACTGCAAAATGCCCGCCTCTATACCCAAGCGCAGGAACTGGCAATTGTTGAAGAACGCAGTCGCCTTGCCCACGAACTGCATGACTCGGTCTCCCAAGCCCTCTATGGCATCGCATTGGGAACCCGTACCGCCCGAATGCTGCTCGATCAAGACCCCATGCGGGTCGCTGAACCATTGGATTATGTGCTGTCATTAGCTGACGGCGGCCTAAGCGAGATGCGGGCACTCATTTTTGACCTGCGTCCCGAATCCCTTGAAGAAGAAGGCTTACTGGTCGCGCTCAATAAACAAGCCGATGTGCTGCGTAACCGCCACAATATTGAAGTGGATATGCAATTTGAAGAAAGCATCCGCCTCAAGCTAGAAGCCGAAGAAACGCTCTATCGTATCGCACGGGAAGCCCTTCATAACGTGGTGAAACACGCCCAAGCTACCCGTGTCAGTATCAAAGTTGAGTGTGTCATGACCAGTATCATCATGGAGATTACCGATAATGGACGGGGGTTTGACCTGACCCATTCTTTCCCCGGTCATTTGGGGCTTCATTCCATGCGCGAACGGGCTTTACGTTCACGCGGGCTTTTTGATGTCAAAAGTGCGCCGGGGCGTGGAACGACGCTACGAGTAACCTTGCCCCCCGACTGCCTTCGGTGATTTGTGCCAAGAAAACACCACCCCAGTTTGACCGTCGCGCTATAATTAACTTTTTATGGGAGTCCCAATTTCGATGAAAGGTTAAAAAAGCATGGCGGTTCTTACGCCTGTGGAAGAACTAAAAACTCGTATATTGCGAGAAGGCAAAAATTTAGGCGAAGGCATCCTCAAAATTGACAGTATTTTAAATCATCAACTCCAAAGTGAATTGATTATGGCGTGCGGCGAAGAACTAGCCTCGCGTTTCCGTGACGCCCAGCCAACCCGCATCCTAACCGCCGAAGTTTCTGGTATCGCCCCCGCTCTCGCCACTGGTTTTGCCCTCAAAGTCCCCGTTGTCTATGCGCGAAAAACCAAACCCGTCACCATGTTTGGCCCGATATTCCTAGAAACCGCCCCCAGTCATACCAAAGGGATGGAGGTCAATTTGATGGTCGCTGCCGAGTTTATGCCGCAGGGGGAACGGGTACTGATTATTGACGACTTCCTCGCCTCTGGCAAAACCCTGCACAGCCTCATTCGCATCGTTCGTGCCGCGCAGTCTACACTGGTCGGGATTGGCTGTGTGGTCGAGAAAGAATTTGAAGGTGGACGGGCAGCCCTAGCCAAATATAATGTACCGATTGAAACCCTCGTCAACATTGTTTCGATGGATAATGGCAAGATTGTACTGGCAGATTGAGAACCTTGAATTTGACAACTGCACCTATTAAAACCGATGATGCCCGTTTCGGTGGCATTGCCATCTTGGACTATGGCTCACAAACGACTCAGTTGATTGCCCGCCAAATCCGCGAGCAGGGTGTCTATGCCTCGCTATACCATTGGGATATGCCCGAAGACAAGGTGCGCGAATTTGCCCCCGCCGCGATTGTCCTATCCGGTGGGCCAGATAGCGTCTATGGCGACCATGCCCCGACTTTACCCAATTGGGTGCTGAAAAGCGGCCTGCCTGTGCTTGGTATTTGTTATGGGGCACAGCTTTTGGCCTATGTCTTGGGCGGCAAAATTGTAGGGGAGGGCCACCGCGAGTATGGACATGCCGATTTAAACATTTGCAGTACGGATGATCCGCTGTTTGCCGACATCCCTGCCACCTCAGCCGTGTGGATGAATCATGGAGATCGTATTGAAGCCCCACCGCCCGGTTTTGAAACACTCGGCAGCACCGATAATTCACCCTATGCAGTTTTTGGTAATCCCCAGCGCCGCATTTATGGCGTGCTGTTCCACCCCGAAGTCCAACATACCGCTTTTGGTGGGGTGCTCCTCCGAAATTTTGCCATCACCATCAGTCAGATTGAGCCACGCTGGACAACTGGCCTGATGGTCGAGCAGATGGTTGAAAACGTGCGTCAGCAAGTCGGCGACGGTCAAGTGGTATTGGGTCTCAGCGGCGGGGTGGATTCATTGGTCGCGGCTACGGTCATTCACCGGGCCATCGGCGACCAACTCACCTGCATTTTTGTCAACACGGGTTTGCTGCGGGCCAATGAACCCGAAGAAGTGGTTACTACCTTCCGCGCCATCAATGGGCCAAATCTCATCGCGGTAGATGCCACCGAAAAATTTCTGGATGCGCTGGCGGGCGTAACGGAGCCGGAACGCAAACGTAAAATCATCGGCGAATTGTTTGTGAGGGTTTTTGAAGAAGAATCCAACAAGCTGCGAGATGTGCGGTTTTTGGCACAGGGCACGATCTACCCCGATGTCATTGAATCCGCCGCCAAAGAACGCCCCGGCGCTCATGTCATCAAGACCCATCACAATGTGGGTGGTCTACCAGAGGACATGAAATTCGAATTGGTCGAGCCTTTACGTTATCTTTTTAAAGATGAAGTGCGGCGTGTCGGCCTAGAATTGGGATTACCGGAGGCAATGGTGTGGCGACAGCCTTTCCCCGGCCCCGGATTGTCCATTCGCTGTCTAGGTGAAGTCACCTTTGAACGGCTCGAAAAACTCCGCGCCGCCGATCTGATTTTCCGCCAAGAAATGGACAAATTGGGTCTTATGCGTCAGACCGCCCAAGCCTATGCCGCTCTCCTGCCTGTCAAAAGTGTCGGCGTGATGGGCGACCAGCGCACCTATGCCGAAACGATTGTGCTGCGGGCCGTCACAACGGATAATTTTATGACCGCTGATTGGGCCAAACTGCCCTATGAATTATTGGGGCGGGTCAGCAGCCGGATTGTGAACGAAGTCAAAGGGGTGAACCGCGTCGTCTATGATGTCACCACCAAACCCCCAGCGACGATTGAATGGGAATAGCTATGCGACGAACGATTGTGTTGTGTGGTCTGATTTTGGCGCTCATCTTATCGGCTTGCGGCGGGGATGGTGAAAAATCAGGCCGTCAACCCACCGCGACCAGCAGCGCCCCCAAAATCAGGGTGGTTGTTTCTCAAGCGCCCGTATTCACCTTACCTGACCGAACCGCCGAAATCATCGTCAACTTGTTTGAGGGCGAGGCCCACCATATACTAGGTAAATCCGCACCGGATGATGTGGGCACGACCTTTTACCAGATTGATTTAGGCAATCGCACAGGTTGGGTTTTGGAGTCGCAGGTACAGGTGACAGGCGACATAAACAAAATTGCCCTTGTAGAAGTCGTTATCCCTACCTCAACCCCAACCGCGACTCTCGAAAGTGCGACAGAGGTAGCAAGTGAGGCTGTTGCTACGCAGACATCCGGTGAAGTTACCGCCGTGATTAGTGTGCCGCGTGCCACCGCTTTAACCGCCCCTTCGCGGGATGCCGCTGAATTGACCACGCTTTTGCAAGGGGAGCAAGTCAAGGTGCTGCGTCAGACGCTACCCGATGCACTGGGTACAATTTTTTACGAAGTCGAATTGGGTACGCAGCGCGGTTGGGTGTTAAACAGTCAAGTCGAAATTAGCGGTAATGTCGGCACGCTCGGCATTGCTTTTGTGCCAACCGCCTCCCCCGAATCGGTTGCACAAGGCATAACCAGCATCCCGACGACCCCTCCCGCGCCCCCCACTCGCACACCAACGGCGACACCAACCGCTACCGTCGTGACACCTGCCAGCGCCGAACCCACTGATCTACCCAACAATATTACCCCTTCCGCCAGCCCCGTGATTGCTAACGATAATCCTAGTATTCAAGCGGGCGAAGCCCCGCCTTTAAGCCTAACGTTACCTGAAGGCTGGGATGTTGGTCATTTCCTAATTCCGGTCAGTGGTTCGATTGGTCAGGGTAGTGTCAAAATGACCGTGTATGAAGGGCCATTGTCCGATGGCATGAAAGGCACGATTTGGGTGGTCTGGGGCTTCCCGCCGATTATCAACCCTAATGAGACCAATGCCAGTGGTACTCTGCAACTGAGTTTGTGGCCCGACGGCATCCAATATTTGCGTGGCCTACTGTTTCCCGGCTGCAATATTGGTCTCTACACGGATAATCGCCAAACCTATGATATGGGTGGTTATGAGGGTGAAGGCACTACCTTTTCAGCGGTTAGCTGCGATAGTGGCGCAAGTGATATTTCCGGTTGGTGGGTGGGAGTCCACGTTAATGAAGAAAACTTTATCTTCTACATGGGTGTAGAACCTGTAGACCGAATCGCCGAAGGTCTTGGCCCTTTGCAGGCAATTATTGACACCCTGCAATTTGCGAGTTAGCAGCAGCATGGCAAAGTTTCTATCGAGGCTAGGCCTGTTATTGGTAGCACTCCTAGTGATAAGTGCCCCAGCCAACGCCTCCCCCCAAACCGAAAGCCGTGCCAAATTGGTACAGGAATTTGATTGGATTCGACAGGGGCAGGTTGGCATTTTGCATTTGTCCGGTGAAAGGATACAATGGGCCTATGCAAAGTTTATGAGGCAGACCTTCCTGTTTTTCCCCGATCCGCGTTGTGGTGAGAAGTGCGTTGACCAAATTGCTGTATTGTCCGCCCCGATGACCGCGACCCTCGAATTTCACCCTTTAACCGTAAGGGTGTATTATGAAGATGGCAGTGATGAAACAATCGAAGACAACATTCGTGTCGCATATGGTGAATTTGGGGAGGAAGAACTCATCCTGCCAGCAGACTTAGTGCCCTTGTTGGAGCCAGAGGTCACCGATCGGGAAAACGCCTTTTTACGCAGCCTGTTAAGTAATTTTCGCCCCGAACAAGACTGGATGAATAGCGGCTTCAAATTACCTCGTGAAGGTTATTATGTGTCCATTTATGGCACATGGCGCACCTTCAATGGAGGCAGTCGCTGGTATCGCCATTCGGGGGTGGATTACCCGATGCCAACAGGTACGCCTATCCAAGCCGCCGCCGATGGCCGAGTTGCTTATGTAGGCAAACTTGCCATACGCGGCAACTACATCGTGCTAGATCATGGTTGGGGTATCTTCACTGGATACGCCCATGCGTCGGAAATTTACGTGGAAGTCGGGGATGTGGTACTACAAAATGAAATCATAGGCGCTGTGGGCAACACAGGACGCAGTACCGGGCCGCATTTGCACTTTGAAATCGGCGTTGGGGGAGTATGGGTCAACCCATTGGTTGGGATTCCGCTGTTCAATCAAATCCGAATGGAGCAGAGTAATGGAAGTGAACAAGATTGAGGATGTAAAGGTAGGGTTGGCGAAGCAGAACTATATCGCCACTGATGAGATTTCGACGGTTGTCTTTTTGATGGAAAAACTTGGCAAACCCGCGTTAGTGGAAGGGCCTGCCGGGGTGGGTAAAACCGAACTTGCCAAAGCATGGGCCAAAGCCAGCGGTAAACGTTTGATCCGCCTGCAATGTTATGAGGGTTTGGACGAAAGCAAGGCGCTGTATGAGTGGGAATATGCCAAGCAGATGCTCTATACCCAACTCCTGCGTGACAAACTCCAAGACCTCCTACGTGATGCCAATTCGCTGGTAGACGCTGCTGATAAACTGGCCGCTGAGGAAGATGTCTTTTTCTCAGAGCGGTTTTTGTTGCCACGTCCGCTGCTGAGTGCAATTACCGCCCCGGAACCCGTTGTGTTGTTGATTGACGAAATTGACCGCGCCGACGCTGAATTTGAAGCATTTTTGTTGGAAGTCCTCAGTGATTTCCAAGTGACTGTGCCCGAACTCGGTACGATTAGCGCCGTGCATCAACCGATTGTGCTGCTCACTAGCAACAACACCCGTGAACTTTCGGAGGCCCTCAAGCGCCGCTGTCTGTATCTATTCACCGACTACCCGACCTATAACGCAGAACTGGCGATTGTTCGCCTAAAAGTACCCGAATTGAAAGAAAAACTGGCCCAGCAAGCAGTTGAATTTGTGCAAAATCTGCGCCAGATGGATTTGAAAAAATCACCCAGCGTATCCGAAACCCTTGACTGGGCCAAAGCGCTCATGATGCTCAACGCCGATCAGTTGGACGAAAAAACGCTCGAAACCACCCTGACCGTTTTGCTCAAACACGAATCCGATGTGCAAAAAGCCAAACGTGCCCTGCGACGTGGTGGGGTTACAGGGGGCGGATCTGAAGGACGTGGTCGTGATGATGCCGCACAGCGCCGCCGCAGTGGTGGATGGGATCGGTAGTCTATGGCAGACCAGTCCCATGATTTACATAAGGTCGCATGGGAGACGCTCTCACGTACCGACGTATTTGATGCCTCCCCGTGGGTGCATGTTTATCGAGAGCATGTTCGAATGCCCAACGGGGTTGAAATTCCTGACTTTTATCACGTCCACATGGATGATTACACCATGACCTTTGCCCTGACCGATGATGAGCATGTGGCGATGGTGGAAATGTATAAACAGGGCACGCGGCAAGTCATGTTAGAGCTACCTGCGGGTGTCATCGAAAACGACGAAATAACGAACGCACTTGAAGCCGCCCAACGTGAACTATTAGAGGAAACGGGCATGGTTGCTCGGCATTGGCAACCGCTTGGCAAGTTCAGTATGGACAGTAATCACGGCTGTGGCTGGATGCACGCCTTTCTTGCAACTGGAGCCATCCGACAGCAGGGTCAGACATTGGATGAAACCGAACTTTTGGTGGCCCACCTGATTCCCTTAGCGGAGGTGCGCCAAATGTGGATGAGTGGCAAAATAAATGGGGTCTCGTCTGCCGCGCTGATTGGTTTGGCGCTGGCCCATCTGGAAAATATGAAATCGGATCAACCATGACGCAATCTAAAGAACCTCCAAAACCAAATGTCCCGGCTATCGAAAAATGTCCGCGCTGCGGGTCGAATATCCTACTAGGCGACACCAAATGCCCCAAGTGTGGGTATAACGTCACCAGCGCCGCCGATACATTGCGGGCCACCAGCCCCACCTTTATCGCAGTGGTCTGTCTGTTTGTCGGGGCGACTTTGATGTTGGCCTCAACAGGCATGGACGACCTGATGCAGTTCCTCTTTTTGGCCGGGGGCTTTGCGATTGCAATTGGTGGCGGGGTCTACATGGCACTCAATATACTCATAACTGACCCCAAACGCCGCCGCAAAAAACTCTAAAGGTTTATTTGGCTACTCGTAGGGGCGGGTCGCCGTGCCCGCCACAATTCTGTATTTCTATATGGAACATCCCCATCGTCCGTTCGAATAGCAGGTTTGGGAAGGAATAGACATGGACAAGCGAACGGTAGAATTTATACGGGCTTTGCGTGCATCGGGGGTACGAATCTCGATTGCGGAAAGCGAAGACGCCATGTATGCGGTGGATGCGGTGGGCATTCAAAATCGTGAGGAATTTCGTGCCAGTCTGCGGGCCACCCTTGTCAAAGAACAAAAAGATGTTCGCATCTTTGACTTTTTCTTTCCGCTGTTTTTCGACACCAATGCCCCGCCGATGTGGGACATGAACCAGCAGTTGACCCCCGATCAACAAGACATGCTCCAACAGTCGCTGCAATCCCTAATGGGCGATATGGAAGCCCTCAAACAGTTGTTGCAGCAGTTAATGGAAGGCAAGCAGTTTAGCCAAGAGCAGCTTGACCAAATGGCGCAACAGGCTGGTTTGGAGGGTGCCTATCAGATGTATCAACAGCGCTATTTCAGCCGCCAGATGGAACGCCAGATGGGGATGGATCAACTGCGCGAACTGATTGAGGCGTTGATGGAAGAACTGCGCGAGATGGGCATGAGTGAAGAGGCCATCGCAGAAATCCGCGAAATGCTGGAAGAAAATATCGGGGCACTGCGCGAACAAATCCAGAATTACGTCGGCCAAAATATCGCCCAACAGCTTTCCGAGCAAGAACGCGAACCCGTGCGAAATGTCGAAGATTTGCCTTTCCAGCACCTTTCCGACGAAGAAGCCGACAAAGTGCGCGATGAAATGCGCCGATTGGCTGCCCGCCTCCGCAGCCGTGCCTCCCTCCGCCAAAAACGTGCCAAGAGTGGGGAGCTTGACCCCAAGAGTACCATTCGCGCCAATCTGAAATATGGGGGCGTCCCGCTAGAACTGCGTCATCGCACCCACCATGTCAAACCCAAGTTGGTCGTTATTTGTGACCTCAGTGGTTCGATGCGCCACATGTCGGAGTTTATGCTGACCCTGACGTATATGTTGCAAGATTTGGTTAAGAAGGCCCGGTCATTCATTTTCATTTCCGATATGGTCGAAGTCACCGACCATTTTAAGGAACTGCGACCTGATATTGCAGTCGAAAAAGTGCTGACCGAAAACCCGCGCGGCTATTACACCACCGATCTCGGCGGCAGCCTTGAAACCTTCTGCAAAACCCATATGGACAGCGTGGACACCAAAACGACCATCATCATTGTCGGCGACGGACGCAACAACAATCTGAATCCGCGCATTGACCTTGCCCAACAATTGGCCCGAAAATCGCGTCGCTGCATCTGGTTCTGCCCTGAACCGGAACATATGTGGGGCACGGGCGACAGCGATATGCACCTCTATGCCCAAGTCGCCAACGGGGTCTATTTGGTACGCAACCTGCGTGAACTCAGCCTTGCCATTGATAACATTTTGGTGGATGGCTAACCGAGCTTTTAGGGGTGAATCCGACGATTCGCCCTCCTTTTTTCTACAGAAGGGCTTAACATGCTTTTTGATGATCTGAATTGGATGGATGTGGAGAGCTATCTCCAACACGATGACCGCGTGATTTTGATTACCGGTGCAACCGAACAACACGCCTATCTCAGCCTACTCACCGATATTCGTATTCCAACCAGTCTGGCGATGGCGGTTTCCCATCACACCCATGTCTTGGTCGCCCCGCCCTTGAATTTTGGTGTCTCGGAATATTTTATGGACTACCCCGGCACGATCACCTTGAGCGAGGAAACATTCAACGCTGTCGTATCGGACGTAGTATACAGTCTTTCCCGTCATGGCTTCCGGCGTTTCCTAATTCTCAATGGGCATGGTGGCAATCCATTTCCGCAGGGGCTTCAAGAATTATCGGCTCTCAAGCCAGAATTAAAAATCGTCTGGCACAGTTGGTGGAAAAGCAAAGCCGTCCAAAAATTCGCCGCCGAAATTAATCAGACTCCTGACCATGCCAATTGGCTAGAGAATTTCCCCTTCACACGGGTCGCGGAATCGCCCCAAACCATCAAGCCTCCGATTGATTTTGAACGGATTGATGCCGGCGAAAATCGGCGTGAAGTGATGGGCGATGGCAGTTTCGGCGGGGCCTATCAGATTTCCGATGAGTTAATGCAGACATTTTTTGATAGGTTGGTGCATGAGATTACCGAAATCGTTGAAGACCTCTAGTGCCAACACGCATGGGTTTTCCCCAACATTTTCCGAGGATGACTTGAAACAAAATCGGCTTGACCAGATTATCGTCATTGACCTTGAAGCCACGTGTTGGGAAACCCCCAAACCCCCACCCGGCCAAGAACGTGAGATCATTGAAATCGGCATTTGCACCTTAGACGTGGTCAGCGGGGAGCGTCTTGCCAAACGCAGCATCTTGGTCAAGCCGGAGCGTTCGACCATCAGCGCATTTTGCACTCAATTGACAACCCTAACCCAAGAACAGGTTATGCATGAAGGGGTATCCTTCAAAAAAGCCTGCTCGATTCTGAAAAAAGAGTATCTTTCGGACGAGCGCATGTGGGCCAGCTACGGGGATTATGACCGCGCCAAATTTGAGAAGCAATGCCGCCTCTACAAAGTGTCCTATCCCTTTGGCCCGCGCCACCTCAATATCAAAAGTCTTTTCGGGTTGATGAACGGCATCCCGCGTGAAATCGGCCTAGAAAAAGCGATGGGTGTCTTAAATTTGCCGATGGAAGGCACTCACCATCGCGGGCATGACGACGCATGGAACGCCGCCGCCATTTTATCTACGCTCATGCTGCGGGGTCGCCCCTCATAAAACCCCATATGATCGCAAGGGCCGTCTCGCAGTTTCGCATCCTCCGTACTCATCCCGGTTTGTGGTTGGCACTTGGCATGGGGCTGGCCCTCAAAATTGTCTTACTGGCAACCGATAGTGTCGGTTTCCATTCTGATGAAGCCGTGCTTGGCCTGATGGCCCGTCATATTCTGCAAGGAGATCGCCCCATCTTCTTTTATGGGCAGTTATATATGGGGGCACTCGACGCCTATTTGATTGCGGCCTCTTTTGCAATTTTTGGTCAGACCGTTTTGGCGATTCGTTTGGTACAGGTCATGCTGTATCTGGCAACACTCGGCACGACGTATGGCTTGGCATGGCGCATCACCCACAATCGTTTCGCCGCCACTTCCGCCGCCCTATTATTTGCCATCCCCCCCGTGATGGTCAGTGTCTATACCACCGCCACACTTGGAGATTATCAAGAGATTCTGATGCTTAATAATCTCATCTTTTGGATTGTCTGGGATATTTTCGATGGCAAAAAGCAAAGTGGCGCATGGTGGTTTTTGGCGGGTATCCTCGCCGGCTTAGGCTGGTGGAGCCTCGCATTAATTATTGTTTCATTAGCCCCCTTGACGCTACAAGGGCTTTGGCATTTTCGCCGTAATCTCCCCTTCCGAAAGATTGCCGTGCTGCTACTTGGTTTTCTGATTGGTGCGGCCCCTTGGGTCTATGCCGTCGCCGATCATGGCCCATCCGCTATCTTAAATGCCCAATCCCGTCCCGAAAGTCAAGAAGACTCACTTGCGAAAACCGACTTGGAAGGAAGCGCCACTCAAGTCACCCGCTTGATTTCATTGCTGCTCTTTAATCTACCATCCTTGTTCGGCCTGAAACCTTCGTGGTCAATAGACTGGATCGCCCCGCTTATCGGCATCCCGCTGGTGATGATCTATATTTTAATTTTGTGGGGATTTGTGCGGCGTGTATTGGCTCGAAAAGAAGCGGTTTTTATCCAGAAGGCCTTCACAAGCATTTTGGTTGGCTCGTTGGCCCTGATGTTCACTTTTGTGATGTTCCCCTCTGGCGGCGACCCAACCGGACGTTACATTTTGCCCCTCTACCCACTATTGGCAATTCTCGTCGGGGAATGGATTAGCCGCCAGCGCCAACAACCTCAGCTATCAACGCGGCCTTATCGCACATGGCTGACCAGTGGCTTTTTGATTCTCCTGCTTGGCTATAACCTGTGGGGCAATATTCGGTCTATCCGTGATAATCCCCCCGGTCTGACCACCCAATTTAGCGAAATCTCGGATATCCCCAATTCCGACGATGACGCCCTCATTGATTTTCTGGATTCCATCGGGGTGAATCGGGGTTATACCAGCTACTGGGTCAGCTACCGATTGGCCTTCCTCACCCACGAACGCATTTTGTTAGTCCCCCTGCTGCCATACAAAGAAGATTTGAGTTATGGCAAGGTGGATAATCGCTACCCCGCCTATGTGGAAGAAGTGGCCCCAGCCGATGAGGTGGTTTATGTAACCGCCAACCATCCTGAACTAGATCGCCAACTGCGTGAAAGATTTGCCGCGCTTCAGATCAATTTTGACGAAAAACGGATTGGACGCTTCACGATTTTTTATCACCTGTCACGCCACGTTACCCCACAGGAACTCACCCCATTTGTGACCCCGAATGAGATATATAAAAATTATTCGTGATAATACGCCTTATCACTAGGTAATCTCTGCGCCGATTGCCATAGATGCAATTTTTCTAACCCCTTCTTAGCGAGACGCATGTTCAAGTTTCCCTTCAGAAAACTCAAAAACATGTGCGTTCCAAGCGGTCAGGTCAATATACAACCCATCTTCCACCATGCGATCCCCATTACGCTCATACTCACGGTGGTTCAGTTTATCTGACAATTTCCACGACTTGCCTTCCAGTCCGCAATCGGTCAAACGCACCCGGCATTGGGCCTGATGGTTGCTAAAATTGACTATGATCAAACGCAGATCATGGTTATGGCGACGAATATAGGCGATCATATGATGATGGGAAGCATTACCGGGCCACGCCGGGATGGTCTCACGCACTTCCCATATCCCGTTCCGATAGATAGGTTGGTTGGCTTTGTCAAATAACCAACGATAGAACTCCACAATCTCTTTATCAGCCGATTCAATAGGTCGTCGTCCCAACTGCACCGGAAGTTTCACCTTATACCCAAAAGGTTGACCATCATGCCACAGTTTTGCGCCCGGCAAGGTAGCAACTAACACCGCTCCCATTTTCGAACGCGGCACCCCAAAAGCAGTGACGGCCCGCATTTCATCATGGTTCTCAATAAAGCGGATTAATTTGTTTTGATAGGCTAGACCCGCGTTTAAATGAGCCAAAACACTTGCAGCATTTTCATGGGCCATCCGATCATACAGGCGCTTGTCGTAGCAGTAATCAAAGCCAAGTTGGTGCAATCGGGCTTCCATATCCCAATACACTTCCGCCAAAAACAGGAATTCGGGGTGTTGCTGGCGAATTTTGGGGATAATTTCCTCCCAATATTCAATCGAGGGGACATCACCTGCCCGTTCCCCCCATGTCTGTGCAAAAATTTCGCTGACTACCAACATCGCCATATCACAGCGCACGCCATCACACTGCGCTGCAATGTCCAACAGTGTCTCAACCACTAAATTTCGCAGGGCCGGACTAAACGCATTCACTTGCAGCGTATCTGTCCACGCTGGAAAATAGGGGTCGCGTCCATGTGCAAAAATGTGCTGACCCACCTGTAGAAACGAGTCCGGGTCATTGGCGAGTTCTTCCGGTGTGCCTTGCAACAATACCCCCGGATGACTTTCGGCCCAAGCATGATCGGTTGCAACATGATTCGGCACAAAATCGAGAATCAACCCCAGTCCCAACGTTTGCAGGCGCTCGCGGAAAGCAGCCAATTCCTCACGTCCACCCAAGTGCGTATCTACCACATAATGCCGAACGGCATACGGGGAACCCACCACATCATCATCGGTGTAATCAGGCAAGGCACGGTCATATTCCGCCTGTAAACCGGGGTGATGACGCGCTATCTGGACACCACGTAGGCTACGCTGCCACACCCCCATCAGCCAAATCGCATCGTAGGGAGTATTGGGCCTAGCCAGTATCTTTAATTCTTCATCGGGCACTGAACCTAAAGTAATGGGGCGTTGATATTTCACGCTTAGGCTATGCAGCCATGTCCAAGTATTGATTTCGTAGATGTGGGGAGAGCGCGGGATGAAAGCCATAGAGCACTCCTGTTAAATAAAAAAAAAGTGCCGAGGGCCAGACTCGAACTGGCGACACCTGCATTTTCAGTGCAGTGCTCTACCAACTGAGCTACCTCGGCAACATATTTAGATGAGCCACATTTTAGCGATTCACCACTAAATGTCAATAGGGATTTCTTTAGGCGTTAGGGATAGCACCGCTCGCAGGCGTCCCTCAAACTCACTCAGCATGACCGCTGTTGCCCCCCATACCATATGACCATTGAGTGCATAATATTTGATGGGGAAAGTTGCCCCATTCCGTGTAATCTCACCACTGCGTTTGAGGCCATCATCAAAAAGGTGATACAGCGATACCTCCAACACCTCCGCAACTTCAGCAGGGTCAGGCTGCCAAATGGGGCGACTCGGTGTATAACCGACATAAGGATAGACAAAAAAATCGCTCGGTGGGATATAGACATTAGAAATCTGTCCTAGCAGTTGAATAGCGTTGCTCGGCACGCCAACTTCCTCGAATGTTTCACGCAGAGCCGCTTCCTCAAACGCTTCTTCGCCTTCGCGCTGCCCACCCGGCAAACTGATTTGTCCACCGTGTACACCGGGATAGTCATGGCGGCGGGTCAATACAAATTGCAACCCCTCATCCCCCGGAAACAACAAAATAAGCACTGCTGCCATACGTGGACTGCCGGGTCGTTCCGGGGGTCGCAGCATGGCCCGCGCCATTGGAGCCATCCGCTGTTGGGCTTGCAGAGCATCAAAATAGGGTAATTCGAGTGCCTGTTGGATATGTTGAAGTTCGATATTGTGCCAATTCATCATAATTCGCTTATTCGGTAAGTTCTGTTCCACTACCTTCGACCATCAATTGCGGAAAATACTGCACAGTCGAGCGACGATGCCAAATCGGGCTACCCGACTGCCGATGTGTCCGCAGCATTACTGCATAGATTTCATTATAAGCGGTAAGTATCCGATGACATAGTTCCTGTTCTTGCTCAGTTGGTACGGCAATTTCAAAATAAGCGGGCGGCGTACAGCCAATCATCGGCAATTCTGGCGAGGCATCAGCGCGATAATCCTCCACAATCTCCGTCAACATCTTGACGACGGCCAACACCAGCCACACGCCAGATTTGATCCCCCAGCTTTCCACATAACCTGCGAGGTCTTGCAAAGCCACTTTTACAATGCCAACCTCAGCGTTATCCACAAAAACTGAGACCGCCTCGATTGGCTTGAGTGGATACTTTGCAAGCTGGGCAGGTAGCTCTGTCGCGTTCCAATCAATTTCCATAACAAACCTCAAAATTACGCGGTACAATCGCCGCATACTTGCCTGAATTTACCCTGTGAGGAGACCGCATGACCTACGAACCCGGTGCCAGCGCCAGCCGTACCAAAACTTTCACCGATGAAGATGTTCGCACCTTTGCCCATTTGACGGGCGACACCAACCCCGTCCACTTGGATGCGGACTACGCCGCCACCACCGTTTTTGGTCAACGTATCGTACACGGCATGTTAACCTCAGCTTTGATTTCGGCTGTTTTGGCAAACGACCTACCCGGCCCCGGCACCATTTATCTGGGGCAAAACCTCAAATTCAAAAAACCTGTCTACATCGGCGACACCATCACCGCGACGGTCACGATTTCGCAGGTGCGGGCCGAAAGAAAAATTGTGACTTTTGAAACCACTTGCACCAATCAAAATGGCGAGGTGGTCATCGAAGGTGAGGCTACGGTCAAAGCGCCCTAATCTATAGATTACTCAAGAGCGCCTTGCAAAACTGTCCGTAACTCATCCAGCGTTTTCTCATTATAGTGTCCACTGCCCTGCCAGAGAATATGCTGGTTTTGATCGAGCAAAAATAACTGGATGGATCCCAAATCGGGCACATTGACCAGCCGATTAAAGGCTTCAACGTTCGTAAACACGACAACAGTACGAGCACGGTCAACATCACTCTTGGCAGTCGCCGTCATCCCGCCGATAATAAACACCGAACTGTCGGCAGCACTCTTGGGCAGTAGGGGGATATAGTAGCCTGCCAATTGGGGAAATGCTTCGTTTAATCCTTCCAACGCGGGCAGCCATTCATCAACATCCGGCTGCTGAGAAACGTCGTAGGACACTACCACCAGCTTAAAATCGCCGGATAGCTCACTCGGAACACTAACTTGTTCTAATAACAGGGATGTCCCTAGCAATTCAGGGAAAATGGCGCTTTCGTCTGGGGCAGCACTTTTTACAACAGGGTCCTCGGTAGGTGTGCGCTGACCAATAATATAGACGGCTATCGCGCCAACCACAATGAGAGCAAAAATCCCGGCGGCGACGAACAGTAAGGCACGTTTCATAAAGGGATAAACTCCGTAGACTCCCCAGCATTGACTTGTGAAAACAGGCGCAAGTATAGCGAAGATAGCGTGCGACTTTAAGAGCGACTCTATTTGTGGAGAATTACGTAAAAATGGTGTGAGGCGATTCATTTAGCATATGTTTCGACCTTTTCAATGAATCGAATTAGGCTGTTTTAGGCTAAATTTAGCACGGCGGATTTATCCCCGCGTGGTAACAATAGATAAGGAGCAAAACCGTGTTTACCCGTTTTCAAAAGTGGGCATTGGCGACCACCATTGCCACGTATATCCTGATTATGGTCGGCGGCATGGTGCGTGCCTCGGATGCTGGATTGGGCTGTCCCGACTGGCCCAAATGTTTTGGCCGCTACTATCCGCCCCTCACCGAATCCCAAGTCCCAAGCAACATTGACGCCTCCAAATTTGACTTTCAATTGGCATGGATTGAATATACCAATCGTTTTGTTGGGGTGATAATCGGCTTTTTGATTCTCGGTACGCTGATTTTAGCCATCCGCAACCACCGCGATAACCGCCGTATCCTCTATCCCTCCATTGGCGCGTTTGTGCTGGTCGTGTTCGAGGGTTGGTTAGGGGGTCAGGTCGTGGTCAGCGAATTAGAAGCATGGGTTTTGACGGCCCATCTAATATTGGCGCTGGTGATTGTGAGTCTTTTATTGTATGCTACTGTCACAGGATTTTTTCCCAATTCTAAACCATTCACAAACTTACCCGTCCATCGGCGGCGACTGGGTTGGATTGCAATCGCAGTCTTGCTGCTTACATTGGTACAGGTCGGTTTGGGAACACAACTGCGCGGCGAACTGGAAGACATCGAAACCCAACAAGGCGAAGTGCTTGCCCGCAGTAAGTGGATTGAGGAAACCAGTTGGGTGGATATGGTTCACCGTTCCTATTCTTGGCTCATCGTGGCCGGAATGGTTGGAATTGTTTACTATACCCACCGTAAGATTGACCCCAGTCGCTGGCTCAGAATAACGGCAAAAGCAACTGCGGGGCTACTAGCTGTCCAAATTGTCGCTGGTGTAGGGATGGCTTACGGGGGATTACCGCCAGCCTTACAGGTAGTACATCTAATCACCGCGAGTTTGTTTGTCGGTGGTTTGACCCTCATCTACTTGTTGGCCGGGCGTGTGAGTGTTGCATCGTCGCACCTATCCAAAGAACAACCTCAATCCCAAATTTCGCATCAACCAGCCTAGTTGATTTGTGTTAGACTATTTGTTGCATATTTTTGACAAGAATTTGTGACAAATGGTACAATTTATTTGTGACATTGGGCACAAATATTGTTTGCAGGGTCGAGAGGGCGTTGTAAGGAGAGTTTAGCGAGTGATCAAGCGACCTCAATTGATGGGGACTCTACTGATTCTAGTGAGTTTCATCGGGATTCTGTTTTTTCTGACTGGGGGTAGGTTTTCATTTGCCCGTCAATTAAGTGGGGATGATGCCTCCGCACTCAATCTAACTGGCGACAAAACTGTCCAGTTTATATTGGTGACGGTGGGTGTCCTCGGAGCAATGGGTGGCATGGCTGCCGCTATTGCATTTGTGGTCTGGCGCTTAAATCGTGACATCACGCAAGCCCAAACCAGTGATCCTGAACCAACCAATCCTCTCGATTATCGAATTTATGGTCATCGCGCCGCGCTGGTCTTGATCGGCGGCATTACGATTGTGATGCTGCTGTTCTGCCAAGCCATCAGCATGATACCCGGCTTTGGCGGTCAGGATATTCTGCCTGTCGCCGCTGGGGAAGAAGCCCAAGCCATTGACCGACTTTTCCTAGTGGAATATATCGTCATGTCGGTGATTTTCGGCTTGGTGGTCGGCCTGTTCCTTCACAGCCTGCTCTATTTCCGCGCCGCCAAAGATGACCGCAGCGATGGCGAATTTATTCATGGCAATACCAAACTCGAGCTTGGCTGGACGATCATTCCCGCGATTATTGTGACCGTGCTGGGCATCTACGCGCTGATCGAATTTATTGGCATTTTTAAAGAAGAAGACAATGAATATGTCATTAAAGTAACCGGTCAGCAGTGGGCATGGATATTTGAATATCCCGACAACCCCGATACCGAAGAAGTAGACGGTTTTTTCAGCAAAGAACTGGTCTTGCTACAAAATCAACCCATCAAACTTGAAATGAATTCGCTAGATGTGATTCATTCCTTCTGGGTGCCCGAACTGCGCGTCAAACAGGACGTTACGCCGGGTGTGGAAACAATTTATCGCGTCACCCCCACCCTTGCAGGTGAATATAGCGTCCGCTGCACTGAAATCTGTGGCTTAAACCATTCGCTCATGCTGGCAGATGTGCTGGTGATGGATCAAAGTTCCTATGACAAATGGATGGAACAGAAAATTGCCGACTTACAGGATAAAGTAGCCGTTGGACAAACCCTCGCCGCACCATGCCTAACCTGCCACTCCCTTGACGGCAGCCGCGTTGTCGGCCCAACATGGGAAGAACTCTATGGCAGCGAAGTCCCAATCGAAGGGGAAGGCAACGTCCTCGCCGATGAAAGCTATATTCTAGACTCAATCGTCAATCCGAATGGGCAAATCCATCAGGGCTATCCAGCCGGCGTGATGCCTCAAAACTATGGTTCGACTTTCTCCGAAGTGCAGTTGGGTCAACTCCTCGCCTTCATCAAGTCACAATCCGAAATTGGACGACAAGAATTGGAAGCCGAGTCCTCCGCAAACGAAGAATCGCCGGAAGCTGATTTACAAGTGGGAGCAGTCGTAAACTAAAGGTGTCATTATGTTAATACCGAGACCCCTCCGTATTCTCTATCATATTGGGCTTGTACGTGGCCTTGTGGTGGGTATCATCGCTATGATTGCAGGCATGATCCTGACCAATCTGGTACGTGCAGCATTCGGCATGGACACAATGGATTTGATGCTGCCCCTAAAGGCCCTGTTTGGCTCGACCATTTGGCAGGCCCGCACCAATCCGGATACCGCTACCGAAGTAGTCACTGGTATGGGCGCGATCTTCTTTACCCTCGGCTTTTTGGCTGGCGTAGGGTCTATGAACGACTGGTTTGCTTGGTCAATCGGGCGCAAAGGCGGCGATGGTCACTTTCACCCCAAAGAAGACATCCCAACGTGGACGCGCTATTTTAGCTTCGATACCAATCACAAAGTCGTCGGCATTCAATACGGCCTGACCTCGGTTTTGGTATTGATGATTGGCGGGTTGTTTGCGCTGATCTTTCGTACTGAACTGGCTCAACCCGGTCTGCAATTTCTAGACAACCAACAATACAACAACTACATTGGTATTCACGGGCTGTTGATGATTGCTGCCGTGTTGTTAGGCGTTGGGGCGCTCTCCAATTACCTTGTGCCCATCATGATCGGTGCTCAAGATATGGCCTTCCCGCGCTTAAATGGCTTTTCCTATTGGATTGGCGTTCCTGCGGCGATTTTGCTGCTGATGGCCCTGCCAATGGGTGGCTTTGATACCGGATGGACAGCCTATCCACCGCTGAGTGTGAAAGCGCCATTGGGGATGCAATTTGTCCTACTGTCTATCTTCATTCTCGGCTTCCAATCCATTGTCGGTTCGATTAACCTGCTGGTCACGATTTTTATGATGCGTGCCCCCGGCATGACGTGGTTCCGTATGCCCATATTCGTCTGGGGTGTGTTGGCGGCCTCCCTGCTCCAATTCACCGCGACCCAGTTCTTCGGTTTGGCCTTCATCTCCGTCCTGATCGAACGTTGGGTCAACATTCCCTTCTATGATCCTGCACGCGGCGGCAACGTCACGCTCTATCAGCATATTTTCTGGTTCTATTCACACCCGACGGTCTACATCTGGGTGCTGCCGGGGTTAGGTGTCATCAGCGAAATTTTGCCTGTGTTCAGCCGCAAGCCGCTCTTTGGTTACAAACCGATTGCCCTATCTAGTATGGCGATTGCCTTCATGGGTTATCTCGTATGGGCACATCACATGTTTACCTCGGCAATGGATCCCTTCCTACGCCTGCCCTTCATGTTGACCACCCTCACCATCGCCGTGCCGACGGGGATTAAATTCTTTAACTGGATCGGCACACTTTGGGGCGGCAAGATTCATATCTCAACCCCCATGCTATTTTCGTTGGGTGCGTTTATCTTGTTCCTGCTCGGCGGTCTAACAGGCCCTCCCAACGGCTTGGTGGTCACAGGTATTCACCTGCACGATACCCATTGGGTCGTGGCTCACTTCCACATTACGGTGTTCGGTGGATTCCTGTTCTCACTATTGTCAGCAATCTACTTCTGGTTCCCCAAAATGACGGGCAAGATGTTTAACGAATTCTTGGGACGTGTCCATTTCTGGTTCATGTTCGGGGGGTTCGCCACCTTCGCCCTCAGCTTGTTCCGCATCGGCGTTTTGGGGATGCCTCGCCGCTACGCTGATTACGACTCAGCGTGGGGTTTTGGCAGCCTGAATATGTTGGCAACCATCGGCGCGTTTGCTGCGGGCGGCAGTATGCTGATCTTTATTTTTAACATGGCGTTTAGTGCCCGTTACGGTGTCAAAGCCGCCGCCAATCCTTGGCGCTCACGCAGCTTGGAATGGCAAATTGCTTCCCCAGTGCCGGAATTCAACTTCAGCGCTATCCCCGAAATTGTGGGGCATCCCTATGATTACGGTTTGCCGGGGGCGGTCTATGCCATCTTGAGTCCGGAAGATCAAGTTGCGCCACTAGAAGACGCCTATACACCACTGGATAAACCCGAAGCAGTTGGCAGCGGTGTTGCCGCCGTGCCCGTTGCTGGTGACTAATTTTTAAGGGGGAAAGCCAATTATGGAACACGATACACAATCACGCAAAGGCAAAGCCGCCGAATATCTACAGGGCATTATTGTCCTTGTAGTGTTGGGGGTTTTCACCGCCATTGAATATGTTATCGGGACTGCCGATGATATTCCATTGTTTAGCAGCACGCTGATTCCGCTGACCCTCATCGCAGTGGTCAAGGCGGGCGTCATCATCAACTACTACATGCACATTTCGCATATGTGGAATCCTGAAGACGAAGTAGACGAGGGGCACGCAGAATAATAATGAGTACGACAGCACTTGAACCGATTGCCCATCACGGCGCGGTAGTGGAGCATGGTGAACATCATGGCGGCCTAATTCCAATCGCGCCCGAACGTCAGCTTCAGTTTAATCGTTTGGGGATGTGGCTGTTTATCATCTCCGAAACCTTCCTGTTCGCCGGGATTCTCATTATGCGAATCGTCTTGGGACGCAATGAAGATGGCTTCACCCGCCCCGAACTCAGCCAATCGTTGGGCTTGTTAATTACCTCTATCCTGTTGGTGAGTAGCTTTTTCGTCAATCGCGCCGAAGTTGCCATCAAACACAATGACCGCTTCCAATTTAATCTCAGCACCTTTTTGGCGATTCTCTTGGGTTTGGTCTTTGTGGGTGGGGTGGTTTATGAATGGGACGAGGCCCTCAATCACTTCAAGCCTGATGGTCATATTGAAGGCGGCCTGTTCTTTTTCATGACAGGTGTCCATGCCTTGCACGTCATCACAGGTGTGCTTTTCCTATTGATCGTGTTTTTTAATGGCATTCGCGGCCATTATTCTTCCAAGAGCCATTGGGGGGTTGAATCTGCCGCTCTTTACTGGCACTTTGTTGACGTGGTATGGGTCTTCTTCTATGTCGCCCTCTATCTGATCGGAACCGTGCCGGAGACTGTCGCGCATTAATCGGCTGCGACTACGCTTTTCTGAAAATCACAATTGAGCAGGGGCGGGTTAGGCAAGTTTGAGATAACCCGCCTTTGTTTGAAGGTATGCCATAAAATCCAATGGATGCAACAACTGAAGCCTTCCTGAAATCATGGGAATGGCGCTGGGACGTAATTTTCGTCCTGCTGACATGCGTATCTATTTACGTAACGGGCTGGGTGCGGCTGCGACGCATGGGCGCAAAAATCGCCAACGGGTGGCGGCTTGCTTCCTACCTCGCGGGCATGGGGTTCATTGCCCTAGCACTCCTGTCGGGGATTGGCACATTTGAATCGCTGCTGTTTTTCGTTCACATGATTCAGCACATTCTCATGATGATGTACGCCGCCCCGCTGATTATGCTGGCCGCCCCCATGCCGATTGGGATGTGGGGATTGCCACGCCCGATTCGGCTGCAACTGGCTAAATTCCTTAATCAGAAATCACCGCTCCGGCAACTCATTGTCACCATCACCAAGCCGGGGATTATTTGGATGTTCTATACCCTCAATTTGTGGATGTGGCACGACGCCGAAATGTATGAACGCGCCACGACCCACAGCACTGTCCATAATATCCAACATTTGTTATTTTTCGGTACGGCCCTTGCCATCTGGTGGCACACCACCGACGCAGCCCCCAAATTTCATAAACACCGCACCTATGGCAAGCGCATCATGTTCGCCGCCGCCACCTACTTCCAAAATTTGCTACTTGGCATCTATATCACCATGTCGCCGGAGTTGATTTATACCTATTACGCCACCGTGCCGCGCATGTGGGGCATTGAGGCCCACCGCGACCAAACCATCGGCGGTCTAATTATGTGGATTCCGGGTGGCATGATGTATGGCTATACCATTTTGATTTTGATTTCGCGTCTGATGGATTATTCGGAGAAGCAGGCTCAGATCAAGGCCAAAAAAGCCAGTCTTAAACGTCAGCAAGCCAAAGGAATCGCTGCGTCATGAAACGGCTTGGATTATGGTTGGGGTTACTCGGTGCGACCTTTATCCCAATGGCGCGTACTGATGCACATGGCTTGGGCAATCAAAAATTGGAGCAAGTCGAAGCAGGGCCGTATTTGGTTTCGGCGTGGACAGACCCAAAAGATGTCACCGTTGAAGATGAATTACACGTCACCCTCTCGGTGCAGGATCAAGAAAAAGACTTTATCTTAGAAGCCGATGTACGAGTAAGCGCGGTTTTGGCGTCTGATCTTTCAGTGACAAAATCGCAGCAGGCCACCCATGATAATGCCACCCAAAAACTGTTTTATGAAGCCCCTTTGCGTTTGGATAAAACAGGTCGGTGGCAAATCACGATTGTAATTGATGGCGAACTGGGTCAGGGTACGGCCAGTTTTGAACTTGATGTTGCCGAAGCCTCAAACAAATGGACGCGCTGGTTATGGCCTGCATTGGGAGTAACCGCCGTTGTCATCATCGTGGCATTCGGGATGTATCGCAAAAATAAACCACAGGGGAGTAAATGATTTGAGCATTCGGCAAGACACCAATACCCTTACCGGAACTGCTGCCCGCGAAGTATCGCTGTGGCAAACATTGACGAATTTATTCAAACTGCGCATTGTCAGCCTGCTGTTGTTTGCGGCGGTGGGTGGCGCTTTCTTGGGAGCAGCAGGTCGCCCCGGTCTACTCGATATGCTTATCCTCTTGGTGACAGGCGGCCTCTCTGCGGCGGGTGCATCAGCCCTCAATCAATATATTGAGCGTGACTCCGATGGCGATATGAAACGCACCCGTCAACGTCCGTTGGTGACGGGCGATATCCAGCATCCCGAATACGTGCTGTGGATTGCCCTTGCCATGATCTTGCTGCCTGTCGCGGCGGTCTGGCCCTTCAACCCTGAACTTGGCTTTTTCTTGCTGCTCGGCGCGATGATTTACGTCGGCGTCTATACCATCTGGCTCAAACCCCGCACCATGCTAAATATCGTAATTGGTGGGGCGGCGGGAAGCTGTGCCGTCTTAAGTGGTGGGGCAGCCGTTGGCGCGTGGAATGACCCCGGTGTATTGGCCCTTGCCGCGATTGTGTTCCTCTGGACACCCACCCATTTTTGGGCGCTGGCAATTATGTATCGGGATGACTACATCGCCAGCAAAACTCCCATGCTGCCTACCCAGACTTCGGCGCGTACTTCCGCCATTTGGGGCTTTGTTCATGCCATCGGCTTGGCAATTTTGGCGCTTGCGCTGGGTGCGGATTCTGCGTTGGGCCTGCTCTATTTTGTACCTGCTGCCCTGATGACCCTCTATTTCCTGATGCACAGCCTGCGCCTAATTTTTGTGCCGACGCGCCAACAAGCCCTCAAGCTGTTTCTGACCAGTAATCTCTATCTCGCCGTGATTATCCTGTTTGTGTGCGTTTCATCAGTGGCAGGTTTTTAAAACCCGCTTTGTATAATTCATCGGTGGCGGGTTTCTAAAAATCCGCCCCACCCAACCGAAGGCGTATCGGCATGTTAGCCACTTCCGATTTACCAACCCTGAACGCGATTTTGAATACAACAGCGGCGATTCTGCTGAGTTTGGCCTATTATTTCATCAAACATGACCGCTGGAAGGCCCACCGCGCCACGATGATTGCTGCTGTCATCGTTTCAGCGGTATTCCTGACCTCGTATCTGATTTACCATGCCCAAGTCGGCTCCAAACCCTATGAGGGCGAGGGCATTCTGCGGATTATCTATTTTCTGATTCTCATCCCCCATGTGATTTTGGCGGCGGTGAATGTGCCGTTTATTCTACTGACCCTGTGGCGAGCCTACAAAGACCCCTTTGACGGGCGGCATCGCAAAATTGCCCGCTACGTCTGGCCTGTCTGGATTTATGTCTCGGTGACAGGCGTACTGGTCTATATCATGCTGTATGTCTCAGAACACTAGCAGCAAATGGTGGTCACTTATATAAGCCACAAGGGAATTCGTAACTGTAGTTACGAATTCAAATTCGGCGCATATAATTGATAGTAATAGAATGCACGTTCTAAATTCTGCACTCTATTCTGCCACCTGACTTGGGTTAAATTGCTGCGTTGGCTCACCGGCGACGGCGCTATCTTTGGCATTCAGATAGGTGCGGCGGATTTCGGCAACCAACGTAAATTCATCGGGCGGCAAACTCCCCCACAAATCTGACGGGGTGGCAATCCGTCCCCGATTATTAGCAACATATGTTTTCAGCCACGCAAAAAACGCCGCATCTCCCACCATGTCCCGAACATCTTGCAGCATCAACACGCCGCGTAGATACACCGCATCAATATATCCGCGAAACGCTGTGAAATTGTACACGGACGAATCCACCGCATCTTCGGTAGGGTGTTTTAGAATACGGAAATTCCACCACCAATTGACTCGTTCGGGGTCAGTGCGTTCAAAAAAGAGAAGTTCGCTGTACGTCGCCAATGCTTCATCTAAATAAGGGTTAAGACCCTGATCGTTGCTCACAAGGCCATACCACCACTGATGGGATATTTCATGGGCCGTGATGATGGTCAGCCAATCGTTATTATTGCCGCTCCATGTCCGAAACCACGCCTCGCTAACAAACACCATGCCTGTAAATTCCATGCCATCCGGGAAATCGCCTTCGACAATCACAAGGCGGTCATAGGGATACGGCCCATAAGATTGGGTAAAGACAACAAGGGCTTTTTGGGCAGTATCCAGCGCATGGCCCGCCGGGTTTAACCCCGTTGGTGCGTTATCGGGGAAATAATAGAGTTCAACCAGCACCCCACCTGCCATCGCGCTCGTTTTTTGAACGGCATCACTCAAGCTGATGGATAAATCACGGGCGCTTTCAAGGTTAAATGTCCAAACATTGTTTTCCGGTTGGGCAACCTCACCCGGCCCGGCCACTTGCAAAGATGGGGGCGCATTGACCACCGTCAGTTCCACATCATAATCGCCCGCGATTGGCATCGTCTGTTCGCCGATGTTGTATTCACGCGGCACGTACCAATTCCCATCCCCCTCATAAATAGCGATGGTTGGCAACCATAAACCCAAATTCGTCTGGCGGAAGCTGTACCCCAGATAACCCCAACGACCACCGTAGCTGTCATAAATGGCAGGCAATTTGAGGCTGAAATTTAAATGCAGCACAATTTCGCAGTTCGGGCCGAGTTTATCTTGCAGGGGCACAGACAGGCGTGTGCCGTCCAAAGTTACCCCTTCTATGACATGCCCATCCGCATCTACCACCTGTGCAAAGATCATAATATCTGGCAGATGATTGGGTTCGGCATGGAATACGATCTCGTGCAAATAATCTTGTGAATCATTGCGATAAATCGTCGTTTGCTGCACTTGTACGGATTGAGTCGGCCAATCGAGTGTCGCCTCCGCCTCATAACGCACTTGGCGCAACGTAGTATCGCTGGTGCAGACAGGTTCAGGTGTGTTAGTAGGAATCGGTGTCGCGTTGATTTGGCCCGCAACCAACGGGGCTTGGCTTGGCATGGGGGGTAAGGTAAACAAGGCCGCTGGTGGCAATGTCCGTGTGGGTAGGGCATTACCCTCATCTGCCCCGCTCAAATTGCACGCCATCACGCCAAATAATAAACCGACCCAGATGCCTAAACCTAATTTTTTCAACACCGATGTCACTCCGATTGATGAATCAAAAAATCACGCAATAGGTTTACACCAACCTTGTGATAAGGTCGAATACGTTTGACCTATGATGTTTCCACCCCAGATAAACAGCCACCTGCCATTTACCTGACTTTACCAGCTACCAATCTTTTTCGATATGAACCGATTTATGCCACACATCAATTACCACTTCCGAAACGATTTCAGCCCACTGGGAATTCTGATCTTGCTTGAAAACAATATCAACGACATCTAGGGCTTTATCGCGCTCATCTAATTCATTGTAAAGCTCCCAGTTAATTTTAGTGCAGTCTTCAAATCGGATTTTAAAACGTTTTGGTGCCTCAGGGTCATAAAGGCAGTCTAACACTAGAGTTTTTCCAAACAGCACCAAATGAATAGTCTCAATTAAAATGCCGCGCGGTGGAACCCCCATCAATCGGAAAATTTCTAATCGGTCTGTCATCAGGATGTCTCTCGCATCACCAACATCAACGTAATGTCATCTGACTGCGGCGCATTCCCGACAAATTCGTGTATATCAGTGACCACTGTATCGCGCATATGGTCGCAACTCAAGACAGGATTGGCGCGAATGGTCTTGAGAAGGCGATCTTCTGAATACAAATTACCCGCAATGTCCTGTGCCTCGGTCACACCATCGGTATACATAATTAACACATCGGCGGGGGCTAGCCGATGAGACTGCTGTTTCCATTTGCCTGTATCAAACATGCCCATCGGGATACCCGTCTTGGCTAATTTTTGTACTCCCTCTCCATCTTTAATATTCAAAATAAAGGCCGGGTTATGGCCTGCGCTGGCATAGGTCAACATTCCATCTGCCGGATTTAGCACCCCATAAAATACCGTCACAAAAAGATTGGTGCGTGTATCCTGCAAAATGCGTTGATTAGCCGCCCGCAACACTGTCGCAGGTTCATCGGGATACTCAAAGGCATAGGTGCGAATCAAGGTGCGGCTGAGGGCCATAAACAGCGCCGCTCCCGTCCCTTTGTCCGCCACATCCGCTACCACAAAGCCAATTTTGCCGTCCGGGAAGTTAATCAAATCATAAAAATCGCCACAGGTCTCGCGGGCAGAGTCAATCGTCGCCGCCAACTGCCATCCCTCTACTTGTGGCAGCTCACTCGGTAAAAAGCTGGCCTGTACCTGCCCCGCAAACGCCAATTCTTGCATGGTTTTCTGATGGGCTAATGTCTCTTGATACACTTTGGCACTGTGAACCGCTGAGGCGATTTGTGCAGCGAGGGACTGCAACGGTAACTTAAAGCGATCCATCTTTCCGATCCTCAAGCCACCAAAATAAATGCCGCCAATTGTCTCACGGGTTTCCGCATCCAATATGGGTACAGTCAGCATCGAAAAGATCGCGGGCTTGTTTGCCCAAGGCATGATTTCTTTGGCTTTTATGGTGACGGGTTCGTTTTGGCCGCTTAACCACTGCCAAAAATCATCGTTGGGCCGATACTGATTAATCACATGATCGAGCAGGGTGCGATCTGGATATAACCGAATGAAGATTGCCGAACTGAGAAACATGGGCGGGACATGCGTTTTCAAAATCTCCGGCAGGGCCGAAGCGTCGGGTGGCCCATTCAAGATTTCGCGGCTCATTTGCTCAAGGAGTTCCATTTCACGCGAACGCTGCTGACTGCTGTCTACTGATTTACTTAGGCGATAGAGCAGCACACAAATCAGCAATAAGCCCGTCGCAAACATCAAAAAGGCTAAATAACCATCCCCTGAATAAAGACCAGCCCCCAATATACCAAAGGGTTCAATTAGAAAACTGGTAGCTACCGACAAGAGAACCACCAGCAGAACATTTTTGAAGCCAGCCCGAAATTCCGGCGAAATATAGATTTGACGCAATATGTAAATCGTGTAGGGGAGGTCAAACAATTGGGCAATCCCAATATGGAGAAGAATCGCGGTCAATCCTAACGCGAAATCATCGGCTTTCAGGCTTGGGAGGGGATATTCACCGCCTAGCCCTTCATAAATACTCAAGGCCAGTAACCCTGCTATCGTGCATGAAACAACCTCGCCGAGGAATCGCCGGAAAACATTCCAAAATACAAAACTTAGGCGGGGAGCACGCCACCATTCATAGAAGTAGTCCCCAACTGCCACCAAAAACTGAAGCCAGAAAACGGTTGGGCCAAACAGCAGCACCCCCGACCACGTGATAATCGGCGCAAGCGACCCCTGTGTAGAGACCTGTTCTGTCCCCATAGACAAGGCAAGGAAAAAGTCGAGCCGCTCGGCTAAGGCAATAAAGATCAACAAGGTCATCAGCATGGGCCATTCGCGTTGTATCACCCCTTGATCGGTTTCTAGTACAAGCCAAACAATCCCTATCAAAGCTATAGGCGTATACAAAAGAAATGCTAAGGTATCGGCAATCAACCCAATATTGCGAGCACCAAGACTGTCAAAAGCGGGGTGAAGCCGTTTAGAAATTCTCGTAAGCAGTGCGTTCATAGGCCTATTTTCTTCAACAATGGGGTTCTAAATGATCTGTTATATCGTACACGCCACATGACAAACAAAAAAGCCCCAACGGGTCAGGGGCTTTGTCATCGCAAGTGTCTCAAGTGAGGGAGTTTAGTTTTTTTTCGTGACCTTAAACTCCAACGGCATCCCCAACATCAATTGCGTTTGGGCCTGTACCACTGGGAAAGCCACACAGATTAAGGTGATGGTCGGCAGCATCGGGATGCTTAACAGGGTCATCAAGCGTTCTTTGCGTGTGCTGACATTGCCCGCCGGACGAGGTGGCCGCAACCGAGCATCTACGAAAAACACAAACAGGGTCATGACAATCACAATTAAAAACCCGACCTGCAACAGCACAAATGGCAGGGCATTCGAGTTTTCGCGTACCACTTCGGGATGGAGTAATGCAGGCAGTTGTGTTCCCAGCGTGATAATTACCCAGCCGGCTCCGGCTAGTAAGTTATCATGGGCTACGCGAAAGACCAGCTTAAACCCATTCATAAAACCGGTGGAGGGGTGTTCGTTCATTTGCGAAATGGCATAACCGATTTCTTTGGCCCCCCACGCATGACGCAGCGTTTGGCGATAGCGGTGCATCACGGAATCCCAGACATTTTTCCCGGTGGTGGCACACGCCAAGAATGGGAAAAACATGGGACGCAGCACCAAATCGCCTTCGCGTTTGAAAAACGACTTGATATACATATGCCATTCGTCGGCAATCACGTCCGAATCCCAATAGCCCATGTTGTCCAACAATTTCAGGCTCATAGAATAGGATGACATCGGCAGGGCACGCCACCACGGAGCCGCGATGTAGGCCAATTCCCATGCCGAGGAATAGGCGTGCAGCAGGCGCATGAAGGGATTAATTTCCCATACATTGCCATGATAACGAATGGGTGCTTGCCAAAAGGCCGAATAGCGGCGGTCATCAAGGGCGAACATTACCCCCAACGCCTCAAAATGGCGCGGATGCCAGAGCGTATCGGCGTCCATCGTCGTCACGACAATGTGATGAATGTTCATGCCCATTTCATCTACCAACTGCCGACGTGCCCAGCGTGCCGCCCATGCTTGATTGGCTGATTTGCACTGAATCTCGTTGTGCAATCCTTTGGGATGCACTGGGAAGAAAAAGTGGGCAAACAGGCGATCATACTCGGCTTTGAGGATTTCACCTTTGGCAATGCCATCGGGGTCGCCGGATTCCATCGCCAAGACAATGGTGATCGCATCCAGCGCGTTTGGTTGCATCGCAAGACGGTCTAACGTCGTCCGCAAGGTGTCGAGGTCTTCTTTATAATTTGGGATGATGATGACGTGATGCACTTTTTCCAACGACAAGCTGAGGTCGTTGGCATGTTTGGCATAATATTTACGCCAATCCCGGGCTTCCCATGTGCGAATCCGCCGTAGGCCCATCAACACAGCAACCCCGGCAAACAGAAACCGCACCGCAGAATACATGCCCAACAGCGCCGCGCCCAACATCATCGTCATAGGAGCATAAATCGCGCCAAGCACCACAATTCCCAGTGCCAACCACGCGAGTCCACCGGGGATGGCATCAAGGATATATTCAGGGATACGACGCGGCACAGCGCCAGCATAAACCCGTGTGGCACCAAGCTGCACATTATTACGACGATTCCCTCTCGATTGATAGGGCACTGAAGCCTCTCCGAGATAAAGCGTGAAATGGGGTTCTCAATCAAAGATAAACACTTCACGCTGTAGACGAAACTAATAGTTGGATTGTTCCATTCAACTGACAATATTTTATTGTAACAGATAAATCGGGTCAGAGGTTAGCCCACCCTCAGTTGTTTTTACCAACCGACGATTATTCTAACTTTTTCGCCATGACGATGTTGGTCGTTTCATAGCCGATTTTCTGATACAGCGCATAGGCCGATTGATTATGTCCAAAAACGTGCAACCCGATGCTGTCCAAACCGACTTTTTTCACCTCATCTTCGAGCGCCAACATCGCTTGGGTAGCATAACCCTGCCGACGAAATTCTTCGTAAACCAACAGATCATAAATCCACGCCGACTTTTTGCCACCCTCGCCACGTGCCGCAAACCAAATCGCCCCGACATTTTGCCCTTTGGCCTCATCAAAAATCGAAAAAAGGTATTGGTCGGCTGAATGGACGCCATCGGGCAGCAGGCGGGCAAATTCAGCTTTGGAAAGTTCCATCGCTTGGTCAGCGGGCCAATTCCCTGCTTTTACTTTTTCGTTGGCATAGTCCACCATCAAAAACTCAAGATAAGGCACAAGTTCTTCTTCGGTCATTGGATTCAAGCGCGTCATAAGAATTGATTCACTCCTCGGTGATGAATACGGCAAAGCGATAGGCATAGGCTTGGTGAAATTTTCGGGCAGGTATCCACGCATCCGCCTGCAATTCAGGATAACGACCAGAGGGGTTGTGAAGGAGATAATGCGTAGGGCGACCCTCCCGCCATCGAAACCCATGTAACAACACCGAATGTCCCCCATAGCGGCGCGTTTGTGGTTTCTGCTCCCCAAGCTCTGGTGTCACCGTCGCGGCAACCAGATTCCCCTGCCAAACATGATAACAGATTCCGAGTGGGGACGCATAACTGTAGCCCTTCATGTCCAGACCATATTGAGCGGCTAATTTAACCTGTGCCGTAAAATACCACCCCTCGTCAATCCAGCGGCCCTGTGTATCCCGCACCACATAGCCCCCTTCGGTGAGTCCCGCCTGTGTCAACTGCCATAACGTCGGCGTGGTGTTATTGGAGTGGTACGCCTCAATTGCCATTTTGATGACGGCCAGCGCACATACTCGATGTGACCAAAAAGCATAGTCTTGGGGGTCGGGTGAACCAAAAACGGCCCAATTGGGGTCGTGTGTACCATCATAACCGTGATGGATGTAATCGTTAATACGTTCGGGGCTGGCGAATTGGGGGATATAGGGAACATCAAACGGCACCTGATATTCCCCATCGGGCAAATCAGCCAATTTTGAACGCCACTCCCTCCCATTCCGCCATGCCATCAGCGGGTCTAGGAGGCGGTGGAGTTCATTTTTGAGCCACATTATTTCTTGACACCCGACAACCCGCGCTGTGCCGCATGTTCTAGCAATTTGCTGCGATAATCGAAGGTCGTTTGGCGTTTTTCGGCGTGGCGCTGGAGGCCGAGTTGAATCAATTCATCTACGACCTGCGCGGCGGTTTTGCCGGATTTTTCCCACAAATAAAACGACAGGGACCCCGGCAGAGTATTGATTTCATTCAGCCACACCTCACCCAAATCCGGTTTGACCAGAAAATCAATCCGGGCGATGCCCTGTCCCTGTATGGCGAGGAAAGCACGTTTGGCGATGTCTTGAATCTTGGCGGTCAACTCGGGGCTGAGGGGGGCCGGGATAATACGATCAGCACCTTTCATCCCTGCTGATTTACCCCCCTTGCCACGCATATATTTTTCGTCATAGGTCAAAAAGGCTTCACCAGAGAGGGGCTGCTCCAAAACCGAGGCTTCGATTTCAATATTGCCCATCACCGAGCAGTTGATTTCGACCCCGCCGACGAGTGCCCGTTCGACCAGCAAATCTTGGGCAAGGCTGGCGGCGACATCAATATGCAGCCGCGCTTGATCTTCGTTTTCAATCTTAGCAATCCCGATGCTCGAACCGAGGGTGGCAGGTTTCACAAACGCCGGATAACCCTGCTCGGTAATGCGCTCCAAAATCGGGGTGGGGTTCGCCAACCAATCGCGCCGTGTAAAGGCAACCGCCTCTAATACGGGAATGTCATAGGGTTTCAGCAGGGCCTTCGCCACAACTTTATGGTTGGCAATCGCTGAGGCTAAAACTCCTGTGCCGATATAGGGGATGTTCGCCATCTCCAACAGCCCTTGCAGCGTACCGTCTTCGCCATGTGTGCCATGCACCGAACAAAAGGCCACATCAATGCGCTGGAAGGTATTTTTTTGCAGACGGCCTGCCAATGGGGGGTAAATAATGCCGGGGTAGCGGGTATTGGAGGAAAACATCACTTCATAGACCGTTGCCACCTGCGAAATATCGTCCAATTGATAATTTTGGATATCACGCAGGCCCGGCCCGCTCAGCCAGCGACCATCACGGGTGATATACAGCGGCACAATCTCATATTTATTGGGATTCATGGCCTGCATGATTTGTTGGGCCGTCACAATCGAAACATCATGTTCCACTGAACAACTGCCAAAAATCACACCCACCGTTAGTTTATTATTCGCCATTTGTCATGATTTCCATTCGTAGGGGCGAGGACTCGCCCAGTATTTACATATAGTTATCTGGCAGGTCATTGAGAATCAGCACCGCGTCGCCTGCCTTCAATTCAGCTTGATACCATTGAATCGCCTCAGTCACGGTCTCAAAAACATGCAGATGGGTTTCATCAAACCCGGCATTTTTCACCCCACGCTGAATTGGCTTGGTTTGTTCGACCCCCACCAGCACAATATCTGTGCAGGCCGCTGCTGCCCGCTGACCCAGTTTTTCATTTTCTTGTTCATGCAGTGGGCCAAGTTCGACCATGCCGGGGGTAATCAATACCCGCCGCCCATGTTGATTGAGTTTCAATACCTCAAGGGCACTGGCTGACCCGACAGGATTGGTGTTGTAGGCATCATCCAACATCATGACCCCATTCGGCAGGCGGGTTTGTTTAAGGCGGTGTTCGGTGGCGGTTAAGGTCGCTACACGCAGTCCGATTTCGCCCAACGACATGCCCAATTGATGGGCTACCGCTGTTGCCAAGAGGATATTCGTGACGTTATGCAAGCCAATCAAGGTCGTGCTAAAGGTGCGCTCCTCGCCTGTCTGCCGATCCACCACATCAAACTTGAGGCCATCAAGGGTATGCTGGATATTTTGGGCAATCAGGCGGGCATCTTCGCGGGGTGGATTGCCATACGACACGCCGATACACGTGTCAGGATACCCGCGCTCGCCCATGCCCCGCACCAATTCATCATCAAAATTAAAGACTACAAACCCATCTTTTGGCACGGCCTCCACCAACTCATATTTGGCAGTGACAACATTTTCCAATGTACCAAAACGCTCCAAATGCTGGGGGCCAACAGCCGAAACAATGCCTGCTTGGGGCTTAGTTAATTCACAAATGCGCTTGATTTCACCGGGGATATACGCCCCCATCTCGATAATGAAATAATCATCGCCTGCGTTGGGGTCAAAGTCGTTATTGATGACCAGACACACCCCCATGAGTGTGTTATAGCTTTTCGGTGTCTTGATAACCTTATAACGTCCACTCAATATATGATGCAGATAATCTTTGGTGCTGGTTTTGCCAAAACTGCCCGTGATACCGATCACCTTGACCCGCGATTGGGCCAAACGCCGACGGGCACGTTCGCGGAACATGCGCCGCATCGAAGATTCGACGGGGTACATCAAACCATTGGCGACGGAGAGGGCAAGCGGGGCCAGCAGATAGGCGATCATGCCAATCAGCGACACCGCCCCCAATGTGCTGCCCGTGACTTCATCGGCTAGGCTTGCCAACATCAGAGATAAACCCAAATTAAACACAATCGCCAACACAAAAGCCGTTCCCAGTAACCGCACGGCGCGTTGGGTGGCTTTGAATGTTTTCTTGACCTCTTTGACAGGTTCGGGCCATGTGATAAACACGATAATGGCCGCCCAAAGCCCTATATGAATCGCAAGGGTATCGAGGCCAAAAGCGGTCAAGGCGACCATCAATACCAGACCCGTGACTGCCCCCTCTACAAAACGGTTAGGGGTGCTGCGTTCGCGTTTGGCAACCATCCAGCGCAAAAAACGACTGGACATGTATTCTTCAATTTGGAAAAAACGCGCCAGCCGATAAATGCGCCAGCAGGTCAGCGTGGCCCAAAACGCAGCCAAGAGTAGTACAGCAATCATGCTTTATCCTGTGTAAAAAAATGATTCACGACATGCACAAAACGCGGCAGATTTTCCAGATAGGCGAAGTGCCCCGCGTCCTCAAACACTATCAAGCCCGCGTCGGGGATTTCACGTTCCAACACACGCCCCTCCGCCAACGGGGTATCCATATCCCTGTCGCCCCAAAATAATAAGGTGGGGGCTATGATACGCCGCGCATAAGGGACTAAATCTTGAGCGACGACCAGCTTAAAGGTTTCCGCCAATGGGCCAGCGTTTAAATAATCCGAGGAGCCGAATTTTTTACGCAAGTACAGGCGTGTCTGTTCTTTTAATCCACCTAATCCGGGCAGGCTCAAAACGGTCATTAGCACTTTGCGACCAACATAATACGCCCGTAATTTGAATAGAGGGGGTAGTTTAACACCCGCGCTGTTGGAGAGGGCGATTTTGCGTACCCGTTCAGGATAATCCGCCCCCAAAATGAGGCTAATACGTCCGCCAAACGAGTGTCCAATTAAATAGACCTTATCTAATCCTGCCGCGTCCAAATATTGCACCACCCATCGCGCATAATCCGGCATACTCCACGCGGTTGTGGGCAGTTCGGTTTCGCCAAAACCGGGGAGGTCAAGCACATGCGCGGTATAGCCATTACCCGCCATTTGCACCGCCACTGGGGCCATGCTGTGAATCGCGCCACCCCACCCATGCAGCAAAAGTACCACCGGCCCTTCGCCAATGACCGCCACACGAGTTTTGAGGCCGCCGATAGTGTGATATTGAATCGGCAGGTCAATCATAGATCGGCTACCTGAATTTGAGCGCCGAGCGCGACCAGTTTTTGCACCATGTTTTCAAAGACATAGTTCATCAATTCCGCATTATCAATGGTGGATTTGCCCTCGGCACACAGCGTCGCGGCAAACAGGCCCAAGCCCGTCCGTACATCCGGCGAATCAATGTATTCCCCGCGCAGATGGCTCTTACCGATAACAATGGCGCGGTGCGGGTCACACAGCAAAATTTGTGCGCCCATCCCCTTCAATTTATCGGTAAACAGCAGGCGGTTATCGTACAGTTTTTCGTGAATCAGGGTCGTGCCACGTGTCTGGGTCGCCAAAACCGCTGCCATCGCTACAAGGTCGGAGGGGAATCCGGGCCATGGGGCCGTATCAATCGAGACATCGGTTTCATCGGCCAGCCGCGCCACCCGCATATTTTGCTGTTCGGGGATGTGTAAAATGTTTTTGCCATTACCATTTTTCGGCGCTTCCAGATAAAAATTCAGGCCAAGCCGTTCATACCCTTTGAGAATCATTTGCAAATCAGGCGGGTGGACATCATGAATGGTGACGTGCCCCTCGGTCATGGCGGCAATCGCGGCAATGCTGGCAATTTCAATATGGTCGGAAGGCAAATCAATCGTTGCGCCTTTAAATGCCTCCCCGATGCCATAAATCGTTAGTAAATTGGAGCCAATCCCCTCGATTTTTGCGCCCATCTGCACCAACTGATGCTGCAAGGTGCGTAAATGCGGTTCGGAGGCAGCATTATAAATGGTGGTTTGTTTACCGAGCGCCGCCGCCAGCATACATACCAGTGCCGTAGCGGTCACACTCATTTCAGTCAATAAAATAGACTTGGTTTCCCATTCCACCGCCGTAAGGTTGACCGCCGTGCCATCAATTTCGATTTCTTGGCCCAGATCACGCAAAGCCATCATATGGGTGCGAATCCGACTGAGCGACTCGGCCCATTCAATCCGCACATGTTGCCGACGGGCAATCAGCGGGGCGAGAAATAACATGCTGGCAGGGGCACGGCGGGTCGTGGTCAGGTCAAGCACCCGGCTTTTGACGTGCGGCGTCTGAATTTGCAGCGTGCCGGATTCAATTTCAGTTACGCTTGCGCCAAGCTGTCGAGCGATTTCCAAGACATTCGCCACGTTTTGGGCATTCGGAACACGGCGTAAAATCACAGAGGCATCAGTCAATAACGATGCCGCCAAGGTTGCAATCGCAGCGTTGCTGTTGCCGGAGGGGTGATAATCACCATGCAGCGGCGCTTGGCCCTCAATAATCAGTCGCATGAAACACCCTTCAATCCATTTTGGGTATAAAATCGAATCGGATTATCCATAATGGGTTGTCTCGCGTCAAGCAGTGGTTTCCTGACAAGCCTTTGCTTGTGCAGGTCGGTGATTTAATGTGGTATAAGCTACCCAACAATAAAGAAGGGAAATGGGTGTGCGAACAACAAAATTACTTCTCATTGGTCTACTCATAACAATTATCTGCGCCTTTGTCCCGTCGAGGCCAATTGCAGGGCAGGTCAATCACTATTACTATGCCTACACTTTTCAAATACTCGGTGGGAATATCGCTGTCTTTGCTGTTGATCCTCAAAATTCAAGCGAATCTATTCATTTATTCAATACTTTAGCCCCATCCGACGCCACCCTATATAGTGCTTTAGCCAGCCCTGACGGACAATGGATCGCCTTAGTTTTGTTCAGCCCCTATGGGCAAAGTGTGATTCGGCTAGTGAATGTCAATAATGCGGAAACTATAGATATTCCTATGGAGTTTGGCTTTGGAATATTCATCGAATATGAAGAGCCTGATTTACTTGGGCAGCCTCAAGGTATTGCATGGTCTCCCAATAGCCTATATTTAGGATTTATAGGAGATAATTGGGAAAATGCCAATCTCTATGTTTATGACATGGTACACCGAACGCTGATTCAAATTACATCCGACAGTCGTAAGTATACTTTAGCATGGTCGCCCGATTCTCAACATCTAGCCACTTCCTCAATGGATTGCTCCACTGGTCTTTGCAACATTCAAATTGAAACCTATAACTTTGATTCAAAGCAACGAGACACAGTTGCTTCCGTTGGTTTGGAAGGTTCAGGTGGCGAAGCAGGCCTTTGCCAAATACGCTGGTCGCCGGATAATCGCTATGTGAGTTTCGCAAAATCGTGCGATATTTTGGACAATGCAAGACCTAAAGAACTCTATTTGTTGGATTCTGTAGAAAATAGGCTCAGCCAACTCACAGATTACACAACGATTGCGATTCAGCCTCCGGGTGCGCCGATTGATTTCTACCCAATTCGCTGGGCCGCCTATGATCCCTTTTGGGTGGATGATCACACCATGCTGGTGGGTAGCGTTCATGCGGAAGATACAGTGGACAATGCCATCTCACAAATTATTGCCTACGATGTTCAAACACAGACACAATCTATCCTTCGTGATGACATTATGGCAACCCATTGGGCGATTAACCCTATTTCAGGGTCAATTGCTTTTCATTCAATTACAGGTTATCGGAGGCCACAGAACCATATTGATGTTCAAGTGGCAACCTACGCAAATGGAATTCTGAGTACGTCCACCACTGCACCCGCAGGTTGTGACCTAGCTTGGTCGCCAGACGGTGAATATTTGGCATATACCGATAGGGGGCAGCCACTTATCCATTGTTATTCATCTGTAGACGGGATTGTTTTTATTGCTAACTCGACTGGGCAAGTGATAAATCAACCACTTTCGGCGTCGGGAAGCATTCGGCCTGTTGGTTGGGTTGAGATTGTGAACTAAACCCCCTAGCCAAAGAGTCTAATTGACAGGCGGAAAAATTTCGTTAAACTTCGCCCTCGTTGCTTGTAGACCCGCAACTTCCTGTGGGGAGAGGTGTTTCCTTATTTTGATGAAGAATGATACGCGCCCACCAGACTTCGATTATGCCAGCGCCGAAGAAAGCGAACTGGTTGCCCTTGCCGCCGAAGACAAGATGGCCTTTGGCGAGTTGTATCAACGCTACGTCAAGCGCATTTACAACTATTTCTATTATCGCATGGGCAGCCACGAAGATGCCGAAGATTTGACGGCACGGGTGTTTATTCGGGCAATGGCACATATCGAAAATTATGATGATCGCGGCGTGCCCTTTTCGGCATGGCTTTATCGTATCGCGCACAATTTGGTCGCCAATTGGCATCGGGACAATGATCGGCACAAGGTAATCCCCCTCGATGAATTTTTGGCGAACAAGATTTTGACCGATGCGCCGGATATCTTGACCGAACACAAGGAAGAACAAGACCTATTGCTGGCAAGCATTCGCCGCCTGCCCGAAGAACGTCAACAATTGATCTTCCTCAAATTCGTCGAGCGCATGTCGAATCAAGAAATCGGCGAAGTCATGAACCGCACCGAGGGCGCGATTAAATCACTCTATCATCGCACTTTGTCCACCCTGCATGACGATTTGACCTCAAAGGGGATTTCGTTTGGAAGGGTTGCTGAAGAAGTCAAACGGAAACGTCGGGTCAGAAAAAACAACGCCTGACACAAGTTTTTAAGGAATACGCGGTGAACGCAAGCAACAGCCAATACGAAATTATCCTCCAAAATCTTCTAGCCGATCATGCTGATGGTTTATTAAAAGGCGTCGTCAGCACAACGGCCCTCTTGACCCGCTATGGCTTAACAGGCGATCTGTACGTCAAAAATTTGATCCACATCGCTGAACAAATCCAAATGGCAATGCCGGAAGTTGATCCTTCCGAAGCCTTTGTCGCCGCGCTCTATGCCCAACTCGTCGGCGAACATGACCACAATATGTTTGACCGTCTGATGGCATGGCGACTTGAACGCCTGCGCCATCTGTCCCCCCACATGCAATTACTGGGTGGACTCACCTTGACAGCCGGGTTATACTGGATTGTCACGCGGGGTCGGGGTGTCAACATTCAGAGCGTGGTCAAGGCTGCTGGTGATTTGTTGCCAACATTGTCCTCCTCAGAACGTAGCGCCTAGAACCGTATCCCTAAAAATTAAATAATCCCCATTAGGTGAGTTCTGAAAGGAAGCCGACGTCTTATGCCGCCGGAACGTTATGCCAAAATTGCGGGCTGGGGGAAGTACGTCCCTGAGCGAGTGCTGACCAACGCCGACCTCGAAAAAATGGTGGATACGAGCGATGAATGGATTACCCAGCGTACCGGGATCAAAGAACGCCATATCCGTACCGAAAAAGATACCAATTCCAGCATGGCCGTCGCCGCCTCAATCCCCGCGATTGAAATGGCAGGGCTGACCGCCAAAGACCTTGATCTCATTATTGTTGCTACTTCTTCACCAGACTATTTATTGCCGCCTGTGTCTAGCCAAATCCAACATATGCTCGGTGCGGAATGTGGGGCATTCCAGCTTGGAGCAGGCTGTTCGGGCTGGGTCTATGCCCTCACCACCGCCGACCAGTTCATCAAAGCGGGTGGCTACAACAACATTTTGGTCGTGGGGGTCGAAATTATATCCTTTGCCCTCGATTACACAGATCGTACCACCTGTGTTTTGTTTGGAGATGCCGCCGCCGCTGTGGTTTTGACTGCCACCGATCAACCCAGTGGGGTGCTGGCCTTTGAACTTGGCTCAGATGGGTCAGGAGCCGAGGCGCTGATTGTCCCCGCTGCTGGCAGCACCAAGCCGATTGATTTTGAAGGCGTAGAAAAGCGCGAAAATTTCATCCGGATGGATGGACAAACGGTGTTCAAATTTGCGACTCGGGCGGTAGCTGGTTCACTTAAGCGCGTGGTTTCCCAAGCGGGCTTGCTCCCCGACGACATCACCCTATTCATTCCGCATCAAGCCAATGCCCGCATTATCGAAGCGGGGGCTAAATTGCTGCGTCAACCGCTGGACAAGTTTTATATCAATGTTCATAAATATGGCAATACGTCCGCCGCATCCGTGCCACTGGCAATGGTCGAGGCGATTGAAGAGGGCCGCCTTAAACCCGGTGATAAGGTGGCGATGGTCGCTTTTGGCGCAGGCTTGACATGGGCCGCTGTGGTAGTGCAAATGGGTGAAGGGGAAATTAGCCCCGCCCATACGCTATTTTCGGCGGGACGGGCTACCTATCTTGCCAAGAAAGCACAAAATCGCGTGTTGGATGGGGTACAGGCCGCCCTGTTGCCTCTCTATACATGGCGTCATAAGAGCCGGAAACGTAAATAGACAGGTTCGCAAAAGTCTGATTTGGAATGGGGTAGGTTCAGAAATAGCCTACCCCTTTTGGTTTAATTCAGCGGCGTGTTGTCTTCAAACACATCCACGAAGATCAAGTCCACGATAGTTCCTGCATATTCCATCAAAGCACGTCCAGCGGCAACCCCCTGCGGTGAAGTCATCGCTACGTCCATTTTCTCGTAGCTGTCAAAATAGAATTCAAGGATGCGGTAGTAGGGCGAGGCTCCAAACGGCCCCCCAAGCACCGTGTTGGCTTGACGGCGCAGAATACCCGGCATTTGTTCTAGCAGAGGCAGGGTACGCACATAACCTTCTTCAAAGGTGTCTTCATCACGCGGATGTTTAAACAACAATACCAGTTTGACCACCGGGCCTCTCCTATGCCAAGAATTTACAGAATTTAGCGACAAAAATTATAGCATCGGGATTGTGAAATGAACTATGATATTGTGACGAACCCGTCGCACGATGTAAACTGAAAAATAAAGCCCATCTACATGGAAAATCGCTCAAAAACCAGCAAATACCGTTCTGTTTTTGAGCAAAGGACATAAACCCTAGCATGAACGCATTTTTTGCCCCTGCCATCGCGCTGATGAACCGGCTTAAGTATCCAGCCAAGTTTTTACTCATCGGATTGCTTTTGCTGCTACCATTAGCCTTTAGCTTAAACCAATACCTCCGGCAAATAAACAAAGACATTGATTTTGCAGACAAGGAGCAGGTGGGGCTGGAATATAACGAACCAGTGCTGACACTTTTACAACACATCCAGCAGCACGCCGCGCTTGCCACCATTTTTCTAGGTGGGCAGACGGAATATCAAGATGAGCTAGAAGCCAAACAAGCCGAAATAGACCTCGATATTCAAGCGGTGGACAAAATAGACGCCCGATTGGGCAAGACACTTGGGGCAACCGAGCAATGGGAAGATTTTAAAACGTCATGGTCGCGCTTGAGGGTCAATTTTTATGAATTGAGCGCCGAACGAAGCATTGATGGTCACGATGTATTGGTAGACGAAATTCTTGACCTCATCACCGTCGTGGGCAATAACTCCAACCTGATCTTAGACCCGCGCATCGAAAGTTATTATTTGATGGATACGCTGGTCATCCGGCTGCCCATGCGAACCCAATTTCTGAGCCAAATTCGCAATTATAGTTTAGTCATCACAACCAAAGACGAAATTACCCCGGCGGAGCAAACTCGCCTTGAACTATTTTCCGGCCTTGTGGAATCGAATCTAAAAAGCAACCTCAAAGGATTTGATTATGTCTTTGGGGCAGACTCCGATGTAGAAAATGCCTTAGAGAAGGATGTTGAGCGCCATAACCATACCATCGAACAATATTTACAGACCATCAATGGTGTGTTTTTGCGGGTGGTACGTGAGGAAAACGCGACCATAACGCTGGACTCAGATCGCTTCTATGAACTTTCAACCGAGGCCATTGACGAAAATTTTCGCTTCTATACCCAAGTTTCGCCTGAATTGGACAACTTATTACAAGAACGTATTGATGAGTTTGCGATGCGCCGGAACGCCGTCATTGCCGTAGCATTGGTGGGGTTAGCGATCACCGTCTATCTATTTATTGGTTTTTATCTGGCGGTCAAGAAAACCATCAGGGCATTGGACTACACCTCGAAACGCATGATTAGTGGCGACACCAGCGACACCTTTAAACTTGACAATCATGACGAATTGGCGCAAGTTGCCAATTCCTTCAACAATATCGCTACTGAATTGATGCTGACCCGTGATCGTGCCTTAGAAGCGAATCGGGCCAAGAGCACCTTCCTTGCCAATATGAGCCACGAACTCCGTACCCCGCTGAACGCCATTTTGGGCTATACGGGCCTGATGTTAGCCAGCAAATATGGTCCGGTAACCGAGCAGCAGCAAGACCGGATGCAGCGTGTGATTGACAACGGCCAGCATCTATTGGGGCTGATTAATGACGTGCTTGACCTCAGCAAAATTGAGGCGGGTAAGATGGAGCTTTATCTGGAAACCTTCTCGGTAACAGAACTGCTGGAAACTGTTGCCAATACAGGTCGCCCGCTGGTTGAAAAGAACAATAACGCCCTTGAGGTGGTGCAATATTCCACCAATTTAGGCGCGATGCACGCTGACCTCACCAAAGTACGCCAAGTCCTCTCCAATCTGGTGAGCAACGCCGCCAAATTTACCCAGAACGGCAAAATCACCCTCAGCGCCGCCAGCCGATATACACATGGCATGGAATATCTGGTGTTCCAAGTCGAAGACACAGGGATCGGCATTGCACCCAACCAGATTGACAACGTATTTAAAGAATTTACACAGGCCGACTCCTCCACCACACGCAAATATGGCGGGACAGGCTTGGGCTTAGCCATTTGCCGTCATTTCAGCCTGATGATGGGTGGGGATGTGAAGGTCGAAAGCGAATTAGGCAAGGGGTCAACCTTTACCGTGACCCTTCCGCGCCGTGTGGTGGATCCAACCGTCAAACCGCCCACTGCTGTTCCAGCGACGGTAACTCCAGCGCCAGCCCCCGTCGAAGTTGTGCCCGAACCAACCACCAAAAATATCACCATCTTGGTGATTGATGATGATTCCGCCGTGCGTGAGATGATGGAGCACTATCTCACCAAAGAAGGCTTCAAGGTCGTGACGGCCTCCGGTGGGCGCGAGGGCCTCCGCTTGGCAAAGGAAATACACCCGACAGTCATTACGTTGGACGTAATGATGCCGGATATTGATGGCTGGGGGGTCTTGGCACTGCTCAAGGCTGACCCTGAAATCGGCCACATCCCCGTCGTGATGGTCACAATCGTGGATGACCGCAAAATTGGCTTTACGTTGGGGGCATCGGATTACATCACCAAGCCGTTACGCGCCGAAATCCTGCTCAAGACGCTGCGGAAATATAGCTGCGAAAATCCCCCCTGTCCGGTCATGGTGGTCGAAGACGACACCTCAACCCGTACGATGGTACGCGAAATTTTGGAAAGCGAAGGTTGGCGTGTCAGTGAGGCCGAAAATGGCAAGGTGGCCCTACAGGTCATGGCAGAAAATCGGCCCGCTGTGATTGTCTTGGATTTGATGATGCCGGAAATGGACGGATTCCAATTTATCGAGGCCATGCGCGAACACGAGGAATGGCGGCGCATTCCCATTGTGGTCGTCACCGCCCTAGACCTGAGCAGCGATGACCGCCAGCGGCTAAACGGCTATGTTCAGAAGGTCATCCAAAAAGGTCAGTATCGGCGCGAAGAATTACTCAAACAGGTACTTGATTTAGTCAATGCTTATGGGTAGATAAATATGGAAAATTTTATTTCAGGCATGTTGATTTCAAACGAACCCAATGCGGTTTACGAGGGTATGGTTTTCAATCGTAACCTTGTACTTCAACTAGATGATGGTCAAACACTCGTCATATTTGATCGTCATTTCGAAAGTGAGAAATTAGTCGTTGGCGAACGGTATCAAATTCTTGTAACACCGTTTATACATAATTTGCATTATATCGAAAACGAGGCTGATTTAAAGGCCGAAGAGGGTCTGATACACGGGAAAATTACGAATTTGAGTTGGACACCTCCCGAAATTTCTTCAAATATATACTGCGCTGTGGATGACTTGAGAATTTTTAAAGAAAATAATCCATTTACGCTGATTGAAACCCACTACGGGGCTGTCATTTTACGTTCTCAGTTTGTTGAGAGAGAAACGGAAAGGAAAATTGAGGATTTGAAAGTAGGTAGCTTTCTACAATGGGAGGAATCACGCTTCGATTTTGTCGCTGCCCTTGACCCACTTGCCTAAATTTCCCTATCAATAACCCCCATATTTTAGGGCAGGCCGCGCCGCATCCATCCCCTATGCCTCTGCTATAATAAAAAATGGCCCTTATTCAATCCAATGGATGGCACTATGAAAAACGGTACAAAAATTGTGATAGCCCTGCTCATTGCAGGTGGGGTATTGTTTAGCTTATTTGCACGGAATTTTTCCGCATTTAGCACGGGGGATGGGCGCTCGCTGCGTTGGGCACGATATGATGTGACCATAGACAACGTGGACACCTCCGCCAATCGCTACAATGTCACCGAAAGTTATGTCCTCGATATTGAAACTGGCCCGTATAGTTTTGGTTTTGCTGAAATCCCCCTCAACCGCACCGAAAATATTGATAACGTCACCGTGTCCGATGCGGGGGCAGCCCTAACGCCGGGGTGTATTGATGTGGCGGGTTATTATTGCGTGACTAATGATGGCAAATGGCTGTCCATCAAATATTTCTTCCGTTCCCAAGCCCAAAGTGGGCAAACCCGCACCATTGACATTCGATATACCGTCTATGGCGGCCTGCGTTCCTATGAAGACGGCGATCAATTGTATTGGGTCGCCATCCCCGGTGATCGAGAATTTCCGATTGATGAAGCCCTTGTGACGGTTAACATGCCTGCCGGAACGCCGATTGACAAAACCGCCAGCTATCCCGACACGTGGAAAGAGACTGTGCAGGGCAGCACCATTACATGGCAATCTCCCGGTGTCATGGAAAAAGGCGATGAATTAGAAGTGCGGGTACAGTATCCGCATAATCCCCAGATGCAAAAACCCGATTGGCAAGGCGGCTATGACCGCGAACGCTTCTATGTTGAAAATATCCAGCCCATTGTTTCACTCATCCTTGTGATTTTGGGAGCGATTATCGGCATCGGTACGGTGGCGCTGGTGTTGGTGCGTTTCATGACACGCGGACGCGACCCCCAAGCCCTTGTTGCCCCCGAATATTTGACCGAACTGCCCGATGAAGAACTGCCCGGTGTGGTTGGCCTGCTGTTGGATGAAAAATTCGACATGCGTGACATGATGGCGACGTTGGTAGATTTAGCGCGGCGTGGCTTCTTGGTCATCGAGCAAAAAGACAAAGAAGGCGTTTTTGGCATGTTTGGCAGCACTGAGTTTGTGTTCCACAACACCAAAAATTTCGCCGCCCCCCTAAGCAATTATGAACGCGAACTGATGTCAGGCATCTTCGGCTATAACTATGCAATGGATGAGGTTGAACTTTCCGACCTCAAAGAAAAGTTCTATAAGAAAATCCCCGGCATCAAAAAAGCCATGTATCAAGAGTTGATTGAGCGTGGCTACTTTGAAAAAACCCCGGATGCCACCCGCCAACGCTGGTACACGATGGGCGTCATTGGCTTGGTACTCGGCTTCTTGGGAATCTGGTTTTCCGACGGCCTCAGCTTTATCTCACCCCTGATTATGGCCCCGGCGATAGGCGTGGTCATGGGCAGCGCGGCGGCATTTTTGTTCGCGGATGTCATGCCAGCCAAAACGCCAAAGGGATCACAGGCGGCGACTAATTGGCGGGCTTTCCGCAAATATCTGGATGACATCGAAAAACACAGCGATATGCAGCAAGTCAGCAGCAAATTTGACCAATTTATCCCCTATGCCGTCATGTTTGGCATCGAGCAGGAAATCATCAAACGTTTCGCCAATGTGATGACCGCCATGCCGACTTGGTACTATCCGACCTCAGTCGGTGGTCCTTGGGGACGCGGCTATCGGCATAACCCGACCCCCATGACAGGTATGGGCAAGGCTGCCCCAATGAGTGGCATGGACAACATGGGGGGCGGCTTTGGCGGTCTAAACGATATGAGCCAATCCATGTCGCAAGGATTAAATTCCATGAGCAGCGGCCTCACCCGTATGCTAAACGATGCCTCCCGCACCATGACCAGCGCCCCCAAGAGTTCCGGCGGGGGTGGTTTCAGTGGCGGCGGCGGTGGCGGCGGCGGCGGCGGCGGTGGCAGCCGAGGTTTTGGATGATTTTGGGCATCTGAAAAAGGAAACGACATATGAACCGATTGTTAGGCATTATTTTATTGGTGGTCGGCGTGCTGATTGGCCTCATCGCGGCGGCATGGCTGTTCAGCAATGATGAGTTGGAGACCCCGGCGAAAATTTTGGGGTTGGGCATCGCCTTGTTGGTTTTGGTCGCGCCATTGGTCGGCGCAGGCATTTATATGACCGCCTTTGGTCAAAAAGAGGCCAAGAGCCAAGCAGAGGCGTCTCAACAGCGCAAATTGCTCAACATCGTGCAGACCAGCGGCGAGATTAAGGTCAACGAACTGGCCGTCGAACTCCAAATGCCCCCCGATCAGGTCAAAGGCATGATTTACCACTTGGTTGGGTTAGGCGTCTTTAGCGGCTATATCAACTGGGACAAGGGCGTTTTGTATTCCAGCGACGCCAGCAAACTCCGCGCCATGAAGCAGTGCCCCAACTGTGGCAGCGAATTGGAACTCGGTGGCAAAGGGGTGGTCAAGTGCCCCGCCTGTGGTACGGAGTTTTTCTTGTCATAGACGATAAAAAAAGCCCCTCACCATGATCTCGTGAAGGGCTTTTTTGATAAGGGCAGATAAACTAGGCTTTCACTTCGCGTTGACCCATCAAACGCCATCCGAGGCCACGCGGAGCAGTCACCGGAGCAAGTACCACCTCGTTTTGCAGCACCTTCAATTCCCGTTGGGCCGTCTTGTTGGTGGGGTTGATGTGCAGGATTCTTTCAAGGCAGTAAACACGCTCGGTTGGACTGCTCACCCTTTGAATCAACCACCACCAATCCATTTCAAGATTGGAGTCCTGTTGCATGGCCTGTAAGAATAACGCGCTTGGATTTGATACAGTGTTCATGTTTATCCCCCATGAGCTATGGTGTACTGTGCAAATCTTCTGTCGCATGGGAAATAATCTTCGGGCCTGCGAGAAACGATTCCCCTCAATTTTTGGGAGGGGGTTATTTGCCGACCTCAATCCCCGCCAAATTTTCCAGCGCCTTGACCAGTGCGTGATTGCCTTCATGCCCCAAACCGCGTGCTTGCAGGGTGCGATATAGATTAAAAATCAAATTGGTGCCAAGCGCCGGAATCCCCAATTGGTCAGCCGCTTCCAAAATCAGACGTACATCTTTTTGTTGCAGATCAATCGTGAAGCCGGGACGCCAATCACGTTTGACCGCCTGTGGGCCACGATTGCTCAACATCCAACTCCCCGCCGCCCCTTGTGATACCGCGTCAATCGCCTTTCGCAAATCCAATCCGCCCGCCTGTGCAAACAACAAGGCTTCGCTGACGGCAAGGCAGTTAATTACCACCAAAATCTGATTAAACAGCTTGACCATCTGGCCTGCCCCATGACCACCAACGTGGGTGATGGTTTTGCCCATCGCCTTGAAATAGGGCATGGCGCGTTCGAGTTGATCGGCTTCCCCACCCACCATAATCGCCAGTGTGCCCTTTGCCGCGCCTTCACTCCCGCCGCTGACCGGGGCATCCAGCATAAAGATACCTTTTTGGGCAAGGCGTTCCGCGATTTCTTGGGTGGCCTGTGGGCTGATGGTGCTCATATCAATAACCAACGACCCGGATTTTGCCCCCCGGATGACCCCGACCTCGCCTAAAACGACTTCCTCGACATCCGGGGTATCACTTACGCAAATAAAGATAATATCGCTGTGAGCCGCAACATCGGCAGGGCTAGTCGCGGCAACCGCACCCTCTTTGACTAATTCATCCACTTTGCTGGCGGTACGATTCCACACCCGTACTTCAACTCCGGCCTTTAGCAAATTGCGTGTCATGCCCCGGCCCATAATGCCAAGCCCAATAAACCCGACTTTTTCACTCATGCCATTCTCTCAGCCACTCTAAAAAGGTTGATTAAGTTTTGTAATCATACCGACTTAAGGGTCAATTTGCTACGAAGGCCACCGTCAAGCGATTGTCATTTTCGCCAAATACTCAATTGGGCGTTCATTCGGGAGGGCTTTTATGTTATACTGTTCTCTGGCGTTAAAGACACTGCGCCACAAGCCCCCACTAACTGCATGGTCTACGATTTGGATGATTCTAGCCCTGCTGTTGAAGCTGGGCTTAATGCTGTCTGGAAAACTTACCAGACGGGGAACACTGGTTCATCATCATTCAAAAGTAGTTCGGAGCATCAACAAATTTCCATGAGTCAAACATTTGAGAGTCTGGGCCTCGATCCCAGATTAGTACAGACCGTCACGGAACTGGGCTATACTGACCCTTCGCCCATTCAGGCCGCTGCAATTCCAGCCTTGCTGGGTGGCACGGATATTCTAGGCCAAGCCCAAACCGGGACAGGTAAAACCGCAGCATTTGCACTGCCGATGCTGCATCAATTGGATTATGCGGCGCACGGCGTACAAGCATTGGTCTTGACCCCCACGCGCGAACTCGCCACACAGGTTTCCGAAGCGATTTATCGTTATGGCAAACAGGTCGGTGTGCGGGTTGTGCCCATTTATGGCGGGCAGTCCTACAGCCGCCAGATGAAACGTCTCGAACGCGATGTGCATGTCGTGGTCGGCACCCCCGGACGCACCCTCGATTTGATTAAGCAGGGCGTGTTAAAACTCGCAGGTGTCAAGGTCGTCGTATTGGACGAAGCAGATCGCATGTTGGATATGGGTTTCATTGAAGACGTAGAAGCAATCTTGGCCGCGACCCCTGCCGAACGTCAAACGGCCCTCTTCTCCGCGACATTCCCAACTGAAATTCGAGAACTCGCCAATAAGTATATGCACAATCCGCAGTCGGTGTCGGTCAGCCGGGGCACGTTAACTGTTCCCCAGACCGAACAGCGCTACTATTTACTGCATGAATCCTCCAAACTGCCGGCCCTGACCCGCCTGCTGGAAACCGAGGATATGCAAAGTGCCTTGATTTTCACCCGTACCAAAGCAGGCGCGTCGGAACTGGCCGATCAACTGCTGGCGCGGGGGTTTGCCGCCGAAGCCTTGCATGGCGACCTAGCCCAAGAAGTGCGCGAAACCGTGCTGCGTCGTTTCCGCCGTGAACAGGTAACGATTTTGGTCGCTACCGATGTTGTGGCACGCGGCGTGGATATTCCACAGGTGTCGCACGTCTTTAATTTTGATATTCCACTCGACCCCGAAGATTACGTGCATCGTATTGGGCGGACGGGGCGTGCGGGTCGGTCAGGCGTCGCGGTGACGCTACTCACCCCCCGCGAGAAATTCCGCCTAAAATCCATTGAGCGCCTCATCAAGCAGCCTGTCAAACTGGCGAAGCTGCCGGGTAAAGAGGAAGTCCGTCACAAACGTGAGGAACGCTTTATCCAAAAACTGAGTGATGTTTTTGCGGATGCCGACCTCGACAAGGAACTGACGTTGGTACGTGAACTGGTGGATTTGAATTACGATCTTCACGAAGTTGCCGCCGCCGCCATTAAATTGGCCCGCGTCAATGAGAGCAACCGTCCCTTGGAAGATGTCGAAGAAATTCAAGATCGGCCCGAACGGGATCGCGTTGGGAAATCGCGTGATGGTCGGCCCTTCCGTGAACACACCCACAAGAGCCATCGCCCCGGTGAGCACGGCGAAAAAGGCGAACGGCGTGAACGCAGCAGCGGCCCTCGTTCGCATGAACCCGGTATGGTGCGCATGATCCTCAACGTGGGGCGCGAACATGGCATCCAGCCCAAAGATGTGGTCTATACCATTGCTAGTGAAGCCGGGATTCCGGGTCGGGCGATTGGGGCGATTGAAATTCGTCAGCGCCAAACCTATGTGGATGTGAAGGAAGTCCATGCCGAGCGTGTGCTCCGTCAAATGGAACATGGCATGATGCGTGGGCAACGAGTTACCCTCGTCCGCGCCGACAACTAGCTTGTGTTGACATTTCCGTGTAATCAGATGAGAGAACCGACGAAAATTGGTTTAATGCCAGCCTAAGACAATGGGTCATGGACACCTTTGCTCTGAAACTCTTACTTACGCCAACGTTAATCAGTTTGATTAGCTTGGCGGGCCGACGTTGGGGACCGGCCATTAGTGGAGTGCTCGTCGGTTTGCCACTCACCTCTGGGCCTATCGCTTTTTTCGTAGCGCTCAACCAAGGAGTCTCCTTTGCCAGTGTCACGGCAAAGGGGACTCTTGCAGGCACAATCTCACAAGTGGCTTTCTGCGTTGCTTACACGGGATCCGCTTTTCGATTCGGCTGGATGGTGAGTGTTCTGTTGAGCAGCCTTGCGTTCATCGCATCAACTGTGATACTTCAATTTCTCAGCTTGCCTTTAATTCCACTATATTTGTTTGTTGTTCTAGTTTTGATTCTGGCACTACGAGTCACTGCCAAAGACATTGAACCTTCATCTACTGCGAAAGCATTGCCCAATTGGGATATCCCTGTCCGGATGATGGTTGCCACAACCTATGTTGTACTGCTGACAGGCCTTGCCCCGCGTATCGGCCCACATCTGACTGGGCTACTATCTCCATTTCCATTGTATGCCGCCATTCTCGCCGTGTTTGCACATCGCTTGCAAGGCCCATCGCCAGCGGTAAGAGTGGTACACGGTTTATTGATCGGCTTGTTTGGCTTTGCCAGTTTCTTCCTAGTTCTGTCTGGATTGCTGCCCCAAGTCGGGATCACCGCCTCATTTGCTGCTGCAAGTGTTACTGTGCTGACGATTCAAGTTGCTGCGCTGTGGAGGCTACGACGTGCAACTCTCTCATAACGATCTAGCCTTTACTAGCGCGGTTTCCTCTAAACAGGGCTAAAAGTCTCTAACAGGCCAATAACTTGAACTCGGAGAACCTTTGTGAAACGTTTAATAGGGATTATTTTGGTTGCGTTGTCGGCGGCTGGCTTTGGTACATTGGCTTTGTTTAGTCACTATGCTTATGAAGATAAGATGGATACATTCTCAATTCTGTTCTTCCGCTTCTCGCTCGCAGCAATGGTGATGTTGGGCCTGCTCATAATCCGGGGCGAACAATTGCCACGCGGATCAACATTCCTAAGACTCGTGGTTATGGGTGTATTCGGTTATGTGGCTTCGTCTTTCGCCTACTTGACAGCCCTAAAATATGCATCATCGGGATTGGTTGCGTTGCTTTTATACCTTTATCCAGCCTTTGTGACGCTACTTGCCACCGTCTTACTGCAAGAGCAATTCACGATGATGAAGGGTATTGCCCTCGGTATTGCCCTTTTGGGTACGGCGTTTACGGTTGATCCTGCTGGAGGTCAAACGCTAGGCGTCCTGTTGGCAATTACCGCCGCCGCCATTTATTCGATATACATCATCATAGGAACACATGTCTTGAAGCGAGTTACGGCTATTCAGTCTGCGGCTGTGATCTTTGCTTCGGCAGGAACTGCATCTGGTCTACTTATGCTAATGAATGGGCCACAACTTCCGGCAACCAAGACCGGCTGGGTTGCTATCCTAGCGATTGTAATGATAATAACTGTGCTTCCAGTCGTAGCCTTTCTTGCGGGTTTGGAACGTATCGGCCCTACCAATGCGGCGATGATGTCTACGTTAGAACCGATTGTTACGGTTATACTCGGCGTAGTGTGGCTGAATGAAACGCTCCGACCCGTGACATTGATGGGCGGGGGTCTGATTCTGATAGCCGTTCTCTTGCTGACCCAAAGCGAATTGCGCCGCAAACTTGTAAAACCAGAATTGGTGTCTGCTCGCTATCCAGAATCAACGCAACCCAATTAGCCGATAGAGGATAGGGGAGGAGTGTCAAATTCCTCCCTTATTCTTTCCCACAGGCGTTTATTCCTGCGTCAAGCTCAATTCATATTCCCCATTGCCACCAAAGCGCGTCACCCGAATGATGTACGTCCCCGCCACCCCCGGTGTAAAGCGCAGCACTGAATCAGTGGGTTTAAACCCAGCAGGTGGGTTATTGGCATCATCATTAGTGGCGATTTCGTTCTGATTGGCATCCAACAAAATCAGCAGGGTATCCAGTATTTGCTCCTCGGATACGTCGCGCAGCGTAATCAAGACCACATCGCCGGGCAGGGCCTCAAAAGTATAGTCTTGTTCGGGACTGAGATTGTTCAAAATCCCACGCACGGTGGTTCCATAAGTGATCGGGCCGCCACTTGTCCCAACACTCACTTGCGAATCGTCTATTTCGGGGGAACGCCCCGGCATTGCCAAAACACTTTCCCCGCTAAATGAAAACGCCTGCATCTGGGCAAAACCCGTCGTGGGGTTGGTCTCCGCAAAATAAATCACGCTGTCACGGCTGATACCTAGACCCGCTGGCATCAAATATTCGCCCGGTTGATAGGCCCCGCCACGTGTCGCATCATAGGGAATCCCAAAGCGATCCAGTAATTCTCCAATGCTAGTCAATTGGATAAACCCTTGATTTTGCGTGGCAATCACAATTATGCCGGATGGCCCGGTAGCAATATCCAGCGGCACCGCTTCGTTGAGGATTTCTTCATTGATACGGGTAATCAGCGGCGTGCCATCCCAATTTAACATCTGCAAGCCGCCTTCTTTGCCGACCACAAACAAACGGTCTTCGTTGACTTCATTGGCGAGGTGCAAATCTTTCATTCCCGGCACAATCGTATCGAGGTCAATCATTTGCAGCAGGTTGCCGAGTGAATCAAAACGATAGAGGCGTTGAGTCGGGGTGATGGCATGGCCTTCCGAGATGACCCACACATCTCCCTCTTTGGATACCGAAATCGAACGCGGCATTCCGGGGGCAAATTGACCGGGGGCATCGCCTTCCACACCCCACGAATTGGCAAACCCACCCACACGATCCGTCACCATAATACGCTGATTGCCCCGTTCGGTGGCATTGGCAAAATACAATCGTGCGTCCGGCCCGATAGCGACATCCACATAATTATCATTGTCATAGATGGGGGGCAGGAAATTCATAAATTCGCCTGTTTCTTGATTGAGTGCCAAGAAACCACGTGGCCCCGCCGCGACATACATCACCCCAAAATCATCGTAGGTAATGCCACCCAGCGTCAATGGCGCCTCTCCCGGCAGCTGACCCGATTGATACTGCCACAACACCCCGCCGTCATCATCCGGCAGGGCGTCAAACGGATTGGTCAAGCCAGCGGCCAGGCCGAAATTGAGGGTTTGCACCACCGCCTCAAATTGGGATACGAGGGTAGGCCAGACGCTCTCCTGTGCCAATCCACGCACCACCGCCAAGCGTGCACCTACGATGTTCAGTAGGGCGACACGGGTCGCAATGGCACTATCGGGAATGGTGAACTCGGTTTGATAGCCTGTCGCGTTACCATATACCACCGACTCTGGGGCACTCGGCGTTGCACCGGATGGCGCCAGTCGCACCAATTGGTCAGGCAGACCAGCGGCATTTTGTAGGCCCAAGCCGTTGTAGCTGCCCACCACAATCGAAAAAATCAACCCCTGTGGGAGTTGATTATTGGCAAATAAATCGAGGTCGGCTTGTGTTCCGGCGGTTAAGCGGTCAGCGGCCACCTGCACCGTCCACTCGGCGGGCATGTCAAATGAAATCCCCATCTCCACATTTTCAAAATGGGTGGTTGTGCCTTGTGCAGCAACTGGCAATAGGGGGTGAAGGATAAGGGTGATTAAAACAAGGGCAATGAAAGGCTTCAGGCGGCCCATAATACTCAAAATATGCCTCCAACAGAAAACAGTAGGTAATCAGCCTTCATTGTAACGCGAACCCAGCCGTTTGCGTTACGCGGCAGACAACCTGCGACAATACGTTCACCATACGCAGGCCGAAGGTACGGTAGGCGAGTCAGTCAATATGGGGTAGGATAGTAGATGTTGCTAAAATCTGAAAAATGTAAATTGCCGAACCTCACTTAACTAAACTGCAACAGGTTTGCCGTGAGTCAGCGAAATTTCCAATTAGAGCGCTTTTATTACGGGGTCTTGGCTTCTAACAAAGAGGCAAAACCAACCGTCCTTGCCCGCAGCCCCCATCTCACCCCCGACCACTTAGCCGAGTGTTTGGCGATTGGGCGTATTACCCCTCCCCCTCCCGACCAAACCTCAGAAGAGATGCCAGCGGCGGTGGGATTGTTTCGTGGCGAGAAAGTGGATTTTATTCTGGCGATTGCCCAGTTGACTTCGGCGGGTACCCCCCAACTGATGTATGTGGGCGTGCCCAACGCCCCGATGCAATGGCTAGGTGGCAACTTGGGGCCGTTTAAAGCATTGGGTTATAACCAGATGCCTATCTTTGAGCAATTGCGTGAGGTAACGCCCTTTGCCCTCAATGACCCGCAGCCGTTAAGTGCCGAAGAACAAAGCGATGCCATGTTGGATTTGATGATGTATTGCCAAGACAACATGAAAATCGTCGAGGGGCTGCTCACGACATTGATACAGGGCAAAAATCTGGCAATTCTCCATGCCCCGGCCTCGCTGGAAAAACGACTGCGGTTTGTGGAGGCCCTCAATTGCTTATTGCCGTTGCCCGCCCGTATTGCGATGACCTTTGCAACCCATGTGGCAAAATCGGATACGTCCATTGCACAGGTAAAATTCCTAGCCGACGACACCGCACCGGGCGATCATATTGTTTATGATTGGGCCAGTGGTGAAATCACCCCCGCCAATTATGATCGGCATGATTACGCCCATTTCATCATTTCACAATTGCGGCTTGACCCCTCAAAGGCCGTCGAACAAACCGAAACCCTCGCCAAAACAGCCGTGTGGCGGGCTATTCGCAAAGACACACTTTCAACTGCGCTGGATTGGGTTGCCCGTCGTGCCAAAATTGACAGTGTGGTCTTGGCAGGTCAACCCGCTGACCGTGCGCTTGTCTCCTCGGTCTTGCGCCAAGACCCGACTTTGCCAGATGAACTGCGGGTCGAATATGCCAAACATCTGCTATCGTTTACATTGGCACTGCGTGATTGGCCGCCCGCCGACATCATCCCTTCGTTATGTGCTGGTTATAAAGATGTGGCTGAAGCCGTTTTTACACAGCTAAGGCACACCGCCGAGGGGGATCAAGCCCTTACGACCTTTGATCTGATTGAATATTGGATTCAAAATGTGGCTGAAGCAGTGGTCTTGCCGTGGCCCGCGATTCTCTATCGCGCCGCTGCCAGCCATCTAACCCATTTTATTACCCAACAGAAACCCCAAGAGGCTGCTCAATTTTTGCTGCGTCTCGCCGGTATGCCGCCGACCATGCAGGTGGATAAATTCGCCCTGCAATTGGTGGCCCAATTCCAATCGGCTGCCCACACTTACCCTGAAATCGCCGAAGCTCTCCTAATCTTGGCAGCGATTCACCTGCCTCCCGGCAATTTCCAGCAGTTATTGGGGGATATGCCGTTTGTGATGAAATTGCCCAAACCCATCCAGCGCATTATCGCGGTGCTGCAATTGGGGGCCGGGGCTAATATCACGACGCCGATTCATCCGCTTGCTTCCGCTGCTGCCAGTATCCCCCAACCTTTCCGGGCAGTTGTCTTGGTGCGTTTGGTCGAGATGGTGACAAATTTGCAGCGTACCGAATTGATTGACCAGCCTGTTTTGGAAGGGTTGCTCCATCTAGCTGGCACGAAACAAGCCGAGCAGCATGAGGCAGTAATTGCCTATCTGCTAGAAGATCTTACGCGGCCCGAACGAATCCGTATTCTGCCACCACCCGCATGGAAGATTTTGCCAGAACTCTATTTTGCGGTTGGGCGCTATGCCGATGGCATCCGGTTGCTTGAATATTTCCAGCGTGAGGTTTTTACCAACGAACGCCTAAAAATGTTCGTAGATTTCATCGGGGATATTTTTCTCAATACCCGTCTGGAAAGTGACAAGCTGCTGTTGGCGTTGACAGCATTTGAGGGTAGCCAGATTCAGCCTGAAGCGCGGGTACGTTCATTCTGTGCGGCCCTGATTAACAAAAAATGGTCGGTTGCGATGGTGGATGCTGCCCGCCGCATAACCACCATGATTTTTAACGACGAGCACCTGCTAGAAATCATTGGTAAGGAACAAGGGCTACGTCTGTTGGAATTCCATGCCAGTCGTAAGGATGCCCTTGATGCCTTGCGGGTTGCGACGGCTTTGACCAACCTCGCCAGCAAAATTGGCAACGATGGCCCACTGCTGCTGGTCAAAATGTGGGAATTTGTTTCGTGGCAAGATGAGGTGAAAAGCGCGGCACTGGAACTCCTACGGCGCTTTATCCGGCAAATGCCCCCCGAAAAAGCACGCGGTCTGCCTGCCTACTTCGGTCAATTTCTAGGGGCAGAAATCGGTGAGGCCCTTCAGACCACTCGTGCTTTGAGTATCATTTTGGGGAATCAAGATTTGCCGCACTATGCTGAGGCCCTGCAAATCACGGCGACCTTTTTTACCGATATTGCTACCACCTATCACGAAAATAAAGATCGCCCTCCCCAGCATCGCCTCCGCCGTGACTTGGAATCCATGCCGGGGAATCTGAGCGAAGACGAACGCGCACGTCTAGCGCAGGACTTATTGGAAATTAACCAATTCGTCTTTGCAATGGGCAGCCACGCCGGACGCGACATTGCCAAGCGTAAATCGGATGATAAACCCGTCAAACGCAAGACCCAGACCCAAGAAGTGATACTGGGAACAGCGCCGCAAACCCCTGTCGAATTTCTGGAATGGCTAGGCGGCTATTTCACCAAAATTGACGTGACCGATTTAGGCTTGGCCCTCGAATCGCCCACCCATATTTTTAGCAGTCGCACAATCAATGGGTTGTATCGGGAGGTACGTACTATCCACACCCTGCTGGCGAATCTCAATCTAGCGCTGCCGATTGATCGTCCCACCAGTCAATCGCCGTTTACGGCCAAAGATTTGCGTGCAGAAGTCGCTAGTCTGTGGGATGCCGAAAGCCTTGTGCAGCAGCGTCGGTATCAATCCGTCCTCGGTGAAGAATCACAGAAATTGGCGGCCCTTCTACAAGTCATGGCAGGGCACACCAACGACAAAATCATCGGAGATCACCCACAATCACGCCAATTAGACACGGGCAAACGTCAGCCCGAAAACGAATTAGAAGCCCTGCGGTGGATTAGTGGTTATTTTGCCCGAACGCACGAACGCCGACCACCGGGAACATAAAGCCACCCGACAGGCCGTTTTGCACAAGACCGCTTGCCGGATTTTGGCGGTGGTTTATACTTAATCCCATGACAAGCAAAACACATCATTCCGAACGCCCGCCTATCGAACCCAACCGCGTCTATTCGCGTTTAGAGGCCGCCGAAGTCCTCAATGTGAGCCTAAGCACGGTTAAACGTCTGATCGCCTCTGGTCAACTACGCGCTAGCCAACCGCCTACTATGCGCCGTGTATTCATCACAGGTCAAGCTATGTTAGAATTTTTGCAGGCAACCGAACTTCGTCCCGGTGAGTATCGGGATGAGGGTGATGACGACGACGAGTAGTTGATAATTCCATGAAGAAACTAAAATTCCATAGGGGGGTATTGGTCAGCGGCCTTCTGTTGATAACGCTTTCCCTCGCCTGTAGTTTGCAGGCACAAGCTCAAACAATCCGCCCCAAACAATCCGCAAATAGCGCCGATGCCTCACTGGTCAACACCAATTTATCCAACCCAACGGTGATTGCAGTCGCACCGCAGCGAGCTACCTCCACCCCAACACGCACCTTTACGCCCTATCCAAGCCCAACGGCCAGCATCACCCCCTCCCCAACGCTGACCCAAGCACCAACGATCACTCCACCATTTACGGCCCTCCCCAGCCCTACCGCTTTTACCGAGCCAGTGGGGTGTATGAAACCGCCGGATGATTATGATCGTATCCAAATTGGCAATGCAACGCTCAACAACCGCACCTATTGGATGTTGCAACGTGCCCAACAATTTTATAGTGGCACGATCCCGATTACGGGCGATGCGATCACACAGGGGTCATATAATCCGGGAGGTGTTGGGGCCAGCTTTGGCACCCATGATGGCGGTGGTGCGGTAGACATCAGTGTACGTAATCTCCCCTATGATTGGACGATCAAATGGGAAGACATCCCACTCATCATTGACGCCCTTCAACTCGCAGGCTTTGCGGCGTGGTATCGAGATGAACGTGAAAATTTGCCGCCGCATATTCATGCCGTTGCCATCGGTGACGCTGAACTTTCGATGGCTGCCCAACTCCAACTCACCGGACGTTATGGTTATTTTCGGGGCTATGATGGCTTCCCGCGTGAAGATGGCATTCCGCTGCTGCCACGACATGGCGGTTTGGTCGTCTGCCAATGGATGCTCGACATGGGCTATTATGACATGCGCGGGGAACCCCTCCCACCGGAATAAGTCCCAAAACCAACAATTTAAAGAGAATTAACTCCCCCTTCGCCAGATTTTTAAGTGGGGAGTTTTGATTTTCCGCGCTAATGTAGTACCTTTGGTAACAAAAAGCGTATTCTTTTCTTATCAGGAGTGTTGGAATGTTTAGGAAAGTATTTTTGCTGGCGATTTTAGTCGTCATGATTTGGGGGGCAGCGGTTGGCCTACAACCTACGCGATCCACTCAAGCGCAAGACAAGGTAGAAATCACCTTCGTGCATATTTTTGTGGACGACGGCAACGATAATCGGGGTCAAATCGTACAGGCATTGGTTGACCAGTTCATGGCAGAACATCCCGATGTTCAAGTAAATATCCAATCCACCACCACCGATTACCAAGAGGTATTCAACAATACCCTGTTGGCGGCAGAACAAGGCAACGCCCCACATGTGGTTCAGCTAGAAGAAACCTCTACCCAACTGGCGGTGGATTCGACCTATTTCCTAAAAATCAGCGATATTGCGACCGAGGAACAAAAAGCCGACCTTGAGGACTTTTTCCCGCAGATTTTGAATTTCTACACCATCAACGATGAGGTATGGAGTCTACCATGGAACTCTTCAACCCCGCTGCTGTATTACAACAAAACCCTATTTGAAAAAGCGGGTCTCGATCCTAACACCCCACCCAAGACGTTTGCCGAGGTACTCACTGCTTGCGATACCCTGATGAATGCAGGCCTCAATCTGGCGGGTTGCATCAATTGGCCGATGGCAGCATGGTTCCCGGAAGTATGGGTTGCCATGCAAAACGCGCTGCTGTTGGATAATGACAATGGCCGTACAGGACGGGCCACCGAAACTTATCTCAACAGCCCTGAAATGCTCGCGGTTCTTCAGTGGTGGAAAGAGATGGCCGACAAAGGCTATTATGATTACACAGGCAAACCCAGCGACTATGTAGGCGAGGCCACTTCGTTTATTACGCAGCGTTTCCCGATGCACATCAACAGCACGGCAGGGTTAGCCAACTTCATCCGGTTCGCCAATACCCTCGGCTATGAGCTTGGGGTCGCCCCGATCATTATCCCCAATGAACAGGCCACACAAGGACTGTATACAGGTGGGGGTAGTTTGTGGGTGACAGGTGGGCATTCCGAGGAAGAAATTGCCGCCGCCCGCGACTTTGTCTTTTTCATGACCAGCACCGCCAATAATGTCGAATGGCACAAAAACACCGGTTATATGCCCAATCGTTTTAGCTCATTGGAAGCATTGGAAGCTGAACAGTGGTACGAAGCCAATCCCTTCTATCGTGTGGCCGTTGACCAATTGCTGAATACGACGGTCTCTGCCGCAACCGCCGGGCCAGTGATGGGGCCAGCAGGCCAGATTCGGGATTATCTCATTGAAGCGATTCAATCAGTTATAGATCAGGGCGAAGACCCGGCAGAGGCTTTGGATGTCGCCAAGCAGCGTTCAGACGATGCCCTTGACGAATATAATGAATTAGTCGGTAACTAACCCGGCACTCTGAGGGGGTGATCTTGCAAAGGGTCGCCCTTGGATAACATCTCAGCCTAAACAGAATTTTATAGAGTGTGGTCTTATGAGTACCCTTTCGCCAGCACAAGACGTAAATATCCCCAACCTGAGCGAAGAAGTCATTGCTGACACCCAGCGCAAAACGTTTCCAACCGGGAAGCGCCCGCGCTATGGTATCCATGCGCTGCTAATCGCCATCTGTATCTTTTTATCGCTACCAGCCTTGTATGCGCTGCAAGTTTCGACCCTGACCTTTCAAGAAGCGCTTCAGTCCAATCCTCCACAGCTATTCCCGCCAAGCAATGACTTTTTTAACAATGTGCAGTCGCTGTTTGACCACCAAAATTTTGGGCATTTGCTCATGAACACCTTCATCGCCGCAACGGTGGTGGTGGTCGGCAAAACACTTACCGCTATGTTGGCAGGGTTGGCTTTTGTCTATTTTCGATTTCCGGGCAAATGGTTTTTGTTCTTTTTCGTCTTGTTAACGCTGCTGATGCCGACTGAGATTATCCTGCTGCCTCTGTTCCGCTTGGTCGCCGATTTGGAATGGGGTGATAAGAATCCGCGTTTGGCCCTTACGATACCCTTTTTGGCAACCGCCACCGGGGCGTTTTTGTTCCGTCAACATTTCAGCAATATCCCACGCGAATTGGCTGAGGCGGCCCAAATTGACGGCGCGACCCCACTGCGTTTTATGACCTCCGTGCTGCTGCCCATGTCATGGAACGTGATTGTGGCTCACGCGGTGATTCAATTTGTCTATATGTGGAATCAGTATGTGTGGCCCTCGTTCATTGTATCGGACTACAATGAACAGATGATTCAAGTCGCAGTTCGACGCACCGTTAACCTAAGCGCCCAAACCGATTTTGGGGTATTGATGGCGGCTGGCGTGGTCGCTTCAATTCCTCCGCTGATTGTGTTCATCCTTGTGCAAAAACAATTCATGAGTGGGTTCGCGCTGACAAGAGATAAGTAATCTTCAACATGGTAGCCTCCAATTGGCCCAGACAGATTATTGCTTTTATCCGTCTGGGTCGTTTTATTTTTCTGACAGGTGGTTTCATCCTCTATGGTTTAGGGGGAGCCATCGCCTACTCAGTGGGCACATCCATCCATTGGCGCGACTATCTTTGGGGGCAGGTCATTGTCACCTTAACCCAATTGATGACTCACTATAGCAACGACTATTTTGACTTTGAGGCGGATAAAGCCAATCTGACCCCGACACGATGGTCAGGGGGCAGCCGCGTTCTACCGTCGGGCGGATTGCAACCTGCTGTTTCCCTATATGCTGCGCTTGTGCTGCTGACGAGCGGGTTTTTATTGTCCATTCTGCTTGCCCTCAGTCAAAATCCCGGCCCATTTACCCTACCGATTTTGTTAGCCGCTATTGGGCTATCGTGGGCCTACAGTTCGCCCCCTTTCCGGCTGCACAGTCACGGTTTAGGCGAAATCGCAGCGGTGATGATTCTGGCATTTTTAGCCCCTCTGTTGGGGTTTTATCTCCAAGTAGGCGAAATCCAAAAAATCGTCGTCTTGCCACTGCCTACGCTCGCCTTTTTGCAATTGAATATGCTGCTGGGTGTCCACCTGCCAGATGCTGAGGGGGACATCCTTGTTCACAAACATACGTTAATTGTCCTATTGGGCCGACCATCGGCACGTGTTCTCTACACAGCCACCCTTGTAATGGCCTATATCTGGTTGCTCATCGCGGGTAGGTTAGGGCTTCCCATCGAAGTTCAAATCGCTGGATTCCTCCCTCTCCCGGTTGCGTTTTGGCAGCTTTGGCGTATCTGGCGAGGGGCATGGTTTGAACAAAAGCACTGGGAGAGCATCGCCTTTATAAGCATTGGTTTATTGATGAGTACCGCATTTTTGCAGTTATTGGCTTTTGGGTGGATTCGCCTTAACTAGATCAAAGGCTTGCAAGTATTTCCTAGTGGGGTATCTTAGTGCCAATCTTCATGCCAACGGAGCCATCAACCCATGAGTGCGTTTGAGCTATTCCGAAAATTACCGCCGAATGTCGTGCCAGAAATGCTCGATCCCGAATTTTGGCTGGCCCGTGTCCCTGATCCTGATGCGCTATTGCAGACCCCGGACACCATCGCCAATTTTAATCGCTGCGTGCATTCGACATTGGAAATTCCCGATTTCCGTGACCTGCCTATGGTATTGAGCGCAGATAGCATCTTGCAGCAAATCGGCATGTATCAACCTCCTACCCGAACTCGTTATGGTGCGGCAGGGCAGGAATTAGATGATGCCTATTTCGCGGCCCTCTTAGAGAATGCCAATCCGTCACTTATGGGCGATATTCCTTTGCTCTATGGCTTGGCAACCGAACGCACTGATTTACGAACATTCCCCACCAGCGAAGTAGCGACCTCCGTTCCGCTCGATTTTGCAATTGACCGCTTTCAGGAAACCGCCGTTGATGTCGGCTGGCCCATCGCTATTCTGACCGCCAGCCGCGACGGTCAATGGTATTTCTGCTTGACCCCCCTCTATTGGGGCTGGCTGCGTCAGGAGCACGTCGCCATTGCGCCACGTGAAACCGTCATCGAATATGTGGAATCGCAACCCTTTGTTGTCACCGTTGCCAATCGTGGCCTCGTTGCCATCCGCACTGAGAATGGTGTAACTCCACAAATGGGTACTCGCCTGCCGTTGATCGAAGAAACCTCGACCACCTACCGCGTCCGTGTCCCAGCGCGTAATCCTGATGGCACACTGGCACTGATTGAAGGAACGATTGATAAAGCCGTCGGTCAGTTTCGGGTGGATTATCAACCACTCACCCTGCGCAATGTGTTTTATAACGCTTTTAGCCTATTGGGGGAATCCTATGCGTGGGGATGCTCCCGTTTAGGTATCTTTGGGCGCGACTGCTCCCGTTTTGTCAAAGACGCCTATGCACCAACCGGAGTGGTGTGGCCGCGCAATGCCAACGAACAAGCCACCGTCGGGGTCAAACAAGTGGTTTTTTCGGTCAATATGAGCGAGGCCGAACGTAAACAACTTTTGATTGAGCAGGCCACACCGGGGGCATTGTTGGAACTCGATGGGCATGTCATGATGTACATTGGTCACCTTGGCGGCGAACCTTATGTCATCCACGACACGAATCGCCGTCCTTGGGCCTGTATCTTGGTGTCAGATTTGAGCGCCGGGGCGGGTACAGATAGCGGCTCTCTGCTCCAACAATTGAATGTGGCGGTGGTGGTAGGCATTGAAAATGGTAAGGCCTAGCCTCGCCGTTTTAAATGATACGCTCCCTGCAACCGCATCCCTGTCACACTGCCATCGGCGACCATCTCAAACTCAACAAGGCCCATCTTGCAGGCAAAGGCCATATCCCTGAGCGCAACACAGACGTACTCCGCCGCCATCTCATCCGAGTAGACATGCAGCAGGTCATCTTGCAGCGTGACCCTAATCTTATCCACCCCCACATAGACCCCGCTGAATTTTTGCCACAAATCAAGGTCTTTGAGGATAGGGAGAGTATAGTCTATGCGACGGCACGGTGCGCCATTCAGCATGATATACTGGGTTGGGCCTGCCGCTTCCGGGACAAACCCGACTGAGACGATTTCCCCGCCCAATTTTGCGAAATAGACATTGGGGCGATGGGCCTCTAATTGCGTTTTTTCGCCATGCCACTCCAACATTAGGCCGCCATCTTCAGCCGAAACATTGACCAAGCCGCGTAGTTGCCCAACATAATGACCCACATACCCCGGCCAGTAAGATTTTTTAGGGGAAATGGTAGCTGGGGCACGCCGCACAGCCGGGAGGTCTAGCCATTCAGCAATTACCCGGTCTATGATGTCATACAGCGTATCCCAAAATCCAAAAGCGCGGTTACAGATCATGATGACCGCCCGTTTTGCTTCAGGCAGTACGGTGAGTATGCTGCCATATGTTCCCACCGCCCCTTGATGCCCCACCCGCCGTAACCCTTGTGCATGGTCAAGGCTGAGGGTTAAGCCATAGCCCGCCCCCCTGACCGTCATCATATCCCCCTGAATCTTTTGCATCTGCTGAACGGATTCAGATGAAATAATTTGCCGATTCCCAAAGCGTCCTTCATGAATCAGCATGATGGCAAAATGGGCTAAATCGGTAACATTGGAAATCACTGAACCGGAGGGATAACCCGCTGCATTATCCCCAAAACGATGCTGCACGCTCAAAGTGCCATCATCACTCAAGTCATGCGAATGGGCCAGCGCATAGGTCATGGCGACAGTGGGGTCAAATGTACTGTAGCGCATGTCTAGTGGGTCAAATATATATTCCTGCATCAATTGAGTATACGGTTTGCCACAGACCACCTCGGCGATATACCCCAACAGGCGGATACCGGGGTTGCTATAGGAATAGAGTTTGCCGGGAGGGGCGATCATTTCATAACGCGGCATCTGCTCACGGATATAATCCCGCAAGCCCGCCGGATCACGTCGCCCAAAGGGTTCATGGCTGGTTGGCAGTCCCGACGTATGACTCAATAACATCCGCAGGGTGATTTTTTCGGCGGCCCCAGCATCGCTAAAAGTCAAATCTGGCACGTATTTTTTGGCGAGGGCGTCTAGCTCTAATATGCCCATCTCAACCAGCCGCATAATGAGTGTGCCCGTCATCGGCTTGGTGATCGAGCCGATACGAAATAGGGTTTGTGGTGTCACCGGTACACCGCCATCCTCGATACTTGTCACACCAAAACCACGCGCATAGAAAATTTCTTCGCCTTCGACCAGTGCTAACGCCAAGCCGGGTACTTGATGCGCCTGCATTTGCGATACAATATGCCGTTCAAGTGCAAAAATATTTAACATGGCTAGAGTTTCCAGTTAGATTGTTGAGGCGAAAATACCACTTATGAACATATATACTCGCTTGCAACCGCTTCTATTTGTGAGTAATTTGGTAGCTGAAAAAGAATTCTATCTTAAATTGGGGTTTGATGTATCGTATGAGTCGGATGATTTTGTCGCCATCTCGTTTGCTGAGTGTGTCCAATTTGGCCTATTGGATAAACCCAACTTTCAGATGAACGAAAACGTGCCCATGATCTGGCAAATCGGTACAACGAGTGTACGAGAGGTTTATGAGATCGGCAAGAACGCTTATTTGGAAATTATCGAAGAGCCAACCGCGCAAGCATGGGGCGAGTGGACAGTTAAAATTAAATCGCCTAGTGGATATATTGTCATCTTTGAAGGGCCTGAAGATTAAATGATACGCATCCGCAGCGAAAAATTATCTCTGCAACTCGAAAATCCATTCAAAATTGCGTATGGTGCAACCACTTCCCGCCAAAATGTGCTGGTGCATATTCATGACGGGGAATTGACCGGGGTTGGTGAGGCGGCTGTTGTGCCCTATTATGGCGAAACCCCCGAACGAGTCTGCGCTTATTTTGAAGACCCGGCCCTACCCAACGCTATTGGGGAAGATATGCGGTTGTTGGAGGACGCCCTTGACCAACTACCCGCAACGGCATCCTCAGCAGCACGCGCGGCGGTAGATATGGCCCTGCATGACCTGTGGGCCAAAAAACTGGGTCAGCCCCTCTATCGGCTGTGGGGCTTGAATCCTGATCGCTGCGCCACGAGTTCCTATACGGTTGCCCTTGCCGATGATGAACCCGCCTATCGTAAACTGCTTGAAACGGCTTGCGATTATCCGGTGGTCAAATTGAAATTAGGCAGTGGCAGCATGGATACTGATTTGCAATTCACCCGTATGGCAATGACCACACTATCGGCCCAAATTTGTGTAGATGCCAATGGTGGATGGTCGGCCCAAGACGCCTTAACCATCATCCCCCGCCTCGCCGAAATGGGGGTTATGTTTGTGGAGCAGCCCGTCGCCAAAACCGACTTCGAAGGTTGGCATACTCTGCGGCAACAGATGCCAGCCGATATGCCGCCCTTGATTGCTGACGAATCAGTGCAGGGGGTGGAAAGCATTCTCCCCTTAGCAGGATTGGTGGACGGCATCAACATCAAGTTGGCGAAATGCGGCGGTTTGCGGCCCGCCCGCCAAATGATCATGCTGGCGCGTGCGTTGGGGCTGCGGATCATGATTGGCTGCATGGTCGAAAGCTCGGTAGCGATTTCAGCAGCGGCGACCCTGACCCCTCTGGCCGATTATGCGGATTTGGACGGTAACTTGTTAATCACCAATGACCCGTATCAGGGGGCACGCAATATTCACGGCAAGTTGACCCTTCCCGACCTCCCCGGTCTAGGAGTAGAACGCCTTGTTGAATGACTCTATTCAGTATCGGAATGGCGAATTAACCTGCGACGGCGTTCCCCTGCGTGAGATTGCTGCGTCACAGGGAACACCGACCTATGTCTATAGCGCCAACCGCCTGATGCAAAATGCCCAACGTCTGCAACAAGCCTTTGCCCCCCTCGGTGCGACCCTGCATTACAGCCTCAAAGCCAACAATAATCTCGCTGTGATTCGCCTGCTGGCAGATTTGGGTTTGGGCATGGATGCCGTCAGTGCTGGGGAAATTTACCGTGCCCAACAAGCCGGGGTTGATCCATCGCATATCGTGTTCGCAGGTGTCGGCAAAACCCGCGAGGAGTTAACCTATGCCCTGCACTCCGGGGTGGGCTGGTTTAATGTTGAAAGTTACGGCGAACTACAATTGCTCAATCAATTAGCGGGGGCGTTGAAAAAACACCCGTCGGTGGCCCTGCGCCTCAATCCCGATGTGCAAGCCAAAACCCACCATCATATTGCGACTGGACATTTTGGAGCCAAATTTGGCATGAGCGCCGACACGATTGCCCATATTTTGGCCCACCGCGCCGAGACCCCCCATCTTTATATTCACGGCCTGCATGTGCATATCGGCAGTCAATTGGGGGACGTAGACGAGACCGTTGAGGCCGTGCGCCGCGCCCAACAACTCGCCGACCCCTATCCTGATCTACGTACCCTCAATATCGGTGGCGGTTTCCCGGTGTGTTATGCGGCAAGCGACGAATACCCCCAACCCGAACATTTTGCCCACGCACTTGCCCCAGCATTAAGCGGATGGCAGGTGATGATGGAGCCGGGGCGTTCAATTGTCGCCGACGCCGGAGTGCTGTTGATTTCGGTGCTGTATCTCAAAGATCAAGCAGGTCAGCATTTTGCCGTTACCGATGGCAGCATGACCGAACTGATCCGCCCCGCCCTCTATGAAGCCGTCCACCCCATTCTGCCGCTGAAAAATGCCCCTGCCGTGCAAGAAATGATTGTTGTTGGGCCAGTATGTGAATCTACTGACGTACTGAATCGTGGGGCAATGCTGCCAACTTTGCAAACAGGTGATTTATTAGCCGTGATGATCGCCGGAGCCTATGGCATGGTCATGGCCTCCAATTACAATATGCGAACCCGTCCGGCGGAAATTTTGGTGGAAGGCGGTCAATGGCGGGTGGTACGGCGGCGCGAAACATGGGACGATCTATTGCGACAGGAAGTATCTGAAAACACTTAACACAAAATTTGACAGGAGTCCTCATCAAAAATAAAATCCGGTGAAACGTTCAACTTTGGGAGTCCCCTCTCCATATTTATTTAAAAGTACCCATAGGAGTGTTTTTGATGCGTAAGAGAACTTTTCGTTATCTGCCTGCGCTGACCCTGTTGTTGGCGCTTGTCGTATCTATTCTGCCCAGTGGTTTTGCAGCGGCGAGTGATACCGAATTCACCGTCGTGGCCCTCTATCGTCAAGATACCCCTGTTACGCTCGACACCGCAACCACCACCGAAATTAGCTCGCTTGACCCCCAACTCGGCACTGATGTGGTCTCGATTGAAGTCTATGAAAATCTGTTTCTGGGCTTGACCGATCTCGACGCTTTTACCAATGAAGTCGTGCCGGAACTAGCCACCTCTTGGACGATTAGCGAAGACGGCCTCACATGGACATTTACCCTGCGCAATGATGTCAATTGGATGCGCTATGACCCCACCAGCGACACCGCCGAAGTGGTGCGCCCAGTCGTGGCGGGCGACTTTGTATATGCCATCAAACGCGCCTGTGACCCACGTATTGCCAGCTATTATGGCAGCATCGCCTCAACCGCCATTGCGGGCTGCGATCTGATTAACCAGACCAGTAGCGACGCCATGACCGACGATCAGGTCTACGGCGATACCACCAAAGTTTCCGCACCCGATGACTCTACCGTCGTCATTGAACTACAATTTGCGGCGGGTTATTTCTTCTCGATGACCCCCATGTGGATGATTCGTCCACTGCCCCAAGAAACGATTGAGGAATTTGGCGACGATTGGACTGACCCCGGCAACATTGTCACCAATGGGCCTTATTTTGTGAAAGAAGTCGTCACGGGTGTCCAGCGTACCTTTGTTCGCAATGATGCCCTCCCCGCTGATTTGGGCGATGGTGGCAATATCGAGATGGTACGCGCCACCTTTATTGAAGACGAAGGCACAACCTATGCCCTGTATCTGTCCGGCCAATTGGACACGGCGGGTATTCCTGATGCTGAACTGGAAAGCGTGCTGAATGATGCGGAACGCTCACAACAAGTCAAGCAGTTCTTTGACTTGGCGACTAATTTTTTCGGCTTCGACTACGGCAAAGCCCCATTTGATGATGTTCACGCTCGTCGTGCGTTTAGTGCTTCGATTGACCGTGTAAAAATGGTAGAAGAAGTCGCCGCTGGTCAGGGTGTGCCGATGATTCACTTCACCCCGCCTTCTATGTTTGGTGCTCCTCCCATTAACGAAGTTGGGGTCGGTTTTGATGTGGAATATGCCAAAGCCCAACTCGCTGAAGCGGGCTATCCAGACTGCGAAGGCTTCCCGAATATTCGGATTCTATCCACCGCCCGACGCGGCCCTGCCGTCGAATTTTTGCTGGCTGCGGTAGAAGAACATCTCGGTTGTGACCCCGGCATTTTCACCGCCGAGCAGGTCGAATTTTCGGTGCAACAAGAATTGACCAGCCCACAAAGTCCGTCCTCTGACCGACCCAATATGTGGTTCAGCAACTGGTATGCGGATTATCTGGATTCGCACAACTTTGTCGGTGACGTTTTAAGCTGCAATGTAGCCAACCGGTTCCTGCGCCCATGCAGTGAAGTAGACGATCTCATTGCCGAAGCAGCAGCGGAAAGTGATCCCGGAATCCGCACGCAGTTGTACGCTGAAATTGAAGACCTGTTCTTTGGTGAAGAAGGTGAGTTCCCATTCATCCCACTGTACACCCCCGGAGCCTATGTGATGTACCAGCCATGGTACACTGGCCCATTTGATACCGATGGGTTGTCAGGTGGCAGCCATTGGGATTCGCGTAATATTGATATGGCCGCGAAACTGGCCGCACAAGGCTCGTAATACTCCGATTTTATAAAGTGGGGGCGATTCATATTGAGTCGCCCTTTTTGTTTCCAGATTGAGGCTCTTTTTTGGAACGTCCCGGCAGAGCAAAAAAGATCGCTAGGCCAAAATTGATGGCAAGGCTGAGAGGTACACTGATAAATGCGGCGAGAAAGGCAGCCAGATACATTAATGGGCCATAATTGTATTGTTGGGTGATGGCATTGACCTGTGCCAAATCTGTTTTGCGATCAATCAAACGGTTGTGATAGGAGGCGTAGCGCCACAGGCCATTAAACGCAATCGCCGTCACGACAAATGTACCGCTGTAGATCAAAGCGGCTGTCCGGCGTTCATCGGGGTTATCGAGATGATCAGCTAACAGTGAGGTGGGGAAGTTAACAAACGTAATCATCATCATCAACAGGGTATTCAGCCCCAAGAAGACATCATCTACCCGCTTTATCAAACGAAACAGCCGATGATGGTTAATCCACATAATGCCAATCGTAAAAAAGCTGATGATATAGGCGAGATAGGCGGGCCAAATATCCCACAATACGTCCGCTAATCGTTGACCCTCCTCCAAATGCGGAACTCGAATTTCCAGCACCAGCAGGGTAATGGCAATCGCAATCACACCATCACTAAAGGCTTCCACTCGTCCAGTCTCTTTAATGTCCGATTCGGTATCTGGGGGGTACATATCCATGTTCGCCAACCTCGAAAAACTGAAATGAAAACGGCCTGAAATATAACGATTTCAGACCGCTAAAGGTACTAGAAAAATGGATAGGTCAGTTCTATTGCAGCCCGCGTGTCAGCGACCACTCACGCCCAAACATCCACGCTGCTACACCAATACCCCCCGCCGCATAAATGAGGCCGCTGATGAAATTAATCGTCAGACCCCCTGTGGAAAGTGATTCACTAAACAAGTCTCGAATCGCCACAATTGTGCCAAACAGCGGGATGGCATAGACGACATCGGCGACATTGGCAGGCATACTAAAAATGGTCAGCAGCACTGTCGCGGGTAGACCAAGCTGCACCAGCGCCATAAACAAATTGGCCTCGCGGTAATTGGCGGCATAGGCACACCACGCCATCACCAAGCCATTGAGCATCACCGTGAAGGGGATAATCATGACGACCAGCGCCGCCAATAAACCCAGTATCCCACTGCCACTTTCCGCCAAAATTTTGATGGCCTCCCCTGTTGTCAGGCTGTCGGCATTGGAAAATTGCGGGCTGGCATCACTAAAGGCGCTTAACAATAAACCCTCAGCCAGCCACATACTCATCACCGCCATAGACGCGATAAACACCACTGTCATCTTGCCCATGACAATCCCAACACGACTGGCGGGTGTTACCAAAAGATTTTCAACCGTTTGGCGTTCTTTTTCACCAACGGTGGTATCCAAAATGAGGCCCATGCCCCCACCAAGCAGCCATGAGGTCACCGCTAGGGGAAGAAAAATCGTTCCAAAAATGCTGTTGCCATCTTCATCAGCGGATGTGCCGACAGAAGCCTCCGTGCGATGGGTCGCCTCGCCAATTTGAATGGGTTCAAGCCAATCGCGGTCAAACCCTTGTGAGGCCAAGCGTTCATCCAGCAAATCATCGCTGTAACCTTCGATCACGCCGCGTACCGCCGAACGACCAAAAAAGGTGATGATCGAGTTATCTTTGGTAATGACCTCTAAATTGGCGGTGCCGTTGCCGTCCAATTGGGCCTTAAAATCTTCGGGGAGGGCCACAATGACGATGGCCTCATCAGCAGAATTTTCGTCCAACACCTTGATGGCATCTTCCTTTTTTAAACGCTCGACCAGTTCAGGGGCTTGGTCGCTGTTTTCAATGAAGATGGGGAAACCCTCATTAGCGATACGAATGACCTGCGTCCCGATGAACAACCCCGCGCAAATCGCCAAACCGGGCAGGAGAATCGGCGGCGCGAACAGCCAAAACAACGAACGGCGGTCACGAAGCAGTTCTCGAAATTCCTTGCGAAAAACGATGCGGTAAACAGTACGCAGTCTCATAACTATTCCGACTTATGCTTTCTCTTTTTATCGGCGGCTTCGCGTTCGGCTTCTTGGAGCAGGGCTTCTGCGCCGACAATCTGGACAAAGGCTGTTTCTAAACCATCCGCTCGATATTTTTCAGTTAATTCCGCAGGGGTGCCTGATTCTAAAATCTCGCCACGATGGATAATGGCTACCCGATCACACAACCGCTCGACTTCATCCATGTGGTGGGTGCTGAGGATGACACAGCGCCCCTCGGATTTAAATTTTAGAATAATCTCACGCACCGCCCGTGTGCTGACCACATCTAGGCCCTGTGTCGGCTCATCCAGAATGACATTAGGAGGATTGTGAATCAGCGCCATACCCATGACGACCTTCCGCACCATGCCCCGCGAAAATCCTTTGGCTCGGCGATCCGCAAAATCACGCATTTCCAGCGCCCCGATGAGGTAATCAATATGGCTTTCCAACCCCGCCCCATCAAGGCCATGCAGATTGCCGATATACCGTAAATGTTCGCGGGTGGTCGAATGGGCGTACAATCCAGCGCTTTCGACCAATATCCCCAACCGAGAGCGCACCTTGTCTTTTTGGTGGCGAATGTCGAAGCCGTCAATCACCGCAGTGCCGTCGCTCGGTTCTACGACGGTAGACAGCATACGCAGGGTGGTGGTCTTGCCTGCTCCGTTCGGCCCTAATAAGCCAAAAACCTCCCCTTCATTGGCTCGGAAGGTAACATTTTTGACCGCTTGGAATTTTTTGAACTGCTTGGCGAGTTGTTGGGCTTCAATCATACGTCGGGACACCCCAGACTTGTAAACCATTATCGACGTTTACCGATTTATCCATATAGTAATGTAACGTCCCACTACCTAATGCTAACAGCGTGTCATCGGGGCTAAAACTAACCACATTCACGGTTTCAGAACCAGTTTGTATACGCCTCAATATTGTAAAAGTTGCCATATCAATCAGCCAAATAAATCCTTCTCCGCAGAGTTCGGCATCCGGCCTGTAAGAACATCCTCCGATAGCCAGCAAACTACCAGCATAATTAAAAGCCATCGCCCACAATTCCCCACCCAGTTTTTGGACTAAGAGGCCTTCCAAATCACTGATTTTTTGCTTTGTCGTAGTATCCCAAAAATGCAGGGTGTGATCGGAATGGATAGTTACGATTGTGCGACTATTGGGACTGAGGGCAATTTTATAAGCATTGTCTATCTGCATATAGGGTTCTACATCTTGAAAAAAATTAACATCAGATGGATAGGCCAGAAGGGTCTTTGTCTCAAAAATAAGGATAGGACCATCCAGACTTGGAATTATTATGGCCGTCAACTCACCATCCGGGCTTATCAAAACTTGGCTATCACTTACTCCGATTTCCAAAAACTTCAGCGTATCGGTTGTGGTATTCCAAAAAACAGCATCTTGTCCAAATAAAGTCGTGGCAGTTATCCATGCACCCTTCATATCCCGCGACAAACTCGTTATATTCCCAATCTCATACCCCCCCAAAATCTCTACAAATACCCGCTCCCCAGCAGATAATAGACCACCTCCAACAAGGGTAGGTTTCATAAAGTGACTAACATCCCACATTTGCCCAGTATCCAACTCTCCCCCAAATGTATAAGCCGCACTACCCGCTATCAGTTTTTCACCATCAGCCGTAAAAACAAATGGGCCACTGCTGGAAATTGTTGCCACTGGATTTCCTGTATCGAAAGAACTTACATTCCAAAAGTTCGTCACTCGGCTGAACCAATTACCTGAAAAGTGACCCGCGACCCAATACTCACCTTCGGGATGAAATACAATATCGGTGACAGGGCCACCATAGCCCGCTAGAGGATGATCCACCTCCGGGTTAGAAACTTCCCAAATGTGGATAATGGTGCTATCAGCGGCGGCGATTTTTTGCCCGTTGCTGCTAAAAGCCAGACTTTGAATCTCATTAAAAAAATGTGCCTTTGGTGCTGGGACATCTTCATCAGTAGAAAGATTCCTTATTACGACATCAAATTCCGGACATGGCCTAGTAGAATCAACAGGCGGGGCGACCCCACAACCACCAACAGCTATTAGATTACCAGCACTGATATCAATTGCATTGATGTTATTTTGGCTGGTCTGAACATGATGAGTCAATATTTCCTTCGATAGCTCTCCGGTTGCCACGTCGTACAGTTCCACAACACCTTGTGGACATTGACGCTCACGATAGACTCCTAGACACGGGGCTATTGCGATAGTCTTTGCGTCTGGCGTAATAGCATAGGGAATGAAGTCCCAAGTTTCTGTACCTAAAATGGTTCCATCTGGAAAAACAGCGATGCCATGAACACGTTGGTAGTCCTTATCGCGTTCAAGGAATGTACCTGTTGTGGCATTCCATACTCCCGAATCAATATTCTCAAGTTCAACAAATAACAGTACATTACCTTGAGTATCATACGCCAAATTTCGGGTTAGGCGGGAATCTCGAGCATATGAATCGAAATAAGGCTCGCTCTCTTCATCAACCTCTATTTGGGCAATATCGAGTTCAATAGGATCAAAGTCATAAAAACTTTCAATCCTCCAAAGACGAAAATAGCCGTGAGAATCAACCGAAACGAGTTGGTCTCCATTTGGTTGCCACGCTATAGCACGCACCACTGTGCCATCATAACCGGGTAATGGGTGCGGAGGAACACCCCAATTCCCAGCATTGTAAATATACAAACCATTGGAAGTCGCCACCGCCAGCATGGTTCCATCCGGTGACCATGCAACCTGATGAATCCAACCTCGCCCCAATTCTGCAATTTTCACGAGTTGGTCAACATTTTGTGGATTAATGGCCTCAAAAGCCGTGCCACCGGATTGGGCCTGAACGAGTATTGGTGGAGACAGCACCGCGAGTAGGATTGCAAGAATTATTAGGCTCTTGAAGTTCATAAGATAGCTCCCGCTATTCTTACTTTAATGGCCGTCTGTTTCTATAAGTTGGTTGTATACCCACAGCAGGCGCGGCACGATTACCGACCAATCGAAATGGGTCTGCACAAATTGACGGGCAACCGCGCCCATTTCCTTACGACGTGATTCATCCGCCAGCAAATTATTTACGCAGTTCGCAAAATCGGCAGGTGTATCGGCAATCAACATCTCATGACCCGATTGTACACCCAAGCCCTGTGCGCCAATATCCGTCGAGACGACCCCACAACCTGCCGCCATCGCTTCCAATAATTTGAAGCGTGTGCCGCTGCCCATGCGTAACGGCGCGATATAGACCTGCGCTCCCTGCAAATAGGGCGCAATCTCCGGCACCGCCCCAGTGATGACAATATGAGGATTCTCACGCAGAGGATCAAGGCGAGCATGGGGACGCTGGCCGACCACATAAAAACGCACATCGGGGAATTGGGCCACAATCGCGGGCAGGATGGCTTCGGCAAACCACATCACCGCGTCTACATTGGGGCGATAATCCATGGTGCCTGTAAACACGATGGCCTGTTCACCCAATGCGTGATTGCGCGGTAACTGCACATACGGCGCGGTATCAATCCCATTTTCGACCACCGTCACTGGCGTGGAAGATAATTTTTGCAGCAGCGCCCGATCTGGCTCACTGACCGCTAAGACATGTGCAGCAATATCACAAATATGCCCTTCAAAACGGGTTAATCGTCGCCACTGCACCCATGAATACACCGCCCCAACCAATTGACGGGGATTGCGCCGATCTGTACTAAACATGGTGCGCTGTAAATCGGCCTCGGCGTTGAGTGAGCCATAAATGAGCGGTAGATTGGGATACCATTCATGAATAAGGGGCAGATAGGCCGCCATTTCGAGGCTTTCGGCGTGAACGACATCGAAGGTCTGTTCCGCCAATAATTTGCGAAGTGCCTCCCCCATCGCATCCGACCAAAAACGCCGCCCCATATCGGGTTGAGAGGTCAGCGCCAAATCACGTAGGCGATCTTTAATATGGCGAGTGGGTGGGGGGACAAGCGTAATTCCTGTGCAAAACTCATGCAGCGGGGTATTAGTCGGTGGGTTAGTAGCAAAACACAGCAGGTGTAAGGAATAACCCGCCTCTGCCGCGCCACGCATCAGGCCGAAAGCACGTAGAGCACCACCGCTGTGAGGGGGATATGGGAAATGGGAAGTTAAAAATAGGACGCGCACACCAACCGTTTACACCGTATCGGGGTTGGGAGCACTTGGAGCCAATTGACGGGAGTTTAAAACGGCAGTCTTTAACCCATTGACATCCACATATGCCCCATCCGTCGAAAGCACCTGCCCAATCAACAATTGCAGCTTATTTTCACCCATTGCTTGGCGGGCTTTTTCACGGTCTTTTAGTGGATAGAAATATTCCATAGACTGCTGTAAACGGATTTGAATGCGTTCGCGCAACCCTGCAACCCGTTCTTTATTGCTGATGATGATGAACTCATTGGCTTCCATGTGTCCAATAAAATCTTCGGTGCTGCCTGCCTCACGCACAGCATTATTCATCATCAAACTGACGGCCCGCAGCACGTCATCGGAAGCCACAAATCCATACAGTTCGCGGAAATTTTCGAGACCGACAATGGCAATCGAGAGGATAGCCCATTCATTTTCGCTGAAGATCAACTTTTGAAGCTGCTCATCTACCATCGCCCCTTCCGCCAGATTCGTGATGGGGTTGGTAAGGGGCTGTTGAATCGCACTGCGAAGGGCATTACGAACACGCAGGCGAAGTTCTTGAATATCAAACGGCTTGGTGATGTAATCCACTACGCCCAATTCCAAACCCGCCAATTTATCTACCCGATCACGTTTTTCGGTCAAGAAAATCACCGGAATACTTGCGGTGCGGCGATTGGTACGGATGCGGCGGCAGACTTCATAACCGTCAATATCGGGGAGGCGAATATCCAATACTACGAGATCGGGGGCGGTTTCTTTGCTGACCCGCACGGCATCCTCACCCCATGCTGCCGTCGAAACATCATAGCCCTGCACCCGAAAATAGGCGTTGAGCATTTCGGCAAGGTCAAGATCATCTTCTACAATTAAAATCCGTGCTTTTTCGGTCAAGGCGAACCCCCAATGAACCGCATGAATCACCATTGGAACAAAGTTAATGTAGCACACGCGACGGGGGATTGTCAAACCATCGTCTAACCTTCGGTGGGTAAGTTCAAATTTGGTTGGCACGCCATAGCGACTCACCAAAATGACCAAATTTGATTGAACTTACCCCGCGTGAATGTCACAATCGCTCGACCATTTAATAAAATAGTCTTTTCTAGCGAGAAAACCCCATGACATCCGTAAATTTGCCTGAAAGTCAACCTCAATATGCCGTCTCAGATGAACATCTGATTGATATTGCCACGCATCCCAGCCGCATGGAAGCCATTCCGCCCTCGCGCATGTTCACGATCAAGAAATCATTACAAAAATATCGCAGTCATGCGGGAGCCGATGCACCCATTTATGACGCTTCACAAGGGGATGGTGGTGAAAGCCTACCGGGAGTGCCGCGTGCCATTTTGGAACGGGCCGCCCAAATGCAAATCGAAGCGGGGACTGGATATGACGCCCCGGCGGGGACTGAACGTTTCCGCAAAACCACTGCTGAACAATATTGGAAAATTGACCCTGCCACTGGGTGGGGGGCAAACAACGTCGTGGCAGTTCAGGGTGGACGTGATGGCCTGCAAAAAGCGTATGAAGCCATGATCCATCTGGGGCATGGACGGGTCGGCGATGTCCTGATTACCTCAGCCGTTCCTTGGATTAGCTACAACTGGGGACCCTACGCGATGGGCCTAAATGTGTTACGTGCCCCCGGTGATTCCAACGCTGCATGGGTCTATACCGAAGATGCGCTGGTCGAAGCCGTCAAATATGCCAAAAAATCAGGCCGCCTGCCCGCCGGAATTTTGATTACCTCTCCAGACAACCCAACTGGCCGCACACTCGATATTGAAATCCAAATTGCCCTTGCGAAAAAAGCACTGGAACTCGGCGTGTCCTATGTGCTGTTCGACTGGATTTATCACTATGTCACACAGGGCCAACCGCAGGACATCAATGTGGTGTTGAATGCCTTTGAACCCGCTGAACGTGACCGCCTCATTTTCTTGGATGGCCTGACCAAATCGCTTGGGGCATCAAATATCCGAAGCTGCCATCTGGTCGCTTCCAAGCAGGTGTGCGATTTCATCACCAGTCGTGCCTCCCATGCCGTCATTACCAGCTTTTTCAGCCAAGCCATCGCCATTGTCGCCTATGAAATGGGCTTTATTGAGGCGTGCAAGAGCATTGTTGAACCCACCAATGCCAGCCGCCAAGTGCTGCGAAAATTCATCGCCGATAAGCAGCTAAAGGCCATTATGGGAGACGGATACTATGGCTTTATTGATGTGACGGAATGGATTGAAAAGAAGGGCCTCGCGGATTCAGCCGAATTGGGTCAAAAGATTGCGGAGCAGTTTGGGGTGGCGGTGGTACCGGGGATTTTCTTCTCGGATGCCGCCAAGAATTGGGTACGTTTCTCCTATGCCCTACCACCGGAACGTACTGCCACCGCCATCAGCCGTTTCTACGAAGGTCTCAACGGGCTGGAATAAAATCTAACTTTCTCATCTGCTCTTACGCTTCAAGCCGGGGCTGACGTCGCGCCAACAATTATTTGAGCGCGGCGGGAAATACCACAGCCCCGACCTTCCCCCCAAATCACCCTCTATAAAAACGATCTTTGGATTGTGACGCAATCGTGACGCCGTTGTGATGGTCGTTTGATAAGCTAACACCGTCATTCTAACTTGCGAAAGGGTGTTAGGGAGTATGGGTGGAGAAACCCTTCAGATCGCCGCCGGAAGTATTTCATCGCTCTTTTTCATGACTGCCAATATTCCCATGCTGGTGAAAGCCTATAAAACAAGGAATCTAGGCTCTTATAGCTTGAGCAATATGGTGTTATGTAATGTCGGCAACCTGTTATATTGGGCCTACATTATGACATTTCCATTGGGGCCAATTTGGGCCTTACACAGTTTTTACACCGTTACCTCGGTCTTGATGCTCATCTGGTATCTTCGATATGAACGTTCGCGCAAGAGCCTATGACCAAACCCAATCCAGCTTGTATGGGCACTAAACATTGGCGTCCAATCCGTGCCCGCGTTGTACAAACAATAATTTGAGCGCGGAGGGAAACACCACAGCCCCAGCTACTATTGAGGTCAAATAAGCCCCATAACGTGATCTACTTCGCAATTCTGGCTCTAATTGAACATCGTGATAGTTTGTAAGTTCCCGCTGTTGGATGCTCTCTTGTGGATTCTTGGGGTTATAAATGATGTTGAGAGGCTGCCCTATCATTTCAACCTGAAGCGATGCCAGTGCTTGAGTTCCCGCCAAATGAACATTCCCCCATTCTTGGATACTGGAGTAGCGATTATCATATGAGACACCATCAACCTCGTAGGTATAGATTTTTCTCATCTCTAGATCGTTATTCTGACGGGTTTCGACATCTTGAATTGTAGCCTGTATCGGAGTCCACTGGTAAAACTCGTGTTCTTTGATGATGAAACTATCCCTGATCGTCCAACAGAATACACTCAAGGCAAATAGCACCAGCGTAAGCAGTAAAAGAGTTAACCCTTTCCGAATAGCATGTTCTAAGCCCCATTGCGGTTGCTTAAACTTCATATCCTCTAAAGTAACTGACAAGTCTTTGTGATAAAATTTGGGATTCTTAGAATCAAAAGCCCTCTGGAAACTGCTCTTTAAAAGGTATTCATATTTATTTCCTATAACTGCTTTTCGGCGGTCAAAAATCCCCAATCGAAGAATTACAAGAGCTAGAAAAAATATTCCACTGGTTTTCAGGCAGGCGATAAAAATAATCTTTTCCATGATTGACACTCCCAAATCCTTGAGATACAAGGTTTTGTCTACCCGAATTTAGCTTGCTATCCCTGTAGGTTGAGGTTGGGGTTGTGCAAAAATTAGATTGAATGCGGCGGGAAAAACCACAGCCCCGGCTAAGATTCCAGAGAGATAAGCCCCATAAAGCACATACCGACGGACATCCTCATTACGGGGACGATCTGAGTAATCGTTTATATCGCGCTGAAGTATGGTATCTTGGGGATTCTGTGGATCGTAAATAATCAAGACTTCTTGGCCTATGGCATGGTTATTCAAAAAGGCAGTGGCTTCAGCCTCACCAATTTCCATTTTTGTGGCAGAAGGAACTTGATCCCCATCAACGCGGGACTTATTTTTAAAGCGTTCCCATTGAGATATATCGTTATTCCAGCTGTCGTAGGTGATGCCATTCACTTGATAGGTGTAATTTACCAGCACATCCCAAGATTTTGAGCAAAACTGAAGGCGTGTCCAACGACGTTCACAATAGCGCGTTTCCACGCTTTGTATCTCGCCTGTTGTCGAAGTCCATGAATAAAACTCATGCCCCTTGATAACAAGGCTATCTCTGACCGTCCAACAGACTACACTCACCCCTAACAAGAAAAACATCGTTAGAAATAAAACCAGCGCTATTCGACGTGGACGTTGAATAGGCCGCTTATCGGAATACGTTTGAGGGTCATTTAAAGTAACTGAATAGGGATGCAATTCCTCTGATTTGACATTTTTACTTAGTGATTGGAACGCCTCCTGAAAGCGAGTTTTGGTCAGGTATTCATGAGGGCTTACTACAATCACTTGGCGTCTGTCTAATACCAATGAACGTATAAATTCAAGGCGTATAAATACAACAGCAACAAAAAACATGATTCCTGTTTTCAAGCAGGCGATAAAAATGATCTTTTCCATGCTTACCCCCAAACTTAATCCACCTAATATTGAGTGTAGTACCCGCCGAAATCCCAATACAGCCCTACTTAATGGGGGTCTAATCAGCGAATTTGTCTAAAAGTTGTGCGGCTTTTGTGGATTATGCTCAACCTCACCCCCTTTTGATACCGGGTGGGCTTGAACCCCTCCCAAAACGCTCCTATAATGTTTAAGCGTGTTAAATTCATTTAAGAATCGTAACTGTTATCAAGACTCGACTTAAAGTTTATAAGCAACCATCATCCATCCTAGCAAATCCATTCATTCCCATAGGTTGATATGCCATTCCAGAATTCCCGTTTCGTCGCGTTTTGTGTCCGTAACAGCCGAACGTTCATCTTCGTCGGACTGGCGGCGCTGGTTCTGTTGACCTCGCTCACCAATGTGCCCTCACTGCGACCACAGGGGCGGGACAGTGGCATTTTTGCCTATACCGGACAGGTCGTCAAAGAAGGCGGTGCCCCTTACCGCGATGCGTGGGATAACAAACCCCCGCTGGTCTATTTGCTGAACGCAGCGGCTTTTTCGATGTTCGGCGTCAACCGTTGGGCTATCTGGATTATAGAAATTATCATGCTGGCGGTGACGAGCCTGCTGTTTTTTAATCTCGTCCACACGCTCTATAAACGTCAATGGTTCGCGCTGTTCGGCACGCTATTATTCATTATGTTAATGCGTCAGCCCAAATTGATCGGTGACGGAAACTACACCGAAAGTTATGCCCTGCTGTTTCAGGTGTTGTGCCTCATTTTTGGCTTTCAATTTCTACAAAAACCCGCTGCCAAATGGTGTTTCTGGTTCGGCCTGACCGCCAGTCTTGCATTCATGGCAAAACAAACCAGTGCCGGGGTCGCGGTAGTATTCATTCCCGCCCTTTTTCTGACCCGCCACGAAATTATTCATTCGCCCCGCCGCAAGACATGGTTAACCGCAATGGGACTGGGTACGCTGGCAGGCTTGGGTGTGATGGCGCTTTATCTCGCCTACAATCAGGCGCTGATGGAGGGCGTTGAAGCCATTTTCATTACCCCCTCCCAACTGCATAGCTGGATAAGCCGTCGCAATGTGCCGATCTGGGAAACGGTCTATACCTCGCTGACCAATAAATTGGTGCAGTCAATTCTATTCCCATTGGCCCCGCTCTATCTGACGGGTGCAGTGGTCGCTATCCGTTCGGCAGTGCGGCGGGCTTCGGATAATGCCGAATCGCTGACTCTTATGACCTTTCAGGTGTGGGTGGCGCTGTGTTTTGTGCTGGATTTTATTGCCGCCAACATCACCAACCGCGCCTACTACCACTACTACATTACACCCCTGCCCGCCATGACCTTGCTTATTTTGATGGGCCTGATTGCCCTATCCAAACTTCACTGGTCACATCCGGTGTATCGGGTCATTCGAGTCGGGGCATGGTCATATACCACCGTCGTCTTTATCAGCCTTGCCGCTTTGATTGTCTCGACCTTTGTCTATTTTGAGCGCAACGGGGATTTGTTCGGGCCGGCTATTGAATGGCGCTTGGCGGATTATGCCGAAGCCCACACCGACCCAAACGACAAAGTATTGGTCTGGGGGGCCTCCAGTGGTATCAATTTTCAATCGGATCGCCGCAGCCCCACTAATCTGCATTATGCCTATCCGCTGCTTGTGCCGGGTGAAATCAGCGAAGAATATGTGGTGGATTTGCTGCAAGATTTAAATGAAAATCCACCAGAGATGATTATTGATACCACCCTGCAAGATGGCAACCGTGTCCCGCCGCTTGATCCAGCCCTGCGACATGAATGGTGGCGCTCCGGTGGGCGGCGCGATGTCGAAAATCTGAAGCCGATTTATGATTTCGTGGATGAACACTGTGTCATCGTGGATGAAATCCGGCAGGCCATGATTTATCGCTGTCAATATTTCCAAGTGTTTGAATTTAACGCGCCTGCCACCCGTGAACCAAGTTTTTAGCCCCATGAGTGGGTATTGATAGTAGGTACAGGTTTAGTATAGGAAAATTTTCGGGATGCGACACAAAACTTTTTTCATTGCACTCATCACCCTGCTATTATTTTTGGCGGCGTGCCAGAATGACGACGATTCTTCCGATGGTGGTAGTAATGGCAATTCAATATCACCAACCCTGACCCCAACGGCGGCCTTAAGCCCCGTGACCATCAACCCTAACCCCGGCGGGATTCAATCGGAAACAATTCCTACCCAAAAACTCTCCCCCGGTGAAGGGCGTCTGGTGCTGAATGTTTCCATGCCAGAGGGCTATAAATTTAACAACCTTGCCCCGTTTGTTGGTGAATTTAGCTCGGATAACAGTGCCGTTTCAATTACTGAGGCCGACGCCAAAATTGAAGCAATCGAACCCAAGCTGCCCATTGTGATTCCAATCACCCTGCGCCCCGGTGAAGCCACCATGACCCTTAGCCTCAGCATCTATTGGTGCGAGGCCGTCAATGAAACTTTGTGTTTTGTAGACCGCCGTGAGGTCAAAGTGCCGCTGACCATTGCTGCCGATGGAATTACTACACAGGCATTAGCCGAGATTGCGCTTGTGCCACCTGTCGTGCCATAAATTGTAGGGAGGGCGATGTAATATTCGCCCTCATTTCAACTACCGCATGATGGACAAGGCAATCAACCACTGCGCCGAAAAATAGGTCCCCAAAATGACTAATCTCGACAAACGGAAGGGCTGTTTAAAGCGGTTGTAGGCCAGCACCGCGTCGGAGGCTATAAACAGCGTTGCCCCCAGCGCCGCCAACCATGCCCCCGTTTGCTCAGTATCAATCCAACGTCCAATCGCCATCCACCCCATTGTCAAAATCACCAGCATGTAGACCATGACGGGGATTTTCATCTCGCCCAATGTGGGTAGCAGAATCGCCATCATGCCAGCGCCAAAAATCAGTAGTGGCACAGCCACCCACAGCACTATCGGCAAATCACCTTCGACGGCAAATGCGATGATGTAAAAAATATGGGCAATCAAAAAGCTGACAAGGCCGGGAACAAAACGATCTTGGGGTAGCATCAAGAAAATATCACCGCCGACAGAAAACAGCAGGCCAATCAAAATCAGGATTTTATAGGTGTCCGAGATGGGGTCGAGCGACAATGCCATCAACATGATGAACACCATCGTTAGAGGTTTAAAAAGATAGATATGCTTCTGTGGCCCAAAATATTCAGCCCGGATATGCAAAGCGCCTGAAATCAACGCCAGTATGGAAAGCACCGCGATTAACAAGGTCGAATCCCTTTCCAGTGTTTAGGGCGCGACCTGTAGCACCTCGGCCTTTGTCCATGTTTCTGCATCGGGGGATGACCACAACGCCGCGCCGGAAGAATCCAATACCCAGAGTGTACCCGTCATCCCCAACCCATAAAAGTAGGCATTCTTGGAATCAGGAATTTTGATGGCCTGCCATTCCCCATTGGCCCGTGTGTACAAGCTGCCACCCGCCACCACATAAAATCGTCCATCAAACTGCCGAATGGCATCAATCGGCTGGTTATCTGGCAAGGGGATAGGGTCACTCCATGTCGCGTCAACATAATTCCAGCGATAGACTCCCTGTGTGGTAAGGGCTATTAAATTCTCATCTTCATCAAACCAAGTGGATTTGACCGGGGCAGGCGCGTTAATCGGTTTCCACCCCAAACCCAAATCCGGTGTTTGGAAAAGCTGATCGCCATTTTGCAGGATGTGGGTGTGATTGCCCATCATAACCAAATCACCTGCGGGCTGGTTGGGCAATGGAACATCTAGCAGCGTCCAATGATCCGGCCCCCGCATCATTTCGCCCACGCCCATCGAAAATAGATAACCGTGCGTCATTTCCAAAAGCTGCGCTGGCACATCATCCACTACCGCCCAATTTCCATCCCGATTGACCCGCAGCCCCTGATCGGTAGCGGCCCATAACACGCAGTTCGGGTCAACATACAAGTCATTGACAGGTGTTTCAAGCGGAACAGGTTGCCACTGCGGGCCATTATTATCGGATTCGATGGGTCGCAAAATGACCCCATCGGCGGTCAACAGATAGGGATAATCCGCCGAACTGGTAAAAATCATGCGAATCGGCGCACCGGGGGCAGGATGAAAGGCCGAGGCTCTGGTCGAGGGTTCAACGATGTCAATGGAACCAATCACCCCACTGACCAAGAATATCACGCCTATCGTAACCAAACCTGCCCCTACCAATTTTTCGCCGCGTAGCCCCTGTCGCCGATTTTGCCCAACGACCCATCCACCTAAACCTGCTGCGGCCAATCCTGTTAGTAAGAGGGCGATACCCTGATGCGATAAGGGGTCACTGGGATCAGGCAGCGGGGGTGGGGTAAGTGGCGCAGGGGGCAAATTCACTTGGGGGTTAAAATCAATGACCGTATCAAAGACATTGGGGCGTTGAATATTGACGCGGATTTGCCAATCGCCGGGGGTGCTGAGATTGCTGCCGGAAACGCTGTAAACGCCATCTCCTTGATGGGTAGGATTTAATTCACTCCGGCCCAAATTCTCGGCTTGATCTTCAAAACGCAGGCGAATCAGGCGGGCATCTTCAATCGGGCTGCCACTAGGGTCAGTCAGGTGTACGGCGAAGGTATTTTCCCCTACATAACCGGGGTTAATGTCTAATTGGACGTTCATGCCATCCACTGTTTGGCTCTCCACAATTGGGTTCGCCGGCGGTTCAGTCTGAACGGCTGCTTGGGCCTCCCGTAATTCCATCACCCCACGTGCCGGAGCAATGGCGGTCATTACGCCCACAGCTATCAAAACCCCACAGGCCAGCGCAATTTCGAGTCCAATCAATCCCTGTAATCGCCCTGTCCAAATTTTTTGGCCTTGCTGTAATCCCCGTTGCGTCAAAATGAGATTGAAACCTGCGATGCCGAGCAGCGGCAATATCAGCAATAATTTCACCAACAGGGCTTGCCCATAGTAGGTATCGAACAGACCATCCACCGAGCCGACTTGCAGCCACGCCGCGTAACTGCCCGTGATGATAAGCCCCATCACTGTGACCCGTGCCATGTTGGAAAAATAGCCAACCAACGCCGCAAGCTGCCCTGTATCGGTGGCATTTCGGCGCAGTGGGCCGATTACATTTATAAACTGGGCTAAACCGCCGAGCCACAACGCCGATGCCAACAGGTGCAACCAATCCGCCGCAACTGCCGACGTTTGTTCCCGTGCAGCACTGGCATGGCTAAAGAGGCTTTGGGTCAACAAAATTACCCCACCCAAGATCAGCCCATTCCAATAAAAGCGCCGATCCTGTTTCGCCAACGACAGAATAATGCCAAGTGCGCCCCACAGCCCCATACGCGCCAGCCACAAGCGTCCAAAGCGCGTTTCTGTGACGATTTGTTTCAACACGGGCTGGCTGATAGGGCTAAAAATCGCATCGCCTGTCGCCTGTGAAATTTGCAGGAGGAGAATTAGCACCCCGGTTAAGCCCAACAGCCAATATCCCGTCCATATCCACTTCCGCATTCGGGATTCGATAGCGGGCTGCATATCGGCAAACACAGGCTGCCAGACAAATAACCAGAATCCAATACCCCCCATCATAAGCGCAAGGCTTATCAAATTGAACCAACGAATGGCGGCGCTACCCGTTGGGATGGGGTCATTATCCTGACCTGACACCCCTGCACCACCAATCGGTTCGCCGATGGTAAACACAAAACTGCCGCGTGTTTGGTGTCCATCCGCTGATGACACCACCCGCCATGACACCGTGTATAAACCATCCGGCAGCGGGTCGGGGCGCATAAAAAGCTGATGCGCATCGGCAGAATCAAGCTGCGAAGGGGAGGTCTCAATCACAATACCTTCACGGTCACGCAGGGAAAAGCTGCTGAAATCGGCTTCTAATGCCTCGGTGAACCACAAACGAATTTCGACGGGGGATTCCTCCAACACCGCATTCGCCGCTGGGTTGGAATGATAGAGATTGGCGTGGGCCTGTACCGATGCTGTCACCCACAGCGCCGCCCCGATCATCCCAATGAGAATCGAAATCCGTTTCAGCATGATTTTTCCAAGCAAAACTACTGACCTTGCAGTTCGGTCAATTGCGCCTGCAATTCCGCAATAAGCGCTTCCAGTTGGCTAATTCGATTTTGCAGACCTTCAATCGAGGCTTCTGGTTCAGGGAACAGTAAATCACTGATGGGTTCAACGGAACTAAATCCACCATCAGCCGAGGAGAAGGTTACATCAACCGGGGTTTCGCCAATCATGCCTGTCAAACGGAAAGTATAATCGCCTGCACGGGTGGGAATGATGGCAGCGATATAATGATTGGGTTCATCCCCCGCCAATTCGAGATCAAGCACCTTAGCAGCATCCCCAAAACTGACTTCGATTTGCAAGTTGGCCTCAATCGGTTCGGCATGTTCATCGGTGGCCTCATCCGTGTGTTCATCCTCACCCATGCTGATATGCACCTCTATACCATTATAAATTCCAGCATAGGCAGGTTCGACCACCCAACCCAATTCAACCGTGTAGGGGCCGACCTGCCGCCCCTCATGCGCTTGGGCCGATTGATCGGGGGCTGAAAAAAGGCTGACACTTAGCAGTACCACCAGCAAAAAAGCAACAAAAACACGACGCTTGTTCATAAGGTACGGATAAACCTTTCTCAATAGGGAATGGGTTAAAAGTAACGACCACAGAAATTTGCAGCAACTATGTCTATCAAATTTTATCATCTACACCGGCCCCAACGCCGTGCTACCCATGTCAGCGGTTGGGTAAGGGCATACCACACATGTGCCCAATTGCTGGCTTTTGGCACTTCCGATTTCATGCGACGCCAGCGTCCCCACAGCCCCAACCGAATCGTGGGAACATTGGGTTGTGCATCGCGGTTTGGTGATTTTTCGGATCGCCCGTAACGATAAGCCGAACGCAATCGCTGTGCCAGATTCAGAAAATAATAATGCTCAACCCATGCAGCAGGTTCGTAATAAACCAGTACGCCCTGTTCGCGGAGTCGCACGTCTATAGAGTAATCGTCAAAATACCAGTCATTGGATTTAGGTTGCACGGCTAACCAAGCATCTTTGCGAAAACTGCGATTGCCCCCAAACGTAAACCATGCCTGTCCGGATTGAGTATTGATGATACCAAGCGGCGCATTGAGTCGGTCAAAATAGGCCATGTGCCCATGAAACTGTTTCCAACCCGCCACATTCATTTTGTCCCCGTGTCGTAATCCCCCTCCCACGCCAACCACCGAGGCCAGCCGTTCATATACCGCCGCGTAGGTCGCTAACCAGTTCGGCGGGGCTAGGCAGTCATCATCCAAAAACACCATGATTTCGCCTCGACTGTGCCGCACGCCATTTAATCGCGCCACTCCCCATCCCTGCTGGGATTGGCGGAGATAACGAATGAGACCAGATTGATGATAGGGCATCAAGATTTTGCCTGTGCGGTGGCGACTGCCGTCATCCACTACGATGATTTCAAAGTCGTCGGAGGGAAAATTCTGGGTCAACAAACTTTCGATACAGCAGGTGACGAGTGCAGGGCGGTTATGGGTAGTCACAATAACCGAAAAAAACGGATCTTTCATGAAAAATAGCCTGCCTCTTGCAGCCAAGCCTGAATCTGTGCAGAAGTAGGGCGCTCAGAGGGAACATAGCCCCACAACTTGACCGGACGGGTGACGTATTTTTTGCGGCGCAGGGTGCGGGCGAGGAACAGCGCGGCAGATCGGGCGACAATTTCGGGAAGCTGCCACAAAAAAAGGCTGGGGAGCAAAGTGGGCCAGTCACGCGGTTGGCTAAATCGCAGGAAAAACAGGGCATGATTGCGAGTACGCAGATAAGTCTGCCACAAAAAGCGTTTTTCGCCCGAACTGCCCACCGCATGAATCACCTTCGATTGCAACGCCACCGCTGTGAGATAGCCCAAATTTTTGGCTCGCAGACACAACTCGGCATCTTCAAAATAGGCATCATAAATGGGCGCCAATCCACCCACCTTTTCCATAATCTCCCGCCGCGTCATCAGCGTGCAACCCCACACATAATCAATTGGTAGCCAATTTTCAGCAGTCGGGGTTACATCGGCCCAGTGCCGTAGCAGCACTCGCCCCCATTGAAAGTCAAGGTCGCCCCCCATATCAATCACGTCAGGGCGCAAAGTCCGCTGCATGAGTGGGCCAATCACGCCAATCTGGGGATTTTGGTCGCCTATCCGCAGCATCTCGGCCAATGCGTCCGGCTGCATGACTACATCATTGTTCAAGAGCAGTATCCATTGGCAACCCTGCCTCATCAGGTAATCAATGCCCTGATTGTTGGCATGGACGTAACCCGTGTTGCGTTCGTTTTGGATAAGACACACTTCGGGAAAATAGTCGGCAATACAATCGGGTGTGCCATCCTGCGAGGCGTTATCTACCACCACCGCCCGCCAGTAGGGATAGGTTTGGTGGCGCAGCGAAGTCAGACATTTAAGCGTGTCATGCAAGCCGTTCCATGTCACAATCACAATACCAATCAAGTGCTTTCCCTTTGGGTGGTGAGGGCCGCACGATAGGCCGCCTCAAAAGTATGGATGGAAGTTTGCCAGTCAAATCGCTGGCGCACAAATTCATGCCCCCCATTGGCGATGGCCTCCCAATGCGAACGGTCACGCAAAAGACGCAACACCGCAGCGGCAAAATCCTCCGCATCCCTCCCTAACTCTACCGCAGTCCCGACAGGCGCTCCAATGCCCTCATTACCAAAGGGGGTCGTGACGACAGGCCGACGAGCCGCCATCGCTTGCACAATCTTGGTGACTTGCCCGCCACCAATTAAACTTGGCAGCACCGCCACATCCGCCGCCGTCCATTCCGCCGCAATGTTCGACACATACCCCGTAAAGGTGATTTGAGGATGATCCGTAGCCTGTCGCACCCATTTTGCAGATGGATTCGCCCCAACAATGCGTAGGGTGGCACTTGGATATTCCGCAACCACTAGTGGGAATACTTCTTGAATCAAAAACTCGGCGGCGGCCCTATTCGCTATCCGATCCATCGCGCCGAAAAATACCAACCGCCCCGACACAACCTGTTCCATCGGCAGGGGATTCCATTCCAATTCCGACCAGACCGCCGCAACCGAAACCCGCCGAGGGTCTATTTTACTCGACACCCATGCCCGATCCGTTTTAGAACACACCACCACCTGATTGACCTGCTGTATTGCAATTTGCTCCAATCGAATCAGTTGATAGGCACGACGCATAGCCTGAAATTTTGCCATCCCGAACGGATAGAGTGCAAGTTCACGAGGGCGGACAACCGCTTCAATATCATGTAAATTAACCACTGTACCGACCTGTGCCGGAATCACGTCCAAATAACGCGCCATTTCCGTCCATGCCAGATGCACCACCTCAATTTGGGCCACTTTACAAATATGTCGAATAGCGTCGCGCATTTCAAGATGGGTACGCCTGCCCAGTTTATGGGGATGTCGCCAACCGCGCCGCGCCTGCCTGATTTTTTGCCTCCACGTATAGGCCGGGGTGATGATAGTAACAGAGGCGCACAGGCCACGAATGGCCGCGAGTTGTTCCGCCGATTCGCCCCGCCCATAGGCCAGCAAATGCAGTTCGTGATGGGGAACAAGGTCACGCATCAGGTGATAAAGATGCTGCCCCCCGGCGTGTAAAATTTCGGGATGAGGCACAAATGGGGATATAAACAACAACCGCATTTATTGACTACCCCATTCGCGCCACCCCAGAATCATCCACCCCGGCACGACACTGCCTGTTGCCAAGATTGCCATGCCCCACAACCCCGCTTGTGGCAATAAAATCACCGCGCCAATCGCCATAACCCCAATTCCCAATAGGCTACCAACCACCGGAGGCCACGTGTCGCCCTGTGCGAAATGTTTCAAAACCAGCGGTTGCAAACCGGTCAGCAGCCAAAAACGCGGCAACAGTACCAAAATCGCCTGTGTTGTTTGTCGCCCCGCCGTCCACCGATTCTCCAAAAGTGTAAGGATTAGCAAGGCAAAAATCACCGCGCCCAAACTTAACAGCGTGCCTAATATCACGACCCGCTTAAATGACCATCCCAATAGTCGCTGGGCATCAGCATTTTTGGCCCAATGGGGATAGGCGGGCATAACAAAAGCAGACACCACCAATGCCATCAGCGCCTCATAACCCCGCCCTGCCACATTAAACGCCGCGACATAACCCGTCCCCAATGACAAAATCGCCCCCCGTTCGACCAACAATTGGAGATGTACCAACCCCGCCGCCGCGCTAATGCCTGCCATTGCCCGCCCCAGTATTTTGAGATCAGGCGAAAATTGGCTGAGTAAGTTGTGGTTGATGTTAAATCCGAATCCCCCGCAAAAATACCACACCCATCCTGCCGCTATGACCGCCGCACCAAATGTCACCGCCGATAACGTCAGTGCAGGTCGCCCCCCTAGCAGTAAATACCCCATTGCCGTTACCAAACTACCGATGAATAACGACATTCGCGCCGTGCTGAGTTGTTCGCGGGCGACCAATACCCCACGCCCAAGCCATGTCAACGCCATTGGCAGAATCTGAAACCCCAACAGCGCCCCCACGCCCAAACTGGTCGCAATTGGCAAATCGGCCTGCTGTGCAAGCATAAAAATGATACCCCCGCCGATAAACGATGCAGCTAGGGCGATGATGAGGGCAATGGCAAACAGGAGGTTCAGAAAATTGCTGGCATCGTCGGTGCAATGATAGGCCGCTGGCAGGGCCATTTCGAGACCAGAGATCAAGAGGGCCGCGCTGACCAACCAAGGAACCCCACTGACCACCAAAAATAAGTCAGTCTCGGGGTGGGGCGACCAGCGGGCCAATAATATGAACTGGCTCAGAATCCCGATGCCAATTTGACCAATTTGCAACAGCATCAATTGGCGGCTGTGGCGATTGAGTCTTTCTAGCGACGCCATACCCAATTATCCCATTTTTGTTGAGCCTCCCGTGCCAACTGTTGCCATGTCTGGGCCGCTGTAACATCGCCTTGCATGGAGGCATAGACCGACATCGCCCCATAATAGCGGGGGTAGTCGTCTAACAGCGTATTGGCTTGTTGAAAATCCACCAGCGCAAAATTCGGTTCACCCATTTGCAACCAGACTAGGCCACGATCCAGCCACAAATCGGGGTCATGCGGGCTTAACACGAGGGCATGAGAATATTCATCTATCGAATCAGCGGCGATTTCATTATTCTGCTCGGCGGCACTCCAGCGGCGCAAATAGAGCGCATAGGCTTGGCGAAACCGCACAATCGTCGGGTAGCGATCTACTAACTTTTGCAGCACATTCCCACCCGCCTGCCAGTCATTACCCGATGTCGCATAGGCGTTTGCGAGTGCCATCTCAAATATTTCGGGGGTTGGGGAGAGGTCAACTGCCCATTGAAGCGTTTGAGCAGGGTCGCAATCCGCGCTTTTGCCACACTGCGATTCGCCGCGATAGGCCAGCATGTCGGGCACGATAATCAGTCCCATCGCACAAAATCCAAGTCCCATTATCCCTACTCCGATGATCGGCTGTCGGCGTGCTGATGGTATCATCGGCGTCGTCTCAGCATGAGCCACGCCCGCTAACACCCAAAACAAAAACACCGTCGCCGCGCTCTCAAATGAAAGCTGTGTCCCGACGATATTGGCACTCAACGCCGCCAAGAAGCCGATTTTTAAGGCATAATTGTTTTCAGGGGGTTGTTTTATCGCCTGTCGGATAAGGGGCAAAAATAGGGCAACCAGTAAGCCGATATAGACCACTAAACCGACTCCGCCCGTTTCAATCCCAACTTCAATCAGCCGATTGTGAGGCCGTCCACCCAATGCCTCCGCGCCACCAAAGGGAGCAAGTTCCGGCGGAAGATGCCATTCCAACACCACTCCATAACTCGCCGACCCATACCCCAAAATCGGACGCTCTTGGATGGCATCCACAGCGGCCTCCCATCCCAAAAAACGGATCTGTGCCGTTGCCCCTTTCCAGCGAAACATATTGGTCAAGGTTTGCAGCGTATGGGGCGCATCACTGGGCAGTGGGGGGAGCATACTCAAAACGAACAGGGCTATGAGTCCAGCGATAGTTCCGATCAATAATAGGCGGGCCAGATGTTGACGGCCTCGATTCCACAGCCAAAATCCAATCCAAATGCTGATGCCTGCCAATGCTGCCAGCCACCCCGCCCGCGAATAGGTAAAAACAAGACACGCCCCCTGTCCAAGCAAAATCATCACACCCATTTCTCGTCGCAACCAGCGATTCAGCATCAGGGTCAGGGTCAGGGGTATCGTCATCGCCAGATACAAGGCCAGTAGGTTCGCATGGGCCAGTGTTGCTGATGCACGCACGGTATCTTCGTCATTGATGAGGGGATTGAGGCGCAGTTGTTCCAAGATGCCATAGATCGAAACAAGGGCACTTGTCCAAACGAGGGTTTGCAGCAACAGGCGTTGAATATCCATTGAAAATAGCTGTCGGCGGGCCAAGCCAAATAGAATCGCGCTGGCAAGCGTCAATAAAAAACCGTTGCGCCATGCTGGATCACCCCATAAGCTCCAATGGGGCAACTCCGACCCAAATACCGCCAGCAAATTGACCAGCAAAAAAGCGACCAACCACTTTTCAGCATAATTTTTGGAAGGTCGCGGGATTGCTCCCCGCCAGAAGGCCGCTCCCAACAAAACGCCTGTAAAAGCTAAGAGCAGAGCCACCTTATCGGGTTCATATTGCCAGCGGCTCAAGGGATTATAGGCCAATGGCAGAATAATCAGTGCCACCAGCCATATTTTGGCGGGATAGGGGAGGGTCATCGAGCATTGGCCTACGGATAATTTCATGCCGAGTCAACAATTATGAGTGTATAGCGGTTAGACCTGAAGTGAAAATTCCCAAGCCACTTTTGGCGAGGAGTACCTAGCGGAACAGCTTAGGGCCATTGCTTGGGCATTGGAGCAAGTCATTAAGGTAGCCAATAATCAGGGGTGGGTGGTTTCGTCTGGGGCATCAGCAACAACCAGCTTCAACATCAACATATCCTGTAAACGTATACCGTTTTCATACATAGGGGCCGGAAAATAGTCAAAAAAGTTCTTCCGCACCGAATCCATGCGGAAGCCGCACTTTTGGTAAAAGGCGATTTGATCCAAGCCCGCATTGGCTGTACCTACCAGAATTGCTGCTGTGCCCCGCCGCTGTGCTTCTTCGATAATCCAGCGCATAATCGCCTTGCCATACCCTTGACCGCGCCACGCCGGTTCGGTAGCGATATAGATAATTTCGCTTTCGGCTAGTGTCCATCGCACGACCACTGCCCCAATAATGTCATTCCCAACTTGGGCAAGATAAGAGGTAGTAGAGGGGTCTTCAACCGCCGCCAAAATGCGCTCATCGCCTTCTTCTGCTTCATGCAAAATGGGGACAAGGATCGTCGCATCTTTGGACGGCACGATTTCAATGGATAACATTTCTACCCCTTCCTTATCCTCTGAGCTTAATTTGCCAAAGCATAGGCTTTTTCAATATATTCCAAACTCTGATGGCGGAAATAGGTATTATACAACTCAGCATAGTGTCCACCGGATTCCAATAGCGAATCGTGATTGCCCTCCTCGATAATCTCCCCTTGCCGCAGCACAATGATGCGGTCAGCGTTGCGGATGGTGCTAAGGCGATGGGCAATCACAATCGAGGTACGGTGATGCAGTACCAAATCCAACCCTTCTTGGATTTGCGCCTCGGTCAGCGGGTCAACACTCGCCGTTGCTTCATCCAAGATAAAGATGGAAGGGTCTTCCAGCAGCACCCGACTGAGAGCCACCAATTGGCGCTGGCCCATACTGATACCCGTCCCGCGTTCACCCACTTCGGTATCAAGGCCGTTCGGCAGGGTTTCGACCCATTCGCCCCCGGCGATTTGGGCTGTCATCGCTTCAATTTCGGCGTCAGTAGCCTCTGGTTTACCATAGCGGATATTTTCGCGCACTGTGCCGCTGAACAAAAAGGGGCTTTGGTTCACGATTCCCAGATTCCGCCGATAATCGGTTAAATCAAAGGTACGGATATCATGCCCATCAATAAATAATTGCCCGTCCTGAAATTCATAGAACCGCGCAATCAGCTTGCCGAGGCTGGATTTCCCTGCCCCCGTATGCCCGACCAATGCAATGGTTTCGCCCTGTTTGATCTTGAGGTTAAACCCTTCCAGCACCGTTTCTTCGGCGGTATAGCGAAAATCTACATTTTTGAACTCAATCTCACCTTGCAGCCTGCTGACGGGCTGATTATCGGTTTGCACAACTTTCGGTTCGGCATCAATCAAGGCAAATACACGCTCACTGGCACTCAGCCCACTTTGGAACTGACTCCAAAACGACGCGATGCTGGTCAACGGGAACCAGAATTGTTCAAGCCCCAAGATGAACAGATACCATTGACCCGGAGTGAGATGGGCATCGGCCACCCGTGTCGCCCCAAAATAGACAACCGAAGTGGTCCCGATGACCGAAGCCGTGAAATTTAGCAGGGGGAAAATCGAGCTAAACGTGAACTCCGTCCGCAAATTAATGCGAAAGGCGCGGCGGTTGACATTGCTAAACGTGTCATAGATAGCCTGTTCTTGGCGATAGGCTTTCGCCACCGAGATGCCGCTGATGCTCTCTTGAATATTGGAATTGACCTCCGCCAAAATACGGCGCGATTGCTGGGTTGTCCATCGGGCAAATCGGCGGAATGCAAGGGCGATAATCACCACCAACGGGGCAAAGGACACAACCAACAGTGACAGGATGGGGTCAATAATAAACAGTACAATGGTCATGAACAGCACCAACATGACTTGACTCATCAGGTCAATCGAAAGCTGGACGACATTGGCAAAATCTTGCGTATCGGATGTCACGCGCGACACAATCTTGCCCGTCGGGTTTTCGTCATAAAACGACAGGTCGCGTTCGGTGACGGCTTTAAAGGCGCGTTCACGTAGGGCCAAGACCACATCATTGACCGCACGGGCCGAGGTACGCCGTCGGATGTAATTCGATACCCAAGATGATACCCCTGAAAAGCTAATCACTCCGACCAGCAGAACAATCGTGCCGATCTTAGCCCCCTCAGCTAATAGATCAATGCTGCGGGAGAGGAACAGCGGCAGGGCAATATCAAACAGGGCCGCCAGAAAAACCGTTATCCCGACAATGGTCATCCGGCGATATTGTAGACGGAAAAATGCCCAGATGCGGCGGATGAGTTCCCCGTCGGTGTAGCTACGATCATAACTCTCGGCCTCAAGGCCATCCATGATAAAACCCATTGTGCTCGTTCTCCTCTTGTTTTATCTATTTGGCCCTTAGGCAACGGGTTCGGCTTCGGCTTCTACAAGCGGCGGCAAGTCCACTTCGTAACGCGCAAAAATACTCCGATAGTCGCCACTGGTTGCCAGCAGATGTTCATGTGACCCCTGTGCCACAATCCGCCCCTTTTTGACGACCAGAATGATATCGGCCCAACGAATTTGGCTCAGACGGTGGGTAATCAGCACAACGGTACGCCCTTCTTGTACCCGCCGAATCGCCTTCTGAATTTCATCCTCAGTGGCGCTGTCAACCGCACTGGTCGAATCATCCATAATCAAGATACGTGGGTCGGTCAAAAAGGCCCGTGCCAACGCGATGCGCTGACGTTGACCACCGGAGAGTGTCACCCCACGTTCACCAACCATCGTTTCATAGCCGCTTTCAAATTTCATGATGAAATCATGGGCTTGGGCAGCTTGGGCAGCCCGTTCGATGTCAGCTTGGGTCGCCCCTGGCACACCAAACGCGATGTTTTCAGCCACCGTGCGTGAGAACAAAAACACATCCTGCTCAATCACACTGATCTGAGAACGCAGGCTGTCCAACGCCCAATCGCGCACGTCCACCGCATCCAGCAAAACCTGTCCAGAATTGGCGTCATAGATGCGATTGATAAGGCGGGTGATACTGGTTTTGCCACTGCCCGTCTGCCCAACAATCGCCACCGTCTGTCCGGCTTGTACTTTAAACGAGACATTCTTCAGCACTGGATTATCCGCGCCATAGTACCCAAAGCTGACATCCTTAAATTCAATATCGCCTTGAATGGTGGCCCGATGCCCTGTCGTATTTTCATCAATATCGGCTTCGGCCTTAATCAGCGACAAAATACGGGTCGCCCCAGCATACCCCAACTGCACCAGCGAAAAGGTAAAGATGCTGATAAAGGTGGGGAAGCGCAAAATCCCAAAAATGCCGATATAGGCGATAATCGTGCCCACCGGGATTTCGCCGCGATCATACAAAATGACGGCGTGCAAAAATCCGGCGGTGATGGCAAGACTTAACATGAGCAGTGGCAGATAGCGCCCTTCTATTTCCCCCTGCTGTACCATATAATCGCGGTACTTGCGGGCATTTTGGATAAATTTGGTCTGTTCTTGTTGTTCTTGGGCCGAAGATTTGACCAGTTCGATGCCGCTAATCGTTTCCTGCAATCCGGCGTTCATGATGCCAAAGGTGTTACGGGAATGCGTGGTCACAGGACGTAGGCGTCGGGTATAGTCCCACAGGGCGATGTAAAACAGCACGGTGAAAACAACGGGCGACAGCAGCAATTCCGCCCGCAGCAGGGCAATCGAAATCAGTGGCACAATCAGACTCATGGACGACCCGACAATGAGCATGAGGCCCGGATTGAGCATCATATTGAGTTGGCGCACATCGTCGGTAGCGCGGGCCATCACATCACCAATCCGCTGGCGGTCATGGAAGGTCTGGCTTTTACCCAAAAGGCTGATATACAGTTCTTCGCGGGTATCGCGTTCAAGGCGTTGAGCCAGCAACCCAAATGAATAGTTGCGGCAAAGCTGGCCTGTTGCATAGAACAGCCCTAACAATCCGATATACAGGACATAGGTGCGCACCTTATCCAAGTCAGGCGAGTCTTGATTGATGACATCAAAGGCTTTGCCCGTAAAAAGGGCAATGGCGGCCTGCCCTGCGCTGTTAATGATTGAAGCGGCAACGGCAAGGAGAGCAAAGGGCCAATGGCGTGCCAGATGCGACAATAACCAGACGGTGGTGCTGGAATGATTATAGGTCTTGGCATTCTGAACATTGAATTCGCTTTTGGTGGTGTTGGTCATGGGGAAACCTAGAACATCTGTTTGTTTTGATTAGAGTAGTATACTACCGTTACAGCATAGCTTCAAGGCTATCATAGCTAACTGCACATTGACTATGTACTAAGGAACAGTTCACTTCATCATGAAACGCCTCACTTATGAGGACGCCCTCAACTTCCTCTACAGTTACATTGATCGGGGGGGCAAAAAACCCCCACAACAAGACGAGGCCCGCCCCGCGCGTACCCGCTATTTACTGGAACTCATGGACCACCCTCACCAGCGTTATCCCACCTTACATATTACGGGGACAAAAGGTAAAGGTTCGGTCAGCGCCATGTGTGCCTCCATCCTACGAGCGGCAGGGTATCGCGTTGGGATGCTGACTTCCCCTCATCTACAAGAACTGCGTGAGCGCTACCAAATTAATCAAGCAATGGTCAGCGAAGAAACCTTAACCAATGCTGTTGCGGAAATCAATCCTACTTTAGATAGGTTTCCTAAAGCCCGCTGGCCGGAGGTCATTACCAGTTTGGGGTTTTATATATTTGCGCAGGAACAGGTAGACATCGCCGTGGTCGAGGTAGCCTATGGGGGGCGGTTGGATTCAACCAATGTCGTAACCCCGATTACCTCGATTATCACTAGCATCAGCTATGACCATATGCACCTGCTCGGCAATACACTGGCTGAAATCGCATGGGAAAAATCGGGCATTATCAAACCGGGTGTGCCCGTTGTCAGCGCTCCCCAAACCGATGAAGCCCGTTTGGTTATCGAAAAATTCGCCGCCGAACGCCATTCGCCACTGACCCTAGTCGGGCGCGATTTACCCTTCCAAGCGCTACCGCCTTCATTAGATGGGCAAAGTGTGAGCGTCGAGTATCCCAATCAATCGCCCAAAACCTATACCAGCGCCTTGATTGGTCAGCACCAAGCCATTAATACCGCCGTCGTGTTGGGGGTGATGGAACGGGTCAAAGAGGCAAATTTTGCTATACCGGAGACCGCCATCCGCGCTGGATTATGGAATGTCAACTGGCCCGGACGCATGGAAATCATTGACCAGAACCCCATTGTATTGTTGGATTCAGCCCATAACGGTGAATCAGGTCGCTGGTTGCGGGAAAATGTCCAAGCGATGTTTCCCCAACGCCCCCTTGTGTTGGTTTATGGCTCGAAACCCAATAAGGATATTGACAGCACCCTCAGTGAGCTTATCCCAATGGCGGATTATCTGATATTAACTCGTTCGGCCTATCCCGCGACGGTTGACCCCGACCAACTCATTGATTTTGTGCATCATACTGGGTTTACAGGCCCCATCGAAACCATTGCCGATTTAGCTGCCACCATTGAACGGGCCAAAGAATTAGCAGGCTCAACTGGGCTTGTCTGCATTACAGGGTCTATGTTTATCGTCGGGGAAGTGCGGACGTTGTATGGCCTACGTCCCAATGAGGCGGTGAGAGTGAGCGATACCCACCCTACCGGATTGGATTAGATGACACGGACTAATGTACCGACTTCGGCCCAATTGAAAAACCATTCGGCCTCGCCAGTTGGTAAATTCACGCAGCCGTGACTCATAGGCCGACCAAAGGAGTTGTGCCAATACGTACCGTGTATCGCGTACCCTTGATAGAAATACATGGTATAGGGCACTTGGGGCAGATAATATCCCGGCCCGGCCATGTCATCGGCGGCCAGTTTAACATAGATATGGTAATCCCCATATACCGTCGGCGTATCGGGCAGACCTGTCGAAACAAGGTGTGAATGTATCAGTGACCCGTTTTCATAGGCATAGATACGTTGATTATCCACCGACACCACGATTTCTTTGCCTACCCCTGTTGGCGCGGGAGGGGCATTGGCAGCAGAGGGTGCATAGACGCCACCTGCCGGAATAATCAGTTCTTGCCCAACAAAGATCACATCGGGATTGGGTAAATCATTCAGCGCCAAGATGTCATCAATTGAGACGCCGTATTCTTTGGCAATCAAGCCTAATTCCTGACCGCGCTCCACCACATGCACGGTGGTCTGACCTGAATTGGCCTGTACATTTTCTTGAACAGGCGGCGCGACCTCAATCATGCTCAAATCCAACACCCCGTCGGCAATTTCCGCGTTTAGGTTGACGCGCAGACGTTCCAGCATCACCGGAATTTCAATCGCCCGACCATTTTGGGCGGGACTGGTAGAAGCCGGGATATTGGCAAGGTCGCTGAGATAGATAAACCCATTCTGGGCCTGATTCAAATCCACTGTGTAATAGGGCTGCACATTTTCACCCGCGCTGGCATTTTGGGCCGCGTCTAGTGTGGCATCCACATTGATATTAATACCCAAATGCGCCAGTTGTAGCGACCAACTGCGTGTACCATCGGTCAGCAACAACGGTTGGGCCGGAATATTTTGAGACAGATAGGTTTCCGCCTCACTCGACGACATGCCACTCACTGGTAGCCCTGCCACCGTGACATCATCGGCAATATCGTCTTGGTTTAGATAAAGAATGACCCCTAGCGCCAAAAGTCCCAATAACAGAACTGTCCCCATCACCACCGCGCCCGCCATCAATAACCATGCGGTTGAATTGGGGCGTCGAACGGGTGGGTTTGAAGGGGTCGAGACTGGATGAGGGATGGTATTCATGCGTTGTGTCATTCGATGTTACGATTTTGCTCCACTAACGTTACTTTATCAGTCTATTATTATAGACGGTGCGAGTAATGGATGTGCGCCGCCTGCCCTCCCACCGATTTCCCTACGCCCCAAGCTGAGTGGCAGACAATTTAGGCTTTTTTAAACTTCTTGACACAAAACAAACGTTCTGTTACCCTGTAATAAACCAAGAACAAGTGTTTTATCGCTTTGTGGCTATTGGAGATGTTTTTTGGGAGGTGGCCGATGGGCGCACGACAGTTACCATTGTTTGAATCAGCCAACGGACGTGAACACCGTCTGACTGGTCGCAGCACGCTTGCCGAAGCCGTAGTGCCATTTCAGGCCTATTTACGCGGCGAAGGCAAAACCCAAAATACCCTCATCAGCTTTACGTCGGATATGCGCGTGTTAACCGAATTTTTTGGGCCAGATATGGCGCTTGGCAAGATTAGCACCACCCGTCTGAATGAATTTTTGCACTGGCTGGAACACGGACGCGGAATTCCATGCAGTCGCAAATCCTATGCGCGGCGCGTCACCACCCTCAAGGTCTTTTTTAAATGGCTGCAAGAGGATCAAGTCCGCCGTGACAATCCTGCCGAACCGATTTTGCAGCGATCTGGCCCCGCGCCATTGCAAGCCATCCTGACCGAAGCCGAAATCGAGCAGATGTTGACCTATTGTGAATCGCTGGCGTATGCCGAAAAACCTGACTCACGCCCCTATGTCTTATTTAAACTGTTGCTGGATACAGGCATCAAAAAGAGCGAAACCGTCCAGATGACTCCGGAAGATATTGACCGGAGTGACCCGCGTAAGCCGACCCTCGTCATCGGGCATAAAAATCGCCAAAACATCTTTCAAGAGCGGCGTATCCCCCTTGACCCCACTTGGCCTGCGATGTTGGAACGGTATCTAGCCGAGCATAAACCTAAAGGCGGACGTATCTTCGACTGCACCGCCCGCAATTTGGAATATGTATTGACCGATACGGCAAAGGCAGCAGGGATTGAATCGCGCATGTCGTTTGAGACCCTGCGTTGGACGTGTGCTGTGCGAGATTATCAGGTAGGCATGGGATTGGAAACCCTGCGCGAGAAGATGGGCCTCAGCAAAATTAGCTGGCGTGAAACCAGCCAGAAAATTATGAGACTGGCGGCAGGGGAGACGATGGAAGAACTGGCTGAGGATTGAAGCATTTTTCCATTTCGATACCATCTTCGCCATCTCGATAGTAGCTGCGACGGCGGCGTACATCGGTATAGCCAGTCTCGGCATACAAGGTATGGGCCGCCCTATTCCCTGCCCGCACGGTTAGGCGAATACACTCAGCCTGCAACTCCCGTTCACACCATTGCAGCAAAAACCGCCCCAGCCCCTTGCGTTGATACTTTGGATTTACCCCCAACGTGATAATCCACCCCGGACGCCCCATAGTGCCCACCGTACCGGAAATAAACCCAGCCATATCGCCATTCGGAGCAGTAATTTTAAAATTTCGGCTAATGGGGGCCAAAATCAACATCATGATTTCGAGCAGTGGATAGGCATCCTGCGGAAATACCAACTTTTCCAATTGACGGATTTTCCAAACATCCCAGAGAGTCGCCCGCTGCAATTGGTAATCTCGGTAAGTTGCGAGTGAGTTCATGGAGTTAGGAAACGGCGTACATCCCCGTCGCCTGCACTTCTTCGAGAGCCTCCAAAGTGTCTTTCAGCGACAGCACTTCATCCACAATCTCTTGGCGCAATCGGTTAGTGCTGCGTCCGTCAATGCTCTTGGCGTCCAGCAGTTGAATCTGGGTGTAAATGGTGCCCAATGCCGCAAGGGTGTTATCCAACTGCACATCCGCCCGTTTCACATTGGCTTCCAAATCACGCAAATGGCTCAGTTGCAGTTCTTTGCTGCGGATAGCATCGCGCAGTTCAGCCTTGACCCGTTCATCTTGTTCTTTATCCAACCGCAGCCGGAGCGCCTGTAATTCATTGGGCACACGCACACGGTCACGGCTGATGATGTCGCTGGATTCGTAGGCATCAATGCGCCGGGCCAATTTGAAAACCTGCTCTAACCAATGATTGACCTCATCGGCGGTGCTTTCAATTTGCAACCGCATGGCCCCACCGCGTGTCTGGGCCAATGCCCGGATATTTTCCTGATATTCAAGCGCCTGTGCCACCCGCTGACGGGCATGATGATTACGGACTTCGCCTATATCATATTGCTGCGCAAAAATCCGTTCTACTGCCTTAGCATTTTGCTGGGGGTCACTGACCGTCGCCAGCACAAAAATCAGTTCGGCCACCGCGCCAAACACTAACCAAATGGCTGAGGTTGCGCCTAGAAAACTGACCCCAAAAATCCAGCACATCACCGCCAGTGCAATGATGGTCACGCTTTGGGGCTTGCTTACGGCATTTAAAAAGATGGCACTTTGCGCCCGCTGCCGAATCGAATCACGGGTAGGATTAGATGACATGGTTATGCCTACTCAGAAATCCCTAAACGTTTGCGACGCTCTTCCAGTTGAAGCTCAATTTCGCTTTGCCCGATGACATCCTCCACCTGATTTTGTAGGCGACTGGATACCATATCGGCTTCAGCCTCGACCTTATCCAAACGGGCATAAATCTGGTCGGCGAGGCGCTTGATGTCTTCATCCCCGATACCCGCCAAGTCGTCAATACTGCGGATGGATTTATTGGTCAACTGCTTGGCTTCGGTCAGTTCAATTAGCGCCTTGAGTTGTTCACGCTGCTGCTGAATCGCCACCAAACGGGCTTCCAATTTCAGGCGGGCATCCATGATCTTGCGATATTCTTCTTCTTGCCCGCGCCATTGGTCGTGATATTCTTGCGCGATCTGGCGTTTGTTGTTGAGGTCGGTTTGTGCCGCCAACGCCAGTTCATTTTTGCCCTTCACCAGCAAAGTATCAATGTCACGGTCAAGTTTTTCGACCTGCGCCATAAATTCATCATATTTGCGTTTGAGGGTTTTGACCGTGCCGCCAATGGTTGCTGCCGTGTCTTCCAATTCCTCAAGATTACTTTCGGCCTGCCGGATATATTCATCCATGACCTTCAATGAATGAGTCTCCAATGCACGATCTACCATTGAATGAAGATTCGCAGAAATCAAGGTGTTCACTTTTTGCAGCACAGAGGCCATTTTAAACCCTTCTCACTCCCAATAATGCTTGAGGATCAATCTATGCACCTAGTACGCAGGGCAATATCCAAAAGTTGCATTTGTCTGTCATCGTGTTAATTGCGTTGGGCAGGCAGCAGCACCAGCACACTTGTACCGGAGCCGGGGGTACTTTCGATCACCACTTCGCCATTATGCGCCTGTACAATCCCTTTGACAATTGCCAAACCAACCCCGCCGCCCTGATCTTCGAATTCCTTGCGGTTAATTTGATAGAACACATCGAATATTTTGGCAACTTCCTCCGGGGCAATGCCTCGTCCGGTATCGGAGATTTCAAAACACACACATTCCTGTGCTTGTTCCCCGTCCCCAACCAGCATGGGCATTACGCGCACCATAACCTGATTAAAGGCTTGGTCTTTGCCAAAATAATCCCGGTCTCTCCCAAATTTTAGGGCATTGTCCACAAGCGCCTGCAACGCCTTCACAAAATGATCGTGATAAATCTGGGTCGGTGGGGTTTCCGGATCAACTTCAACCTTCAACGACTGGCGGGCAGTATCTAATCGCATCCTAAAAGGGTCGGTCACTTCCGCCAGCAGCGTTGCATAGTCTTTGATGACGATACGGTGCAGATTAAAAGCATCCACCGCTTCACCAGTCTCAATTTCCACCAACATAATAAAATTCTCAACAAGGCGACGCAGCCGAGAAGCGCCTTCGTCAATCCCCACCAGATAGCGCCGCAGGGTTTCTGCGCTCAGCGTTTCGGCATCCTGTTTGAGCATTTCATTATAGGCCACCACATAGGTCAGCGGGGTGCGGAATTCGTGATATAGCATTTCCAAAATTCGCTGTTTGAGATTCAAAATTTCGCTTTCATGCTGTTGGCGCAGTTGACGATGCCGTTCTAATTTGGAGGACACGGCAATGCGCAAATCGTCGGGGCCAAAAGGCTTGGTGACATAATCATCCGCCCCCAATTCTTTGCCCTTATTGGCATCCGATCTTTCACCTTTGGCGGTCAAAAAAATAAAGGGGATTTTGTTCCAGAGGGCTTTCCCGCGCACTTCCCGCAATAAATCGTAGCCGTCCATTCCCGGCATCATAATGTCAGAAACAATCAAATCAGGCAGTTCTTTTTGTTTACGCAGCACGTCGAGGGCATTATTACCACTACCAGCAGTGAGAACCTGATAGCCATCGAGTTCAAGAATGTCTTTTATCCCTTCCATCAAATAAAAATCATCTTCAACCACTAAAATTTTTACTGGCATAGCAATTGTTCTGGTAGGATCGCCCTCCGCGAAACTACCCATCCTTTCTCTCCGACTTACTGACAGATGTGGTTTGTTTCTCAGTCCCATTTTAACTCAAATGATACAGCCTTGAAATATCGCAGGTCAATAAGCCATGAGGCCGATGATGAGGTTACTAAAGTGGTGGATTGTGGAGTCGAGAGGGAGGCGCGGACAAACGCGGCGCTGTGGGATGTATCTCATTTGAGACATGGAGGGAGAGCATTGGCCCTCACAACCACCGATAACCCAACAACTATCGGCCCGCACCTTTATGATAGTTTATAGCGAGGCATGGACAAAAAGGGCGATATGGGAGAATGTCATTCCCCTTTGCCGCTCGGGACATCCCGTGCAGTATCCCACACAGGAGAGGGACTTGAACCCTCGAAGGCATCCGCCAAATGATCCGATAACCCACATCTGTCGGCCCATGCCATTATAACTAAATCTAAGGGTGGTACAGACAAAGGATCGCCTCTAGGAAACGCTCTGCCAGTTGAGCTATCGGCCCGTGTGATTGTTGGGCCGAGCAGGATTCGAACCTACAACCCTTCAATTATGAGTTGATAACCTAGCTACTGCGGCCCGTACCACCGTTATTCATAATTTTTGGGAGGCGTGGGCAAATGGACATGATGGAATTGTGGAGTAAGGAGGCCAATGACCTCACATACTCAGGCAATAACCCATTCACTTCGGCCCACACCTCAAAACCTGAGCTAAATTTCGAGGGTGGTACAGGCAAAGGATCGTGTCTGGTATAAGCTCTATCCAGTTAAGCTACTGATGCCGAAGCATCAGGCAGGGCTCGAACCTGCATCCAATCATTGGAGATGATAACCCAGTCACAGCGGCCCGTACCATAAATGATTTGGTTGTTAATGTTGGGAGATGGTGTAGGCAAAAAATTACTAGATGGGCATCCTTTCCGGATCCAAAGTCCAGTGATAACCCATATATTCCGGCCCACACCCGCTCTGCTATTCGATTGTTAAAAACCAGTGCGGACAAAAAATTGCATATGGGTAAACCTTCACCAGTTGCCTAGTGAAGTCCCGCCACCATGAGTTTAGGGGTGGCGGTCTGGAGTCGAACCATTGTTAACCGATAACCCACACACGTCGGCCCACACCGATTTTTGACAGATTGGAAGATGCAGGCAAAAGAGCGTATCTGGAATCGCGCTCTGCCATTGAGCTACAGATTCGGTTGAATCTGATGGGAGTCGAACCCACACCTCGTCGCCCCGAACGATAACCCAGTTACAGCGGCCCACATCTTCAGATATTCAATTTTGAGAGTTTCGGAGTGATAGGCCCTTAATGCTCTACCACTCTCAATCAACCCTGCCGCATAAAATCTTGGTTAAGCCTGCCTTCTTTCTTGCCAAGAAAGCGCATCGGGCTATCAAACCAACATTTCTTGTGGCCCACTTGGGTGATAGGTGGTGTGGGCAAGTTGCCGTAAATGGGGTCGTTTCAGTTGATAACCCATTTACTCCGGCCCACACCAATTCTTATTTTACGTCAAATGGCGCCCCGACCAAAATCTGCAATCAACGCCGGAGCCGAAGCATCGAAACCCACTACGTCCAACATACCAGCGTCATTCGGGTCGGCAATCGTATATCCATTCGACACCATCCCGACCACAACCAGTTTCGACGGAATACCCAGCTTCTCACGATATTGAGCAAGGGCTTGAACTGGATGTAGCTGCGGATTCGCCCACGTCTCGCTATCGGTGTAGATCACAAACGTATCCACCGCGATTTTGTGTTCCAGCGCATACAGCATTGGTTGAGCGCAGTCCGTCGCCCCAAAAGGTAGCCCATTGGTCATCTTGACCACATCCGTCAGCCGCATCCGCGCCGAGATATTCAGCGGCACGATTTTGTCTTGGAATGAAACTACCGTGTAATTCGGCTCGGATCGCGCTGTGACCATCGCCATTGCCGCACTGCCTTCACGTGGCGTCAACCCCGGCACACCTGCGACCATCCCGCCCGACATCGAACCCGATACGTCCAGTGCCAGCATGACACGTTTGGTGGTCGGCTCGACGTTTTTGAAAGCCAGTTCAAAAGCGGCGTCGAGTGCGTCCAAGACACGCGGGGTCGGCGTCCAACCAGCCGATTTTTCAACTCCCGCTTGCCCACGACGATTGACCTTGCCCTTGAGTGCGTATCCCAGCGAATAGGCCCGCAGCGCAATCAGCACCGCGATGGGGTGGACTCGTGCCTTCCGCAGCCCATCCGCATTGGTCAGGCGTTCGACCACCGTGTTTTCCGCCTCGCTGAGTGGCTTCAGCAAACCAATCCGCGACATCACACCCAAGTTACGGATGAGGGCTGTCATCGGCATTTTGGTCAACAGCGCCGCCCAAACATCCGGGTCATTCAACCATTGGGTCGGCAGTGCTTCACGTGGTAGATTATACGCTTCAATCAGCTTGACCACCGTAGCCGCATCAGCCGCTTTCTGAACTCGTTCAAACGCCCAGATAAACGCAAGCGCTTGATCTTCCGGTGCATTCAACGCCTCGGCCCATTCCAGCGGATTAGTGACCGCCTCATCTGTTTCACCCGTCCCATTCTCTTTGGGCTTATACGTCACCCATTTAAAAATCGCGCCCTGTGTATCGTTGGCGGGTGTCGGGTGGGCCAACCGAAGGGTGTCGGTGTGCGTCCAGCCGTTGCGCTGGCGATATTTCACGAGTTGGTAGGCCAGCGAACGATTATCCATCGCCAGATACCAACCGCCTACCGCCCGACGCAAGCCGCGCCCCCAACCACGCATCCCATTGACCAGTTCCGCAAAGGTGAACAAATGCGTTCCGGTGCGGCACACTTCGGGCAATGCCTTAAATGCCGCCTGCCGGGTGGCCTCATCACCCTTCGTCACCGCCAGCGCTAGGGCAAAAATCGCTGGATCGTTTTTCGGCGCACGGCCTTCTTGCGAAATCGCCACGATTTCATTGACCGCACGTACCCCGTCGGTTTGGATACACTTGAGGACGTTGTTCGCGTTTTCCAGCGTTAGAGCACGCTCGCTGGCATAATACGACCCGCCTTCACTACCCAAAATGAGAAACCGACGCAGGCGACCCCACTCGTCCACCGCCCAGCTATACCCACCTGCCGAGTTTGCAACCTGCGTTGTCCCCGGCAAAGGGGCATTTTGCGGTGTGGGTTCTTTGGTAATCAGGTGTGTCAAATATTTCTTCATCACCGCACCGCCTTAACAATAAACCGTCTGAGGTGGTGGGCAAAAATCGCATTTGGGAGCAAGCATCGCTTTACCTTAACAGGGTAATGATAACCCAAACACATCGGCCCACCAGAATCTATGATATAACAAAACATATCTAAACGTCAATAAGCATATCTATGGTTCACTATGGTTCAATTGTTATGGTATTGTCAAATAGGGGACAGCAATTCGTCAGGCAAGCGGTGTTTCTATTCGGCAACGCAGCGATTATCATTTGTCGCCGTTCAATAGGTACATTCAAATTTTGAGGCGTATATGAAACAGCGTGGATTTTGGCTTGTATTGATTGCGGCGACTTTGGTAATTCTATTTGTAGCGCTCCCGACGGCATGGAGCAGCCCCACCCGCCAATCCGCCGCGACACCCACCTCAACCGCTAGCGTTTTTGCTGAGGCCCTCAACCCCAACGCCAATATCCGCAACCAGCCGAATATCGCAGGTGAACCAATTGCCACCATCCAACCCGGCGAGTCCTACCCTGTGCGTGGCTACAATTTTGAATGGCTGCTGATTGAATATCCGGCCTCCCCGAATGGTTATGCGTGGGTGCATCAAAGCGTCGTCGCGTTGACCGGTGACCGCACGGGTCTGCCACAAATTGACCCTGCAGCTTTACCTTCTACCCGGCCACCGACTAGCGAACCAAGCCCAACCGTAGACGCCATCGAAAATGCCGCTGCGATGACAACCACGCCAACAACTGAACAACCCTTTGTCACCCTGACCCCCACCGCGACCATTCCCGGCCTTGACTTCACAAGTTTACAACGTGATATTTTGACCTATTTGGCCTCACGCGGGATTGTCTACAATGGCCCCAACAGCGTGGTTTCAATCTATGTGCAGGATTTGGAAACGGGCGCGGAGATGGGTATCCAAGAAAATGTGCTGCAAAACGCCGTCAGTACCGCCAAAATCGGGGTCATTGCCAATTACTTCCGCTATATCTATCAGCCCCCCAATCAAGATATGGAGTTCCGCCTTGCCGCAACAGTGATTTGCTCCTCCAACGCCAACGCCAATGTGCTGATGGAATCTACCGACCCTGCTGATCCACTCAATGGCATCCGCCGCACGTCCGATACCTTTTGCCGGGGTGGAGCAAGCAATACATTGGTAGACCGCCATTTCTGGATTGGCGACGCGGGGGATGGCGCTGTGCCGTCTGATTATTATGCCTCCGTTGGCTCGACCCCTTGCCCTGCTGATGCTGCCAGTCCAGTAGATACCTCGGTTGCCGCCGTGATTGACCCCCAATTGCATACTACCGCCGCCGATATGGGCCATTTCCTGAATCAGCTTTATGAATGTTCCGAATTTGGGGCAGGGCTGGCGCAGATTTTTCCTGATGAAATTACCCAAACCGAATGCCAGTGGATGATAAATTTGCTGCTCGGCACAAAATTCAACCACATGATGGAACTAGGTGTACCGGAGGGGGTACGGATTGCCCATAAGGTCGGTTATGGAGCGGAGGCGGCAGGGGACGCGGGCATCGTCTTTTCCCCCGGCGGTGATTACATTTTGACCGTCTACATTTGGGATGACCGCCTCGATAATTTTGATTCCTACGCACTGGCCCGCTGGATGGCGATTGGCGAAATTTCGCGCCTCGTCTACAACTTTTTTAATCCCGATGCGCCTCTAGCCACCATCCGTATCCCGCCGAATTCAGCAGGTGGCTCGGCCTGTGTACTGCCCAATGATCGGGACGCCATTGACCTCAACGACCTGTCGGCTGGGCGTTTTGATGCACAGGGCAACCCGCTCTCGACTGCCTGCTACGATTGGCCCAACTGCCGTGCATTTGAGGGGTGGACGCAATAGAAACCTAGAATGGGTGTGGAAACAATTCTAGCCATCAACTTGCCAAACTCGTATTGTGCCATCAAGACTGCCACTAGCTAGTCGAGTTCCGTCGGGACTCCATGAGATCGAGGTAACTGGTTGCTCATGGCCCTCAACTGTAATCAATTCTCTTCCATTGGTGATGTTCCAGATATGAATGGACGTATCTTCGCCGCCACTTGCTAATTGATTACCCGTTTGAGACCACTCTATTGCATAAACTGAGCCAACATAACTAGAGAGGGATGAGATGACTTCCCCAGTTGAAGCGTCATTTATGCGAATTATTTCGTTCTCGGTTGCCACCACAGTCACTATCGTTGCCAATTTCGTTTCATCAGGACTCCAATCTATGGCTTGTGTTGTTGCATAAAGAGGTGCTGTGGATTCATTATTCTCTGGGAAACTAATTACAGGAAGAAACTTTTCACCATCAAGCATAGCTATTGTTCCATCTGAATTAAGCATAGCAAGTTTATTGCTATCCCGATTCCAATTTATATCGATAGGCCCAATTAATCCGTAACCCGTCTCTTGATGGTGAACAGGCGTTAAGACAGTGTTACTGACAATATCCCAAACCGACAAATCATAGTCGTTAGCTATCGCCAATTTGCTACAATCCTTATTCCAATCAATAGATGTCAAGGTGTATAGATGTATATCGCGCTCAACCGTCTCATATAGGTTCGTAGATAAATCTAGCGTTAAAGAGCCATTTTGTTCTAACTTCCAAACTCGCACCATATAATTCCCACTGAGCGTAGCAAGTAAGTTACCATCATGCCCCCATTCCATTGCAGTTATAGGGGCTTCATCCAGACCCACCCTATCAAGTTGCTCGCCAGTATTTGCATCCCAAATCAAAATTGACATTTGATTTTTAGAGGAGCTTGCAATCAAATCCCTGACAGGATTCCATCTAACCAAGTACGTCGCATCACTTTGAATAACCAACATCTGTTGGCTTTCTTGGGCTTCAATATCAACAAGCCCTAAATTTAGAATAAACAAAACTATGGATAATATCAAAAACCCCTTAAATAAGGCACGAATCATAGATAGCTCCTTTCCTTAGTTGTAGCGCATCCAATCAATTAATATCTATCTTATCAGATAAAATTTCCCATATTGTGGAAACCAACAATCACTATGAACATTTTCTATGTAATTGCTTGAGCACTTCCTCCAAATCCTCTAGGGTAAAAAGTTGCCTCTGCGTTATACTCATGTCCGCGTGCTGCCCGTCGCCCACGTAACATTTCGCCTATCCCGACTGTCCAATCATTGGGCACGTCAATGTCAACTATGAGGAGTCCCCTTTCTTGACCACTCAATCACTCGATAACCGCGCAATCAATACCATTCGTTTTCTCGCTGTAGACGCTGTCCAAAAAGCCAATTCAGGCCACCCCGGTTTGCCAATGGGCGCGGCGGCAATGGCCTATGTGCTGTGGACGCGCTTTCTAAAACATAATCCATCCAATCCCAAATGGCCTGACCGTGACCGCTTTGTGCTGTCGGCGGGGCATGGTTCGATGCTGCTCTATGCCCTACTGCATCTCACAGGTTATGATTTACCGCTGGATGAACTCAAAAATTTCCGTCAATGGGACAGCAAAACCCCCGGTCATCCCGAATATGGTCACACCCCCGGTGTTGAAACGACCACTGGCCCGCTTGGTCAGGGGTTTGGCAATGCTGTTGGGATGGCAGTCGCGGAGGCATTCCTAGCGGCCCGGTTTAACCGCAACGGCCATAAGGTAGTAGATCATTACACCTATGCCATTGTCAGTGACGGCGATGTGATGGAAGGCGTCGCCCAAGAAGCCGCCTCACTTGCTGGACATCTCAAACTCGGCAAGCTGATTATGCTCTATGACGATAACCACATCACCCTTGCCGCCCCCGCCGATGTCACGTTCTCGGAAGATGTGCCCAAGCGTTTTGAAGCCTATGGCTGGCACACCCTCAAGGTCGAAGATGGCAATGACCTAGACGCCATCGCTGCCGCCCTCCAACTCGCCCAAAAAGTGACTGACAAACCGTCGCTGATTAGTGTGCGTACCATCATCGGTTATGGCAGCCCCAAGAAAGCTGGGACGTATCACGCACATGGCTCCCCGCTTGGCCCGGATGAGGTCAAAGCCAGTAAAGAGAATCTTGGTTGGCCGCTGGAACCCGACTTCCTGATTCCTAAAGACGTGCAGGCGCATTTCTTGGCCGCAATTGAACGTGGTAAGACTGCCGAAGCCGATTGGCAGCATCATTTTGCTGCTTATGAATCCGCCTATACCGATCTCGCCATCCAATTCAAACGCGCCCAAGCAGGCCAACTGCCTGATGCGTGGGATTTCGACATTCCGAAATATGGCCCGAACGCCAAAGGCATGGCGACCCGCAATGCCTCCGGTCAAATTTTGAACGCCATTGCCCAGCGTGTGCCAACCTTCATGGGGGGCGATGCTGACCTTGCCGAAAGCACCAAGACCTTGATTGATGGCGAAGGCAACTTTGGCGTGGACGGCTACGATCAGCGTAATCTGCGTTTTGGCATCCGGGAACACGCGATGGGGTCAATCGCTAACGGAATGGCCTTGCATGGTGGCATCATCAAACCCTATACCGCAACCTTTTTGGTCTTTTCGGATTACATGCGCCCGACCATCCGTCTCGCCGCCCTGTCTGGTATCGAGCCAATTTTCGTCTTCACGCATGACAGCATTGGTTTGGGCGAGGACGGCCCAACCCACCAGCCCGTTGAACATCTCGCGGCCCTGCGAACCATCCCCAACAGCATCGTACTACGCCCCGCCGACGCCAATGAATCCGCCGCTGCATGGAAGGTCGCAATGGAACACAAAGGTGGCCCGGTCACGCTGGTCTTTACCCGTCAAAATGTCCCCATTTTGGAACAACCCGCCGTCTGGGAAGGTGTTCCAAAAGGGGGCTATGTGCTTTCCGACTCCAAAGGGGAACCTGATGTCCTGCTGATGTCCACTGGCTCGGAAGTTCAATTGATTCTGAAGGCCCAAGAGTTATTGGCTCAAGACGGCATCCAAGCCCGCGTCATCAGCATCCCCTCGATGGAATTATTCGAGGCGCAGGGTGCGGATTACATCCAAGCCGTTCTTCCGCCGAATGTCAAAGCACGGGTAGCAGTCGAAGCAGGGGTCAAACAGGGCTGGCAGGAATATTTGCAGGGGGGTCACTTCATCGGCCTCAATCGTTTCGGTGCGTCGGCTCCCTATGAGCAAATCTATCAAAACCTCGGCATTACCGCCGAAGCCGTCGTCGAAGCCGCCAAGATGCAAGTGGCACTGCAAAAAGCATAGTGGCATTTTTAAGAGGCAGCTTTGGTTGCCTCTTCATTTGAATTCAGCACGGTAGCTTTAGCCCCGTGTCAAAACAACAACATGGTTTTCATCAGGAGTAACACCTTATGACAGGCAATCCCCCGGTAGATGTCCAAAAGCTAGGACAAAGCATCTGGTACGATAATATCAGCCGCCAACTCATCCAAAATGGCGAAATTAAACGCATGGTGGATGAAGATGGTGTGCTGGGCATGACCTCCAACCCGACCATTTTTGAAAAGGCCATCGCCAACTCCAATTTCTACGACGCCACCATTGCCCAACATCTCGATTCCGACGCCAACAGCATCTTTGAGGCCTTAGCCAAAGATGACATTCGCGCCGTCGCCGATATTCTGCGTCCGATTTTTGACCGCACCAATGGCGCGGATGGTTATATCAGCCTCGAAGTCTCACCCCTCGTCGCCAACGACACCGCCACCACCACCCGCGAGGCCTTCCGGCTGTTCGAGATGGTAGACCGCCCCAACGTCATGATTAAAATCCCGGCAACCGAAGCTGGCCTCCCCGCTATTGAGGAAGCCATTGCAGGTGGGGTCAATATCAATGTCACCCTGATTTTCTCAGTGGAATACTATAAGCGGGTGACGGAAGCCTACATTCGTGGTTTGGAGCGACGCCTCTCCAAAGGGCAGGATGTCACCCAGATCGCTTCAGTCGCCAGCTTCTTCCTCAGCCGCATTGATTCAATGGTAGACCAACAGCTAGACAGCAATATTCGTGCCGCGCAGGGCCGTTCGTTAGATCGGGTCGCCGCCAACCGCAAATTGTTGGGTACTGCTGCCATCGCTAATGCCAAGCTCGCCTACCGCGAATTTAAGAACATTTTCGAAGGCGCACGCTTCAAACAACTGCGTGAGGCCGGGGCACAGGTGCAGCGTCCATTGTGGGCCAGCACCAGCACCAAGAACCCCGCCTATCCCGACACCATGTATGTGGATACCTTGATCGGCCCGCACACCGTTAACACCGTCCCGCCGGAAACACTGGTCGCTTTCAAAGATCATGGCACGGTTGCCGCCACGCTCGAACAGGATTTGGATAAAGCGGGCGACACAATGGATATGCTGGCCGAGGTCGGCATTGATATGGCGCTAGTAACCAACAATCTCCTGTTGGATGGGGTCGAAAAATTCACCACCTCCTATAACGCTCTCTTGGAAGCCATCGAAGGCAAACGCAAGATGCTCAAGGCGGGCATCATCAAGCGGCAGTCAGGGGTAGTGGGTCAATACGAACCGAACGTGCGTGAAGAAATGGATCGTATGAAGGACGCCCCCAAGCAAATTTGGGAACGTAACGCGGCGTGGTGGAAACCCGAACCCGCCCATGTCGAAGTCATCAATAATCGCCTCGGCTGGCTGACGATTGCGGTAGATGGTCGCATTGACCGCCAACGCCTGCACAACCTCCAAGCCAAAGCACGCAATAATTGGAAACATGTCGTTCTGCTCGGCATGGGGGGCAGCAGCCTTGCCCCGGAAGTGTTACGCAAGACCTTTGGGCAACAGGCGGGTTATCCCGATTTGCTCGTCCTCGATAGCACGGTGCCTGCTACTGTCCAGCGCATCGAAAAGCAGATTGACCCCAAGCAAACGGTGTTTATCGTCGCCAGCAAATCCGGCACAACCATCGAAACCGCCGTCATGTTCGACTATTTCTATGACAAGCTGGTCAAATTGGTCGGCGCGGACAAGGGGGGTCAGCATTTTATCTCCATCACCGACCCCGGCAGCGAACTTGTGACCCTCTCACAGCAGCGCAAGGTCTACGACATCTTTGAAAATCCTGCCGATATTGGGGGACGCCATTCCGCCCTAAGCTATTTCGGTCTTGTGCCCGCCGCGCTGTTGGGTCTCGACCTCGACAAGATTTTTGCCCGTGCCGAGCGCATGGCCGACGCCATTGACAAAGCGGTAGCCCACAAATTCAATCCGGCCCTGTGGTTGGGAGTTGTTTTGGGTACGATTGGCAAAGAAGGCCGCGACAAAATCACCATTCTCGCCTCCCCCCAAATTGAAAGCTTTGGCGATTGGGCCGAACAATTGATTGCCGAAAGCACAGGCAAAGAAGGTGTCGGATTCTTGCCCGTTGTCGGCGCGACGGTGGGTCATCCCCACGATTACGATGATGACCGCATGTTTGTGTATATGCGTCTCGATAACGACCCCTCGTTAGACGATCAAGTGCAACAATTACGTGAGGCGGGTCATCCGGTCTACCTGCTGGAATTGCAGGACGCCTACGACCTAGCAGGCGAGTTTTTGCGCTGGGAATTTGCGACGGCGGTCATGGGCCAGATGTTGAAGATTAACCCCTTTGACGAACCCGATGTCACCTCCGCCAAAAAAGCGACCAGAGCCTTACTGGATATTCATCAAAAAGAAGGCCGCTTCCCCCCCGAAAAACCTGTCATTTCCGAAGGCGGCGTAGCGCTCTATGCCGATGCCCGTACTGGCGAAATGCTCAATCGGATTTGCACGCAGCGCCATTACGATGTGAGCAATTTAGCGGGCATGTTGGCGGCCTTTATCAGTCTGGCCCGGTCTGGCAACTACTTCGCGCTGTTGGCCTACATGGATGCCAATGACGACAACGAGACCGCCTTAGAAACCATTCGCCGTCGTCTGCGCCACGCTACATGCCGTGCCGTAACCATCGGGTATGGCCCACGTTATCTGCACTCTACCGGACAACTGCACAAGGGTGGCCCCAACAACGGCGTGTTTATCTTGATTACTGTGGATGACAACGCCGAACTGCCTATCCCCGGTCAGCCCTTCAGTTTCAGCATTTTGAAACAGGCACAGGGGTTGGGTGATCTCGAAACCCTGCGTCAGCGCCACCGCCGCGTGGTTCGCTTGCACATCTCCGGTGATGTGAAATCTGGTCTCCAAACCATCATGGAAGCCATCCAAGCGACTGAGGCGAAGCTGATTTAAACGGGTAAAGGGTCGTTGATTAATTGGGATCAACGGCCCTTTTATGGGGGATTACAAATGACACTGGATGAGCAAGTCGAAGAAATTCAATCTCAGCAGGATTTCATCTTGTTTGTAAAAGGTCTAGCTGAGGATTTCAAACAGAATACAGACCAGTGGGAAAATCAGAATATTTCAGCCTATTTAGAGGCAATTGGAGCTTGGGTTGCAGATATGGATGGATACTATGCCAACATGGGACAGTTACCCCCTCAAAACCCCAGTTGGAGACTTTTTGGGCAGACTCTTTTAGCAGCAAAATTCTATGAATGAATCCATTTCTGTATCCGCATATGCAATTCTTCAACAAACTTTCTAGCCTGCCTGATAAACTGCTCCCCCATACAGATTTTACTGTGCCGCTACCCCTCGAAGCCTGTCGAGAACGCCTAGAAAACCATTTAGATTTCGGAGTTAATAGGCCATACAAAACCCATGAAATATTTTTTGAACCTATAGACAGTGAAAACTATTCCTTTTCTATTGAGATGGGGGATCTAAGAATCGTTGGGGATTTACAATCCCGTTCAGAGACAAGCACTAATATCAAGGTTCAAGTCAAAATCTCTAGGCAAGCGAGGAAACTCAGATTAATCACTCTTTTGGGTGGGCTTTCAATTCTATTTCTCTTCATTGGTGTAGAGACTGGCTTTTCAGGCCCTATTTTTTCATCAGACGGGCTGCTATTTACCGCCTGCTGTTTTGTCTATACAATTCTTTTCGCGCTTCCAATAACTGTTTTCATTTGGGATCCGCTTGGAGAGCGAAAAATAGCGCATAGACACCTAAAGGCCATCGTTAAATCATTGAATTGGCCTAGCGATAAAAATTGACATTATCAACTACCAATTCGCTCTCGTGTCCACGCCAAATCCTCTGCCGAAAAATATCCCGGCGGCTCTTTCTCATAATGAATCAATCGTTCAAACCGCGCCACCTCATACGTTTTTTGGAACGCCTCCCCTAAATCCAATCGAATATCGGGGTCTTGATCCAACAGCGGTACGGGGATAATCGGCAGCGTATCCCGCACCGATAACAGCCAAATTTCAGCAATCGGACGGCGCTTGGCCCGATGCAGAAAAATCGTGTAATGGCTTGGCGGTAATGGCTGCATCGTGGGTAATTTTTGCCCCGCCCGCAAAAAATCTAGCTCGATTAAATTCAAACGATTTTCAAGCAGATCCAGCCGCTTTTTGAGATAGGCTTGATACGCCTCATTGCCGGGTTGTTTATTGATGGGGGACAAAATTACGATGGTAGTGACAGGGATTTCGTTATCCATATAACGAATTTCTACCGAAACCGCTGTGACTTCTTCACGCAGGGGTATAGTCAATTCCAATGAAGGACTAGTAATGCCAGATGGAGAGGTTGCACCTGAGCCGGATTGGGGTCGTGCCTGCTCAAAAATTCCAACATCGGGATAATAGGTATGGGGCGTCTCAGCGAAAAAACCGATTTCCAAACGCGGATTAATCACAGCTACATAGGGCGCAGGTAACTGCTCATTGAGCAAATCACAAATAAAGCCGCCAAAACGAGTATGAAACATTGACCAATAGGCGGGTTGCTCAATATAAGGGTCAAAGCCGGGAAATGGTGATGCCATATGCGAAATGCCCTTTCCTCATACAATGATTATAGCAGGTTCACTTGGATGGCTATCAACCACCGAGTAGAAAACTATTCTCCAAACAATCGCGCCCCGCTATCTACAACAACCTCTCGCTTGTCTAGCCGTTCCTGAAAAGTCTTTTTCCAACTCACCCCCAACGCAGGGCAGCCCATCAATCCCGCTAAGGCCTCCCAATCATTTTTGTCGTGGTGCATCAACCGATTGGCCTCCGTAATTGTCCACTGGGGATATGGATGGTCAATCAGTTCAAAATCTTGGCCTGCATCAACAATCCCCTCCTCCAAAACGCGAAAATACCAACCCGTTGAGCCAATGGTTTGCACCTGTACCGCCAAATCCTTAACGCCCCACCGTCGCGCCAATTTCCAACACGGCTGACGGGGTTGGGATACCTGCACTGTCGCCGTCCCGATGCGAAAAGTATCCCCAATAGCGATTTCCCCTTCCAGCAACCCCGTTATCGTCAAATTTTCGCCAAATCCGCCGTAGGGCATATCTGGAAGTCCAAGTTTTTCGCGCCAATAGGGATAATGCTCCGATGGAAACACATTCGCGGCCTTATCCACCCCGCCATGATGTTTCAAATCCGCTTGGGCATCCCCCGCAAGGTTGGTACTGCTCAATTTCACAGGGCCAGCGATGGGCGTTTTGAAAATGCTCGTTCGCCATACCTCCCCGTCGGGCATGGTATAGTCTTGGGGTTGCCCCACTTGAATCGAAAGTAATGTTGGCATGGCATCTTCCCCTTTGAGATTTCGTCGAAGTCCCTATAAGATTAGGCCAATTGCAATGCCTGTTCAAGCAATTTTTGCTAATTGACCAGATAAGTGCCACTTATGGAATCTCCCATAAATATATACAAACCTCTGAAAAGCCTTTAAGAAGGACTTGACTAATGGGATATCCAGATTATGTCTATCAAAACTTTGTTGCTGTTAGTAGCTTTGAGGCCCTCTATAAAACTTCCCAGAGCAGCCAAACAGTAATTTTTGAACTAAGGGTCTTTCGGGATGAAAATTTGACATTATTTACTATCCTAGACGGGCAAGAAATTCGGGAAACTTCGATTCATAGTTTCCTAATTAACCAAGCCGAATGTGTTTCCTTACAAATTGAACATCCTATTCGGATTCTCTGGAATGGGCGATCCGAAAAAGCGGCGTTAATTGAAGAATTTATTCGAGCGCCGTTGGACAAATCAACACCTATACATATCAGAGTAGGATTAAAAACAGGCGAGGATTACTTCCAATCAGATGAATGCGAGACTTTATCGGATGCGATCAAGGAACTAAAGGAGTTCATCGGGGATAACACGGTACTACGACTACAAACATGCTTTGAGTGTATTTTCGGATGGCCTGCCTTCAGAGGCCCCGGTTGGGACGATAGAAATAGCTGGCGCTGCTATCGAGATGTACCACCAGAAACATTTAAAGAAGTGCTTAATAAGCTCAAATTTGCATCGCATGAAGTTTTCTTTTCAGGTCATTATTTTGTTAATGCCTTCCACACGTGTGCGGCATGGCGACCTCAAGATACATCGCTGATAGGTGGTTATTTGAAAGATAAAAAACCATGACCATCATCACCAGTCCCCAAAACCCCAAAATCAAATATGTCATCGGCTTACGAGATCGCCGCGAACGTTTGCAAAGTGGTCTCGTCTTGGTTGAGGGTCATGACGAATTATCCCTTGTACTGGCAAGCGGCATCACTCCCATTGAGCTATTTTTCTGTCCGGCCCTGTTCCGCGACCCCGCCGAACGAGATTTACTTAACCATTTATCCCAAACCAGACTGATTGAAGTGGATGAGCGGGTCTTTCAAAAAATCGCCTATCGTGAAAATCCTGATGGCTGGCTGGCGACTGTCCCCCTGCCACAAAAATCGCTGGATACACTGACCCTAAGCCCTGCGCCGTTTATCGTGATCGCGGAGGGGGTCGAAAAACCGGGTAATCTTGGCGCGATGCTGCGTACCGCCGACGCTGCTGGGGTGGATGCGGTGATTGCCTCCGATCCCTTGACCGATTGGGGTAATCCAAATGTCGTCCGCGTCAGCAAAGGCACATTGTTCACCGTGCAGGTCGCCGAAGGTCGTCACGCCGAAATTGTGGATTGGCTCAAGGGACGGGGTATTCAAAGTGTCGTCGCCACCCCTGACGCGAATCTGTCCTTTACCGAAGCCGATTTCACTAAACCGATTGCGATTGTGATGGGCACTGAACACGCGGGCGTCAGTGCGGCATGGTTACGCGCCGCCGATATTGCCGTCAGCATCCCCATGTTCGGCAAGGTCAATTCGCTCAATGTCTCCGCCGCCGCCGCTTTGATGATGTATGAGGTGGTTCGCCAGCGCCGTTCTTAAATTTAGATTACGAACATATATTCTATTTTTATCCCTTATATGGCCCCGCTTTGAATCCGTAACCGTGGTTACGGATTTATGGCTCTTACACATAGAACATATAATCTATATCTTAAAGAAAAATGTGAGATTAAGCATGTGCGGCAGCAGGCAAGAGGCGTTAAAATTGAGGGGTCAAAAAGTTTTTTTAACGACATTTTTGCAAAGGAGCTAGGAGCTACAATGCACCAACTTTCAAGGGCATTCCATCGTCTGATGGTGCCTATCATTTTGTTCGCAGTAGTCCTCTCAATTCTGACCCCCGTTCTCCCGACATCCGTTATAGCCCAAACTGAACAACCCCAAAGTGTCACCATCGCGGGAACGATTCAGTCGTTGCTGGGCTGTCCGAGTGATTGGCAACCAGAATGTGATGTCACGTTTTTGACCTATGACGAGACCAACGATCTTTGGTCAGGTTCATGGGAACTCCCCGCCGGGGATTATGAATATAAAGCGGCCCTCAATGGTTCATGGACAGAAAATTATGGCCTCAACGCCGAACCCAGTGGCCCCAATATTCCGTTATCCTTAGCGGAGACGACCACCGTCACCTTTTATTACAGCCACAACACCCATTGGATTACCGATAATGTCAATTCGATTATTGCCACTGTGCCGGGGAGCTATCAGAGCGAAGTCGGCTGCCCCGATACCAATGGCAATGGTGGTGACTGGGAACCTGCTTGTTTGCTGACATGGCTGCAAGACCCCGATGGTGATGGTGTCTACACCTTTACCGCGATTGGTCTCCCGGAAGGTTCATTTGAGGCTAAGGTCGCTGTGAATCTCTCTTGGGATGAAAACTACGGGGCGGATGGTGCTCCCGGCGGTGCCAATATCGCCTTTGCCACATCTGCTGATCCCACCGTTTTTGAATGGGACTCCAATTCCAAAGTCATGACGATTGTCAGTTCCGCCGAAGCCCCAACAACGACTGGCACAACGGCCCTACCCCAAAGTATCGCCATCGCAGGGACGGTTCAGAGCGTTTTGGGCTGTCCGGGCGATTGGCAACCGGAATGTGAGGCCACCTTCCTCACCTATGACGAGACCAGCGATCTTTGGTCAGGTTCATGGGAACTCCCCGCTGGTGATTATGAATATAAAGCGGCTTTGAATGGCGGATGGGGGGAAAATTACGGTCTAAACGCCCTCCGCGATGGCCCGAATATCCCGTTATCTTTAGCCGAGACGACCACCGTCACCTTCTACTACAGCCACAACACCCACTGGATCACCGATAATGTCAATTCGTTTATCGCTACCGTACCGGGCAGTTATCAAAGCGAAGTTGGCTGCCCCGATACCAACGGCAATGGTGGTGACTGGGAACCTGCTTGTTTGTTGACATGGCTGCAAGACCCCGATGGCGATGGCATTTATACCTACTCCGCGAGTGGTGTGCCCGAAGGGGCTTTTGAGGCCAAAGTCGCCGTTAACCTGTCATGGGACGAAAACTATGGGGCGGATGGTGCTCCCGGCGGCGGTAATATTGCTTTTTCTTCGATTGGCAAAGAAGTCCTCTTTGAATGGAACTCGGAAACCAAAGTGATGACGATTAATGTGGCAGGTGCTCCCAAAGGCAACCTAACCATGCTACAGGCCTATTGGGTGACACCGGATACCATTGCATGGGGCGTGGATGCTCCCGAAGGCAGCACCTTTACCCTATACTATGCGCCTGAAGGCGGCCTTACCCTGACCTCCACTGGCATCACGGGTGGCGAATCCTTCCCGCTGACAGTGGATGAGGCCGGATTAAGCGAAGCCGTCTTAGCCAAATTCCCGCATCTCGAAGGCGCGTTGGCTCTGAAATTGAGTGATGCGGCCCGTGTACCCGAATTGCTCAAAGGGCAGGTTGCGGTTGGCGTCATTGACCCCGATGGCAACGCGGTGGATGCGACAGGCCTGCAAATTCCGGGTGTACTGGATGAACTGTATACCTACGACGGCAAACTCGGCCCGGTCTACAGCGCCGATGGCATTAGTCTGAGTGTTTGGGCACCAACGGCCCGGTCTGTCACTCTGCACCTCTTTGCCGATTCTGCCGAAGCGACCACCAGCACCACTACGCCCATGACCGTTGATCCGGCGACAGGCGTCTGGACGGCAACGAGTTCCGTCGAAGATTGGAATGGCAAGTTCTATCTGTATGAAGTCGAAGTGTATGTCCCCAAAGAAGGGGCGGTAGTCAAGAATTTGGTGACTGACCCCTACTCGGTTAGCCTTTCGACCAACAGCACCCGCAGCCAGATTGTTGACCTGTCTGACCCATCACTCGCCCCCGCTGGTTGGGTAGATTTACAAAAACCGCCACTCGCTGCGCCGGAAGATATTGTGTTGTATGAACTGCATGTCCGCGATTTCAGTGTCAGTGACCCGGCGGTCCCCGACGAATTGAAGGGCACATATAAGGCCTTCACGCTGACTGACAGTAACGGGATGCAGCACTTAATCGCGCTGGCGCAGGCAGGTTTGACGCATGTCCATCTGCTGCCCGTGTTCGACATTGCGACCATCAATGAAGACCGCAGTGCATGGCAGGGGCCGACCTTTGAAGAACTGGCAGGATTTGGCCCAGCGGCTTCCAACCAACAGGAACTGATTGACGCCACCCGTGACCAAGACGGCTTCAATTGGGGCTATGATCCCTACCATTACAGCGTGCCCGAAGGCAGCTATTCCACCAACCCGGATGGCACAACCCGTGTCGTTGAATTCCGCGAGATGGTACAGACCCTTAATCAAAATGGGCTACGTGTGGTGATGGATGTCGTCTATAACCACACCAATTCCAGCGGGCAGAACGAAAAATCCGTGCTTGATCGTATCGTCCCCGGCTACTATCACCGCTTGGATGATAATGGCACAGTTGCCACCAGTACCTGCTGCGCCAATACTGCTACCGAACACAACATGATGGAAAAACTCATGATTGACTCGGTAGTCATGTGGGCCACCCAGTACAAGGTAGACGGCTTCCGCTTTGACCTGATGGGTCATCATATGCGTACCAATATGGAGCATGTGCGGGCCGCGTTGGATGCCCTGACGATTGAAAACAGCGGTATAGACGGCAAATCCATTTACCTCTATGGCGAAGGTTGGGACTTTGGCGAAGTGGCCCAAAATGCACGCGGTGTTAATGCAACCCAGTTGAATATGGGTGGCACGGGCATCGGCACATTTAATGACCGTCTGCGTGACGCCGTGCGTGGTGGCAGTCCTTTTGGTGGCTTCCAAGATCAAGGCTTTGTTAGCGGGCTATCGCTGGAACCCAACGGCGTCACCGACGGCACACCTGAAGAACAGGCGGCGCGGTTGCTGCATTTCGCCGACCAGATCAAGGTTGGTTTAGCAGGCAATCTGCGTGATTACACCGTTGTCAACGCCGAGGGGGAAACCGTCACTGGAGCGGAAATTGACTATAACGGTAATCCCGCCGGATATACTCTCGACCCACAGGAACACATTGTCTATGCTGAGGCGCATGATAATCAGACACTCTTCGATCTGATTCAATATAAAGCGCCGGAAGCAGTCACCGTCGCGGATCGGGTGAGGATGCAAAATCTCGGTATTGATATTGTGGCGCTCAGTCAAGGTGTGCCGTTCTTCCATGCCGGGATGGATATGCTGCGCTCGAAGTCAATGGATAAGAACAGCTATAACTCCGGCGACTGGTTCAATGTACTCGACTTCACCTATCAAACCAACAACTGGGCAATTGGCTTGCCCCCCCAAGGCGACAATGGCGGCGATTGGCCTGTCATTCAGCCCCTGCTGGAAAATCCAAATATCGTCCCCGGTCCGGATGATATCATGAACACGGTGCTGCACTTCCGCGAGATGCTGCAAATCCGCAAGAGTTCACCCTTGTTCCGTTTGCAGACAGCGGCCCAAATTCAAGAGCAGGTACGCTTCTTCAACAATGGCCCAGAGCAAATGCCCGGTGTCATCGTCATGCAAATTGTCGAAGGCAGCGGCGGCGATATTGACCCGAACTATGATATGGTCGTGGTCATCTTCAACGCGACGGGGGCGGATATTACCTATACCGAAGCGCAGTTGGCGGGTTTGACTCTTCAACTTCATCCGGTACAGGCGGCTTCTGCTGACCCCATCGTGCAAGGTTCGGCCTATGACAGCGCCTCTGGCACATTCACCATTCCGGCACGCACCACTGCTGTGTTTGTGATGCCCGCGCAGTAACCATCATAAATTTTTAAATCCAAAGGGAGCAGGTCTTCGAACTTGCCCCTTTTTTATTCCCCTGCCATAAACGCCCGTGAACGCATCACATAGGTTTCAGCCGATAGATAATTGCGGTTGATGTCATCCTCGGTCAATTCACGCACCACTCTGCCAGGGTTGCCTAAAATCAAAACACCTGATGGGAAAATCTTACCTTCGGTAATCAGTGCCCCCGCACCCACAATACAATTCTCGCCCACCACTGCGCCATTTAATAGAATCGCCCCCATACCAATCACCGTGTTATTGCCAATTTTTGCGCCATGCACAATCGCGCCATGCCCCACCGTAACGCCTTCGCCAATTTCAGCCGGGAAACCGGGGTCGGCGTGGAGGATCGCCCCGTCCTGAATGTTGCTGCGTGCGCCAATGGTGATGGGGGTGGTATCGCCCCGCAAAACGGCATTAAACCAAACACTGGTCAGTTCGGCTAAAGTAACATCTCCAACAATCACCGCGCCGGATGCAATAAACGTGCTGGGGTGGATTTGGTTAGGTCGAACTTGAGTATCAAACATAATGCCTCACTTGGGTGTATTAAATGAAAATCTGATTAATATTGCTTAAAATTGCGGTTTAGGCAGTAACCTTTTAGGGCTACTATGAGTCAAATATACAGATACATGGTGACGGAAGACAGTGAGGAGTTATTGTTATGCCCAAGGCAATTTGGAATGGTGTTGTGATCGCAGAAAGCAATCGTACCGAGATGGTTGAAGGCAACCATTATTTTCCGCCTGAGACCGTGAAAACGGAATTTCTGAGCGAGAGCCAAAAGAAAACCATCTGTGGATGGAAGGGCGAGGCCAGTTATTACAATATTGAAGTCAACGGGCAGACGAATTTGAACGCCGCTTGGTATTACCCGAACCCCAAGTCTGCTGCCAACAACATCAAGGGTTATGTGGCTTTTTGGCGCGGGGTAAAAGTTGAACCCTAAACCCGAAGTATCGTAAATTTCCAAAGGTACGCCCCAAAGTGCGTGCCTTTTTTGTTCCCTTTTTATCAGAGCGTGTTACACTTGAGAGTACGCTCAAAATCCACCATAGGAATATCTCAATGGCGAAACTCGACAGTTATTTGGCACGCAAATCATCGGTTTTAGCGGAACGACGCACCGATTTCCAAAACACTCCGGAGAAAGCAGTCATCACGCTGACGGCCTCATCCAAAGTAGCAGGCATTACGGGAGCAAGACCGACCAAGATGGGTGAATCGGTCATGGTCACAGATGCCGCACCGGGTTTGGCCGGACATGCGCTGGGGCCAACCGCGCCAGAAATGCTGTTGGGGTCAGTGGCAAGCTGTTTGGTGCATACCTATTTGATTCAAGCCGCGTTGATGAATATCCCGCTCGATCACGTCGAGATCGAGATTATGGGCAAATTGGATATGGCAGGGGTGGTCGGATTGCCCTATGATAAACCCCCGCGCTTGCAGGATATCACTTACACGGCCCATATTGAAAGTCCAGCATCCGGGGACGACCTGCGGCGCTTGCATGAAGCAGTTGAAATGACCTGTCCAGTGTTGAATACGATCCGGTATCCGGTGGAAATTCAACGAAAGTTAGAAAGTTAGATACGCCACCCATAAGGGTTTTTGTATTCTTGTGGGCTTGAATGTATAGTAAACTAAGCATCGAACTCTTGAATAAAGTTTTACCACGCTAAACGAGGACGCTGATCTGTTATGTCCAGCAAGCCCCACACCAACCGCGATGTGCTGCTGCGAAACGCCTATGCCGATGAACAGGCTGTTACTTTACGATACCAAACTCACAAGTTATACAGTGTTCCCCAATTCGATTTTCCGTATTGGGTGTTGGATCGGCATCAATGGCGCGGCGATGAATTTGCTTTGGATGCGGGGTGTGGGCCGGGGATTTATTTCGATGGCATTCTAAACCATATCCCCAATGGCGGGTTGGTTTCATTTGATTTGTCAGAGGGCATGATTCGCAAAGCCCGTTCACATGAACGCGCCGCCGAAACGGAATTGCTCGTTGGTGATCTGGAGGCAATTCCATTTGCCGACCATACATTTGATGTGGTGCTGGCAAATCATGTCTTATTTCACGTCGGCGATTTTGATACGACGGTGCAAGAAATCCACCGCGTTCTTAAGCCAGACGGGGTGTTGATTGCCGCGACGAACAGTCATCTTTCAATGGCCGAGTTTAGCATTTTGATGCGGCGTGCATTTAGCTTGCTTGGGCATCCGGTCAAAGAAGAAGAGGCCCTGTTTAATCCACTGCAAGGGAGCTTCTCACTTGAAAATGGGGCGGTGAAGTTGGCGCGGCATTTTAGGGCCGTTGTGCGCCATGACATTCCAAGTGCGTTTGTATTTTCGGAAGTGCAGCCAGTAATCAACTACATCGCCAGCACCCGCGCCATGAAAGAACCCGAACTCCCCGGCGACATCGCATGGGACGATTTTATGACGGTCATGACCGACCAAGTACGGCGGTTGATCAATCACTTTGGTGAATTGGTGGTCAACAAATTGTCAGGGGCGCTCATCGCTACCGATAATGGCGGCTTTGCCACCGGATATTTTGATGCCCTAGATCACCACCCCGTCTAAGACTAGCTCTTGGGTGGTTCAACGGGTTTTGGAGGCTCGGATTTAGGTTTATCTGCGGGCGGTTTATCATCCACGCGCTGCGTATCCAAAGTTTTATCCGGGGTAGGACTTGGTGGGACATCGGATGGGGCAGCAGGCTTGGTCGTCGTGCCAGCGGGTGATGGCGGTGGTTCAGGGGGAGGTGGCTGGACGACCAGCGGTTGAGGCGGACTGGCGGGTGGTTGGACAGGTGCAGGCGAAGATTCAACCGGGCCGCCCAGCAAAGCCGTCTGGGGTTGACTCGTAGCGTCCATCGGTTCGATAGGCTTGGTGACTGGTGCTTCTCCATCAGCGGGAGATTTTTGGAAACGCACCATCAAAGTGATTTCCCCCAGTTTTACACGATCTCCGTCATGCAAAGTCTCTGGATGATGTGGTTCTAGACGGCGACCATTCACCATCGTTCCATTGGCACTGCCCAGATCCAAAATTTCAAGGAAACGTTTATCGGTTAAACGAATGAGGCTGTGGCGACGGCTCACCCCCATGCGATAGCCTGCAAATGGGGTAAGGTCAACATCGGGGAGCGCACCCGTCGCAGGATCACGACGGCCTAAAATCATCTCATGATGCTCAAAACGCATGATGATGGGGTCGGGGCTGCCATCAATCTCCATACGCAAAATGCCATCTTCTGGGAAAATCGCGGTTCCCTGTTCCCCTGTGTCAAACACAGAACGTCCCAACGATGTTTCCAGTTCGGTTTGCTTCTCGCCATCTAAAGCCTTCGTAGACTGAGGTCGCGCACCGGCGATGAGATTGGTACCGCAGTTCTCACAAAAAACAACACCGGGGCGGTTCGTGTGACCGCAGGTTGGGCATTTCTGCATAGTTCCCCCGCATCAATCCATGTAGTAGATAATCATCGCGTCCGAGATCATTTTTCTAATAATATGTAAGTCTTCTAGCTTAAAAAATGAATTTTCGCATCAAGCCTAAATTCATCCACTATTTTACCTTAAATTGTTCACAAGGGGTGATTGTAGCGCAAATATAACCAATCTCATACGGTCTTCTATACGGGTTCAAAAAACAGAATAAATGTGCTATATTTGGAAGGTGGCCGCGTGTGGAGGATGCGACCTGCAAAGGCCATGTGCTTGCGCTATACTTACTTTAGAAATTGAATCGCCCACAACAGAGGACTGTCCAGTGGCAGGGCTAACCAACCGCGACATTGCAGAGATTTTCGAAAATATTGCCGACCTCCTCGAAATCAAAGGTGAGAGCGTGTTCCGGGTTTTGGCCTATCGGGAAGGCGCACAGACCATTCGGGATTTGCCACGTGATCTCAGTGCGATCCATGCTGAAGGCAAGCTGACCGAACTGCCGAATATCGGGGACACGCTGGCTGACAAAATCGAGGAAATGCTGACGACAGGTGAACTACAATTTTATAAGCGGATTACGGCGGAAATCCCATTAAGTCTGGTCGAAATTTTACACGTCAACGGCGTTGGGCCAAAAAAGGTCAAACGCTTCTGGCAGGAATTGGGTATTCTCACGCTGCCCGAATTGGAAAGCGCCGCACGTGAAGGCAAACTGCGCGGGATGAGCGGGATGGGGGCCAAAAGCGAACAGAAGATTTTAGAGGGAATTGAAGCCCTTAAACGGCGTACCAACCGCCTCTCGATTGGAATCGTTCTGCCCATTGCCCAATCCATCTTAAATGATCTACTGAAGCTCCCACAGGCCCAATATGGCGATATTGCAGGCAGTCTGCGACGTTATAAATCCACCATCGGGGATGTGGATATTCTGATTGTGTCGGATGACGCCGCGCCGATTATGGATGCCTTTGTCAATCGGCCTGATGTTGCGCGAATCTTGGGCCATGGCCCCACCAAGAGTTCGGTGGAACTGTTACAAGGGCTACAGGTGGATGTGCGGGTTCTACCAGCGGCGCGTTATGGTACAGCACTCTCCTATTTCACCGGGTCAAAAGATCATAACGTCCGATTGCGCGAAATCGCCCTGAAACAAGGGTTGAGTTTGAATGAAACTGCCTTTTCCAATGCGGAGACCAGCGAAGAAGTGGTTTTATGCGCGACGGAGGAAGAGGTTTATAAGACACTAGGCCTGCCCTATATCCCACCAGAACTGCGTGAGGATCGGGGCGAAATTGAGGCGGCCCAAGCTGGCGATTTACCCCATTTGATTGAGTTAGCGGATATTCGCGGCGATTTGCATATGCACACCACTTGGAGTGATGGGCATCTTTCGATACGTGAGATGGCAGAAGCCGCCCGCCAGCGTGGATTAAGCCATATCGTCATCACTGACCATTCGCGGAGTCTGGGTATTGCCAATGGCCTCAGCATCGAGCGCCTGATGGAACAGCAAAAGGTCATCCGTGAGGTGGACGCCGAAATGGGGCCGGATTTCACGGTGCTGCATGGCACAGAAATGGAAATTAAGTCCGACGGCACGCTGGATTATCCCGATGAGGTATTGGCGCAACTGGATTTGGTCATCGCTTCCTTGCATACGAGTCTACGCCAGTCGCGCGAGGAAATTACGCAGCGATTGGTGAACGCCATCCGTAACCCGCATGTAGACATCATTGGGCATCCGCGTGGTCAACTCATCCCCGAACGCGAACCCGCCGACTTGGATATGGACACGATATTTGCAGCAGCAAAAGAACACGGCACGGTTATGGAAATTAACGCGAACCCCCGTCGCTTAGATTTGGATGACAGCCATGCCCGCCGTGCTCAAGAATTGGGGATTAAGCTCGCCATTAACACCGACGCGCATAGTGCTGGTGAATTGGATTTGACCCATTACGGAGTCGCAACGGCCCGTCGCGGGTGGATTCAACCCGAAAACGTTATCAATACATGGACAACGGGGCAATTATTGGATTGGCTGCGATCACGCGGTCAGTAATGAAGGGATAAGGAAAATAACCCTATGAGCAACCAACCCCCTCCTACCGACCCGTCCGAAGACTCCACCCGTATGTTTGATTCAACCCGTCCAGAGGAAAAACTGCCTCTGCCGGAACGGATGCCACGTCGCGGTTATGAAAGCCAGCGTCGCATGAGTCCACCACCGCCCCAATATTCAGAACCCTACCCGCCACCGAGTTCGCCACCACCGGCTGCACCACCCCCACTCGGCCCATCACGCTATTCAGGGCCACAACGACCCGTCGAAGCCGCCCCTGTGCGAGTCCCCAAAGCACCACGCAGCAAAAAAGACAGCGGCCTCTATTTGCCATGGTGGTCGTTGGTCGTGTTGATTCTGGTCGTCGGCGGGGGAGCGGTTTTGCTGTTGGCATTCGCGCTAAATGCAGGTGAGAATTTCATTCTAGGCGACCAAACGCCACAGGTCATCGTCGTCACCAATGCGCTGACAGGCAATACCGTTGGGCAACCAACCAATAACACGAATGTGCAACCCGCGACCACACCGGGGAGCGTGCCACCTACCGCCCAACCCATCAACACCCCTGTACCCACTGCGCAGCCGACCCAAACAGGGATTCCGGGGGTCACCACCGGTTGTCCACTTGGCACACTTGTCGAAGTGGTCGGAACTGCGCCAACTGGCCTTAGCATCCGCAGCGAACCCCAACAAGGGCAAAATATTCTCTCGGTTGCCCCCGATGGTGAACAATTCACGATTGTCGGGGGGCCACAAACCAGTGTCGCCGTAGATGGGACAAGCCTTGAATTTTGTCAGGTGGAAGGGATTACCAATCCAAACCGTCAAGGTTGGGCCGCCCGCCAATACTTAGCCGAAGTCAATCAATAGAGCAGCACCGCAATGAGCAACCCGTCTGAATTGGCAGCACGCGCCGCTGAACTACGTGTGCAAATCCGCGAACACAACTATCGTTACCATGTATTGGGCGAGCCGATTATCACCGATGTGGAGTATGATCGGTTGTTTTTTGAGTTAGCCGCGTTGGAAAACGAACATCCTGAACTCCGCACACCAGATTCGCCTACTCAACAGGTTGGAGGGGAACTCTCTAGCGACCTGCCCAAAATCCGCCACGCCGCCCCTATTTTGAGCCTGAGCAATGCCTTTACGATTGAGGAAGTTCGGGCATGGCGAGATCGCATTGCTAAACTCCTGCCCCCAGATACACGCCTTGATTATGTGGTCGAGCCGAAATTTGATGGACTGACCCTTGTCGTCACTTATGAACACGGCGTTTTGACGTTAGGGGCGACACGCGGCAATGGCGACGAAGGTGATGACGTGACTCAGAACGTCCGCACGGTCAAAACGATCCCGAATCGGATTCCGGTCAACCCCGATGGCCCCAAACCGCCTAAACGCTTGGTCGTGCGTGGGGAGATTCTATTTCTAAAAGACGACTTCAAGTCTGTTAATGAAAAGCAGATTGAATTAGGCCTACCGCGTTACGTCAATGCTCGCAACACGGCGTCGGGATCACTTAAGCAAAAAGACCCGCGTATCACCGCCGAGCGCCCCTTGACCACGTTTATCTATTCGATTGTCAGTGCCGAAGGGCAAGTTCCGCAGACGCAGTGGGAGATGCTGAACTATTTGCGGGATATGGGATTCTTGGTGTCCGAGGAATCGCGCCATTTTGATGATTTTGAGGCCATGACCGACTATCTGGCGGGGTTTGTGGAAAAACGCGACAGCCTGCCCTATGAAATTGATGGCTTGGTGGTGAAGGTCAATTCTAAGCTGGTCTTTGATGAATTAGGCGTCGTTGGCAAAGACCCACGCGGCGCAACGGCCTTTAAATTCCCCTCGCAAGAAGCCACCACGAAGTTATTGGGGGTGGAATCTTTTGTGGGGCGGACGGGTGTTTTGACCCCCACTGCTGTGTTAGAGCCGGTATTTTTGAGTGGGGTCACGGTTAAACAGGCCAGTTTGCATAATTATGATCTGATCGCCGAGAAAGATATTCGCATCGGGGATCGGGTCGTTGTCAAACGCTCTGGGGATGTCATTCCCTATGTCATTGGGCCAGTTGTTGCGGCCCGCACCGGGGATGAACTGCCCATTTTGCCACCTGCCACCTGCCCGACTTGTGGATCCCCTATTGCACGCGATGAGGGTGAAGTTGCCTATTACTGCACCAATCCGGCCTGCCCGGAACGTATTGCCCGCAACATTGAATATTTTGTGTCACGGGGGGCGCTCGATATTGTGGGGCTGGGGGAGCGCGGCGTGCGATTACTGTTGGAAAAAGGCTTGATCGCTGATGAAGCTGATTTGTTTACCCTTAAAGCCGAAGATTTAATGGGCCTTGAGGGATTTGCCGAAAAGAAGGTGCAAAATCTGCTCGACAGCATTCGGGCTGCCAAAGATCGCCCCCTTGCACGATTAGTTGGCGCATTAGGGATACGTGGGGTGGGAGGTGTCACGGCGGATTTATTGGTCAAGCGCTATCACACCCTAGACACAATTGCATCTCTCAGCGAAGATGAATTACAAACCAATGATGGTATCGGGCCAAATCTCGCCGGGGCGATTGTCGAGTGGTTTGCTCAACCACGTAACCGCCAGTTGATTGAAAAACTGCGGATGGTGGGGCTACGTCTGCATGAAGAAGCCCAAGAACTCCACAGCGACAAACTGACGGGGCTGACGTTTGTGATGACCGGGACGCTGCCAACGCTAAAACGCGAAGATGCCGAGGCTATGATTATGCAGCATGGTGGCAAAATCACGGGCAGCGTCAGCAAAAAGACGAGCTATGTCGTGGCAGGTGAATCCCCCGGCAGCAAATTGACCAAAGCCCAATCATTGGGAGTGCCGATTTTAGATGAGGCTGGACTGCTGGCCTTACTTAACGATGGACAATAGAAATTAGGAATGAATGAGCGCCAAAGCGATATTAAATGAAGGGGTGCTGAAAAGCATCAGTCGCCGCCACCCTTGGATTTTTTCGGGAGCGATTAAGGCGGTCAAAGGCAACCCTGAAGATGGGGATATTCTGAAATTGGTCGCCAGCAATGACCAATTTTTGGGGCGGGGTTATTGGAACAGTAAATCGCAAATTCAGGTGCGGGTGCTGTCGTGGGACGAAGAGGAACTGATTGACCATCATTTTTGGCATAAGCGACTGCTGCGGGCTATTGAAAGTCGCCCCTTTGCCAAAGACATTACCAAAGGCTGCCGACTGGTCAACGCCGAAAATGATTTTTTGCCCGGATTGGTGGTAGATCGTTATGGCGAATGGTTGGTACTGCAAGCCTTGACGCTCGGCATCGAACGGCGCAAAACACTCATCACCGAACTATTGGTCGAGATGCTTCAGCCCAAAGGCGTCTATGAACGCAGTGACGTGGATGTGCGGAAACGCGAGGGCCTTGACGAAAGATCAGGCGTGTTATGGGGTGAGACACCACCCAGCACCATCGAAATTGAGGAAAATGGCCTGCGCCTGTTGGTAGATATTCAACACGGACACAAAACGGGCTTCTATCTTGACCAACAGGTCAATCGGGCTATGTTGGCAGAATGGATTGCCCATCAATCTAACCGCACCGAAATGACCGTATTAAATACATTTAGCTACACAGGTGCTTTTAGTATAGCGGCACGGGCAGCCGGAGCAGGTCGGGCGATTTCCCTCGATTCGTCGGCGGATGCACTGGAAATCGCCAAAGAAAATTATCGGTTGAATGGGTTGGTAGTAGATGAGGCCGATTTTGTGGAGGGCGATGTGTTCGCGGTGCTGCGTCAGTATCGGGAGCAGGGACAGAAATTTGATGTCATCATCCTTGACCCGCCGAAATTTGCCCAGAGCGCCAAGCAAGTAGAACGGGCAGCACGCGGGTATAAAGATATCAATCTGCTGGCGTTTCAATTGTTGAACCCCGGCGGATGGCTGTGGACATTTTCCTGCTCGAATGCGATTCATCCTGACTTGTTCCAAAAGATCGTATTCGGGGCATTGGAAGATTCCAAGCGGGAGGCGCAAATTGTACAGCATCTTCACGCCGCCCCCGATCACCCCATCGCCTTAACCTTCCCGGAAGGCGAATATTTAAAGGGGTTGGTGTGTCGGGTGTGGTGAAATTTCCAATCAGATGTTTATATTCGCCTGCTATAATGCGTAGATTGTCCATCGAAAAAACAGGAGACCGTCGTTGGTTTTTCTAACCCCCGCACTGCTGTTAGGCCGTGCGATTGGCTTGATTATTGGCTTTACCTTTCATGAATTTGCTCATGCGTGGACGGCTGACCGACTAGGAGACACCACGCCTCGGCTTCAACGCCGCTTGACCCTCGACCCACGCAGCCATATTGATTTGATCGGCATTTTGATGGCATTAATCGCAGGCTTTGGCTGGGCCAAACCCGTGCCTGTCAATCCGCGTGCCTTTTATCCCAATGAACGACGCAGCATGATGATCGTGGCGTTTGCTGGCCCGTTGACCAACTTGGTCATTGCGTTTGTTTTGAGCATCCCCGTTCGGTTGATTTTGGTGCTGACGGATACCTATTCCATCGCGCAGCATTGGTACACGGAACTCCCGTTTGAAGTTTTGACAGTAATCGTATATTTCAATGTGGTGTTGTTTTTCTTTAACCTCATTCCACTCGCACCGCTGGATGGGTGGAGGGTTATGCTTGGCCTCGTACCACCGCACACCGCCCGTCAGTTACAGCAGTATGAACAAGAGGCTATGTTCGCCTTGATGATGCTGATTTTTGTGGGCTTTTTCATTCCACGACTCAGTGTGATCGGTGTAGTGATTGGGCCATTTATTCGTCTAACCTTTGATTTATTTACAGGACTCTCTGGCCCATTGTTATGATAGGTCGTGTCCGACAAACCCTACAGGCGACGTTTGCATGGGTACTGCCATTGGACGAACGGTGTGCCAAGTCATATTTGAGTGAAGCCCAATTCGCCCTGTTTAAGACCATGCGGCGCAGCGAACGCCAACATCATCTGCGGGTATTGGAAAAACTGTTAAAAAAGGGCCAGAATCATCCAGCCCTGATGACGGCGGCCCTGCTGCACGATGTTGGCAAGACCCGTGCCCGATTTACGATTATCGAACGCATTTTGGCGGTGCTGGTCAAAAAATTTCTGCCCCGTCAATTTGCGATATGGGCCAACGGGGATGCCAAAGGGTGGAAACAACCATTTGTGGTGAGCGCCAAACATCCTGAGTGGGGAGCAGAGATGGTCAAGTTGGCTGGAGGCGATGCGATGGTGGTGGAATTGATTCGACAACACCAAAATCGTCTCAAACACACGCCAGCAGACGAATTTGAAGATTTGTTGATCGCGTTGCAAGTTAGCGATGATGTGAGCTAAAAAAGCGAGGGCCTCTTGAAAACGATTGGACTCATTGGCGGACTCAGTTGGGAATCCTCCGTTGAATATTATCGCATTATCAACCAGACGGTGCGCGAGAAACTAGGCGGTCTACATTCGGCACAATGCTTGATGTACTCGTTTGATTTTGCCGAGATAGAGGCGTTACAACATCGCGGCGATTGGGAAGCCGCAACGCTTCGCATGATTGTAGCCGCTCAACAACTCGAACGCGGCGGGGCGGATTTTATCGTCATCTGCTCTAATACCATGCACAAAATGGCGGGGGCAGTTGAGCAGGCCGTCTCCATGCCGCTGCTGCATATTGTTGACCCGACTGCTGAGGCGATCCAAGCGCAGGGTTTTTCAAAAGTGGCGCTGCTGGCAACCGGGTATACGATGGAACAGGATTTTTATACAGGACGGTTGCGCGAAAAGTATGGCCTCAACGTCCTCATCCCTGACCAAGCCCAACGCAAGGATGTCCACCGTATCATTTTTGAAGAATTGGTGGTCGGCGTGATTCAACCAGAATCGCGGGTACGCTATCAGGAAATTATCGCGGATTTGGCGGCACAGGGAGCACAAGCCGTGATTTTGGGATGTACCGAAATCGGGCTACTGATTAAACCCGAACACAGTCTCTTGCCGACGTTCGATACCACGCTGCTTCATGCACAGGCGGCGGTTGAGTTCGCATTGGCCCACCAAATTGAACCCCAATAGGCCATTGTGGGCATATTAGATAGATCAGCATTTAGCGGGAATTTGAGAGAGTAATTATGAGTAATCAGGTTAGTAACACCGCGCTCCGCCAGCATAAAAAAGACGCCATACAGGTGAAGGTGGCCCTGCTTGGGTTGAACCGCGTGACGGCTTCGCTGGGGTTGGCGCTGCATGAATATAGTAATCGGCCCAACAGCCCGGTTGTATTTACCGTGTTGGGGCGAGATGATGACAACGACACGATGCGTTTGGCCCAACAAAAGGGCGCGATTGATAATTTCAACAAAAATTATGCCCAAGTCGTCGGTGATGCGGACATGATTTTTTTGAACTCGCCGATGGGTCAGCATGAAGAAGTGTTTGCGCGGCTGGGTGAGACTTTGAAACCGGGGGCGGTGGTGATTGACCTAGCGCCACTGAAACAGCCGGGAGTCATGCTGGCGAAACGCTTCTTCCCGCGAGACATGCACGACAAATCAACGGCCTATTTGGTGGGGGCGACGCCGCTGGTCGGCTATGAAGCTCTCTATACGGTAGATAACTCGATAGAGAATGCTAAAGAATTTTTGTTCCGCAACAGCGACATCCTGATCGCGCCGGATGCCAGCGTACCGAGTGAAGCGGTCAAGGTTGTGACGGATATAGCCGATTTTCTGAACATGACGCCGCGTTTTATGGACCCCGGTGAACACGACGCCCTAACCGGGATTACCGAAGGAATGCCCACGTTGCTGGCACTAGCGCTCATGAGTGTGATTGCGCGTTCGCCAAGCAAAAGTGACTTTTTACGGGCGGCCAATTTCAACTTTGGGGGGAGTGTCCATTCACTGCATGATTTGACCCCACAAGACCTTGCCATGATGACCCAACCCAACCGCGTCAGTTTGCGCCAACATCTGGATCAGGTGATTGCTACACTGGAAAACATCAAACAAATGCTGGTAGACAGCGACGAAATGATCTTTCCCACCTATGCCAGCGGCGTTTTGGATGCGATGGGCGAATGGGAAGTGCGGCGTGAAAAGAACCACTGGGATTATGACACGGGTTCAGCAGATGTCCGCACTGTGCAGCCGGGGTTTGGCATCGGGCAGATGTTTGTGCCGAAATTCCGTCGTAAAGATAAACAAGACGAAGATTAGATTTTGACACGCGGGACTAAAGCCACCGCGCTCAATCTAAGCTATTACTGCTATGGAGTTTCTCAAACAATGGGCTTAAGTCCAATTGTTCGCTAGGAATTCCGACCACTGGCTTAGGCTAACAAAACGTTATCCGTAAGGCGAGTTGTTGATTAGAGATTTTCGAGCCTCTGTTTAGGCGTTGGTGGGGCTTGTTTCCTGTCTTTGACGCAGGCGATAGAGTCCCCGCCGCGCCTGATTTTGCAGGGTTTGTTCGAGGAATACCACACCAAACATGCCCGTCGCGGCTAACACAATCGCTGGCCCGGTGGCAACATCCAAATGATAACTGGCATAAAAACCAATCACGCTGGATGCCGACCCCATCAACGCTGCCAAAATCATCATCCAATGCAGCCGATGGGTAATCAGAGAAGCCGTCGCCGCCGGGGTAATCAAGAGGGCCAGCATCAACGAGATGCCGACAATTTGCAGCGAGACAACAATCGTGGTCGCAATCAACAGCAGCAGTAGATAGCGGAAAAATTCGGTAGGCAGGCGCAGGGTTTTGGCAAGTAGGGGGTCGAAAGAAATCAGCATAAATTCTTTGTAGAAGATGATGACAATCAGCAGCACGACCACACTGAAGCCGATAATGATGTTTAAGTCCTGTGGGCCAACCCCTAAAATTTGCCCAAAGAGGATGTGGGTCAAATCCCCTGCGTAACTTTCCACCCGTGACACCATCGCAATGCCCAACGCGAACATACCTGCAAACACAATGCCGATGGCGGTATCACTGCGCAGGCGTTCATGGCGGGTCAAAAAGCCAATCAGAAAGGTACTGACTAACCCTGCTCCCAACGCGCCCCACAAGAGTGGATTGGCGTCACGCACACCGGGAATATCTGGCACATCTCCGGCACGACTGCGCTGATACATAATCGCCACGCCGGGCAGGATGCTGTGGGATAGGGCATCGGCAAAAAATGACATGCCACGCACCACTACCAGACTGCCAACCACGCCTGATAACACTCCGACCAAAATGGCGGCCTCGAGCGAACGTTGCAATAAGGCGATTTCAAGCGGCTTGATGATAAACCAATGATAGTCCCGCAGAAGGACATCCCATCCGCGCTGAATGAGTTCCCATAGGGAGAGCGTCGCCAGTACGTTTATCATACACTTAACATTCGTGACAGGAGTCGTCGGCAATGACGGTATACGGGGATTGATCCTGCCAAACCGTCAAAAAGCCACCAAAGGTGCGGCTCAGATTTTTGGCATTAAACACTTCGGCAGTCGGGCCAAAAGCGATTTGCTGGCGATTCATCATCAGTACCTTGTCATAATGATAGGCGGCTTGGCCTAGATTGTGGGTAGAGACGATGATCGTCACTTCTAATTCACGTAGGGTATCCAATACGTCCATAATCTCAGCTTCGGCGGAGGCATCCACCCCGGCAAAGGGTTCGTCCATTAGTAATACTGCTGCTTTTTGGGCAAGGGCGCGGGCAATAAACACCCGTCGGCGCTGTCCACCCGATAGCTGTCCAATTTGGCGATGGCGCAGATGCCACATTTCCACTTTTTCGAGAGCATCACGCACGGCTTGATGGTCAACCTTACGGGGGGTACGGAAATAACCGATATGCCGAGTGCGCGACATCATGACCACATCCCACACATTCGCCGGAAACTTCCAGTCTACCGATTCATGTTGGGGCACATAACTCACCCTAAAATGGCTGGCGGCACAAGATTCACCGCCGACTGAAATTGAGCCAGAATACATGGGGAGCAGGCCAACCATTGCTTTAAACAGGGTGGATTTGCCCGCCCCGTTTGGGCCAATTACCGCAATCCGTTCACCGGGGAGAGCGCTAAAATGAATAGCCTCGCAGCCGGGAACTTGCCCATAACGCACCGTGAGGTTCACAACTTCAATGGCAGGCATTACAGGCTCGGATATTACAATCGGCAAAGGTTCAATCGTGGTGATGGGATCATGGTAAACTGCCAGTTCGGGGTAGACTTCTTCGGGGGCGATGGCGGGTTTCATGGGTCAGATGCTCAATCAGTCTTATTGATACGAAATCTCACTTAAACATTATACAATTAGGGTTAGGGTGTGTCAAAGGGCGAAAAAACGACAGACACATTGCACACGATGAGGAAAAACAGCGACTAAAACTATAACGCAATTCCTATCTGCATTTTAAGGCTGAATCTGGTATTATTAGCACAACTAAGCCGAGCCGATGGATGAGAAAATACCCTATGACAGATCGAACGAACTTGAATGCGGCCCGTTTTCTGGAAAGCCTTCACCAATTGACAAGCGACGCCGAGCGCCTTGATTCAGTGTTGACTCGCACCATGCAAGCCCTTGAGAAAAATGGCATTAAGCTGTCGGTGGATGTGACGGGGATTATGGCAACCGTCCGCCAAGATGTCGAAAATGTGGAACGGGCCAGCCGCAGCGTCTTTACCGAACTAGGTGAATTTCAACAACTGGTACGCACCTCGGCTTTGATCACCTCGTCGCTCGATCTGGATCAAGTGCTGCATGAAGTGATGGACACGATTATTTCATTGACCCGTGCCGAACGAGCCTATTTGATGCTGCGTGACCAAGCTACGGATGAATTGACCATCCGGGCGGCACGGAATTGGGATCGGGAATCGCTGGCGCAGGAAGATGCGATTTTTAGTCGCAGCATCGTCAACACCGCGATTGCACAGGGCGAACCCATTATCACCACCAACGCCCAAGCCGATGACCGGTTTCAAGGGATGCAAAGTGTGGTCAGCAATGCGCTGCGTTCCATTCTATGTATCCCGCTGGTGCTGCATGGACGGATCGTTGGTGTGCTGTACGCCGATAATCGCGTCGAACAAGGGTTATTTAATCAGGACAGCGTGCCGTTGATGCTGGCATTCGGCAGCCAAGCCGCCATCGCCATCGAAAATGCGCGGTTGTTTGCGCGGGTAAAGGATGATCTGGATAAGGCTCAACGCGAAGTACAGCGCCTGCAAATTCAGATTGACCAGAAGAAAGTAACCAAAGAAGTCAAAGAAATTACCGACACCGAATATTTCCAGACCCTGTCATCGCTTGCTAAGGATATGCGTCGTCAATTTGATGACGACTCGAATGATAAAACCTGATAGTAACTCTGCGTTTGTCTAATAAAGGCTCATCCAAACTAGGGTGAGCCTTTTTGATTGATTATCGGGACGGCACGGTGTTGGTCGCGGTTGAGGATGCTGGCGACGAGGGTGTTGAGGCCGTCGGGGTTTGTTCGGATGCTTCTAATTGAGCTAACAACTCCTCCGTTTTGGCACAGGAACGATACCGCCACACAATGCTGCCGATCAGCAGACCCAATAGTGTAAACGCGACAATATAACCTAAAATCATGTAATCAAGTGTATCGGGCATGGTTGCTCTCCTAAGCGTTCAACAGGAGCTTCATCTTACGAGCTTGAATGAGCTTGGTACGATTCTCCAAGCGGATGCGATACCACAGCAGGGTAATGCTCATCACCACATAGGTGAAAATGGTGAACAAGAGGGTCGTCGTAATCCGATCTGACATGGCGAAGTCGCCCTCAATGCCCTCACTGGTAGAGGTCGGGCCTGCCACCACCGGATGAATGGTATCGGGGCGCACACGGATGATGACAATCGTCAAAAACACGCTGGAAAAGGCCAGAATCGAGTAGGCCGCTGCAAAACGACGCCGACGGTTGGGGTCTTCGATTCCCGCGCGGAGCATCAAATAAGCGGCATAAGCCAACCACATAATCGCCACAGTTGTCAGACGTGGATCCCACGTCCACCATGTATTCCAGATGGGCCGTGCCCAAATCGCCCCGGTGACGATATTGATGAGGGAAAATATAAGCCCAAGCTCGATTGCGGAGAGTCCTAGATCATCCCATTTTTCGTGACGAGTGCGAAGATATTGGATACCTGCAATCAAGGCCACCACAAACAATACAAATGACGCAAAAAACGCGCCTAAATGGGTATAAAAAATGCGCTGGACTTCACCCTGCGTCCGCTCTGGCCCCACGTAGGAGAAAATCATCCAAAACGAGATGATAAACAGGCCAATGCTGGTATAGGTGAGCCAGCGCAAATTACGAGTTCGAGATTCACTATATTGCATATCCTATTCCTCTACGATGAAATCGAACAAGAAAAAACCTGCTAACAAAAAGACAAAATCTACCACGCCTAGCAGTTGTATCCAAGGCAACCAATCCTCGGTTTTGAGTTCGGTGAGCAAGGCAGTGCTGGCACGAGTCGCCGAGATGATGATGGGGAGGATGATGGGGAGCAGTAGAATTGGCAGCAGCATTTCACGCGCACGGGCATGGACGCTCATACTGGCGACCAATGTGCCCGTCGTCGCAAACCCCAAACACCCCAATACAATAATCAGCCACAACACAGGCCGAAATAAATTGACATTAAACAGGACGGTCAGCAAAAACACCAACAAAAACCCGACGGCGAGCGTAAACAGGAAATTACCAATCATCTTGCCATAAAAAAGGGCGCTCCGTTCAACGGGCGCTAACAATAGGGCATCTAAGCTACCTTTATCTTTTTCGGCGGCTAATGAGCGTCCTAGACCCAATGTGCCCGCAAAGGCGATTGTCACCCACAGCACCCCACCAACAGTGGCTTCTTGGGCTTGGCGATCAAGTTCCAGTGCGAAGGAAAAAATCAACACCGCCATAATCGAGAACAACAGCATCGCGTTGACCATTTCACGTCCGCGTGCCTCGGCGCGTAAATCTTTCCACGCCAGCGACGCCACCACTTGAAAATAGGGAGTTCGCAGACGCCGCTTTTTCGGTTGGGTGGTGGAGGTGGTTTCCGGGGTTGTCGTTGTTACACTCATGCGGTTGTGACCATCCCAACAGTTTCAGCATAGACGCGGGGTAGTTCATCGGCGGTCATAGCGCTTATTGGGCCATAATAGCCGATTTTACCCCGACTCAGAATCGCAACATGGGTCGCGTGTTGATAGGCGCGGCCTAAATCGTGGGTGGTCATGATGACGGTACGAATCCCATCCTTGACCCCGGCCACTTCAGTCAATAAGTGATCGAGCAGCGCGGCGGCATCCACATCCAAGCCTGTATAGGGTTCATCCAGCAGCAAAATCGCCGGGTCATGCAGCAGGGCACGGGCAATCGCCAGTCGCTGCACCATGCCGCGTGAAAAAGTCTGCACCACGCTTTTGGCCCGTTTATCCAAGCCAACTTGTTGGAGCATCGTGTGAACCCGATCCCCCCGTTCAGCAGCAGGCACATCATACAGCCGAGCAAAAAACAGCAGATTTTCTTCGGCGGTTAAAGAGTCGTATAACAAAGGCAAATGGCTGACAACTCCTAACTGTTGACGGACAGCAAACGTCTCTTTGGGGATTTCCCACCCGCCGATTAGGACACGGCCCGAAGTGGGTTTGGCAAGCCCCTGTAAAATCCGCAGCATGGTGGTTTTGCCAGAGCCGTTTGGCCCCAAAAAGGCCAAAAACTGACCGCGCTCCACCTTCAAATCTACGCCGCGCAGCACCGGGAAGTATCCAAATGTTTTGACCAGATTTTCAATCTCGATCATGATGCGCCCTTATCGTTTTGCGAAAGATCATCCATCAGGGCTAGTGCTGATTTGCGGCGGGATACCCAAAGCCAATAGCCAACCGCACCGCCGATTATCAAACTGCTGAGAACTACCAACAACGCCACCAAAGCCGATCCACCCTGCTCATCATCCGATTTAGCAGTAGCGGCCCGTTCTGGAACACCCTCCACCGTAAACTTCAAATTCTCATTGGCGGGCAAAGGGGATTTTTGTTGATAGACATGATAAGTCAAACGGCTGCCTTCGGGCTGTTGATCGGCGGTGCGTTCAAATAAATCGCCGGTGACCTGAATTTCATTTTCGGGAACCCACACCGAGAAATTACGGACACTGACCGGGAAAATCTGGTCAATGATTGCGCTGCCTTCATAGAGTAAAAAGTAGGATATGCGGATGATATGCGGTGTCGGCCAGCCGGGAAAAATCGGCTGGGTATCATAAATGACCGGGATGATCCCCTCTTCAATGATGAAACGCTGTGCCCCGGATTCCCCCTCTGGTGCGATGTTATAGGCACCGACAGGGAGTTCAAAATGAAATGTGACCAAACGAGTGGGGTCTGCTTCATTAGCAAAATACGGGATACGGTCACCGAGATTAAATACCTGCAATTCGAGCAAAATCTTTAGGCCCACCTGCTGCAAATCGGTGAAATCAATTTGAGTGGTCGCTTGGGCAATTTCTAGTTTGCTCAACTGGTCGGTGGTCTCATACAGGCGCAGTTCAATCGTGCCCTGCTCGTCCACATCGTTGGCTGAAAAAGGCGCGGTGGATTGGCGCAGCCCAGCATAGACAGCCGAGACAGTATAAAAAATCTCCGGGCCAAAGCGTGGCACATTGACAAATGTGAAGGTACCATCGGCATTGGTGGGGATAGACTGCGTTTGTAACAATCCATCCCGCACACTGATCATTTGTAACTCCACCGATAGCCCCAATGGAATCGGCGATCCATCAAGGCTGCCTACCACAAGTTGGCCCTGTATGGTGAGGGTTTCTTGGGCCACCACCGGAACGGTAGACCCTATCAGCAACGCCCCTATGACAAGTAAAAAGCAAGCCACTAGGCAACGTGACATTAGACAGATACCCTTTTGGCCTGTTTCTGCTCCGAACCCACTTTTTCAGACCCGACTGTGCGATACTGCGTGACCGCTTTTTCGATTTCGTCGTCTACCTCAACCAGATGGGCCTCAGCCTGATCCAGTTGAATCAGAGTGCTAATGGCACGACCAATCAGTAACTTGCGCTGCTCGGCATAGACCAGATTCGAGACCTTGCCCGTATCATAGTCAAAATCGAGGTCACGAATGCTGATAAGCAATCCTTCAAGGCGTGTTCGCAGTTGAACGGCGGATTCTTCGGCATTCAGTTCCGTCGCAGTAACCACACGCTTGGTCGTTTTCTCCGTTAGAACAATGGGACGCAGCACAAAAAACGCGATGAGTCCGAGCGCAAAAATCCCAAATACGATAGCTCCGGCGGTCATGACTGCTCCAGTGCTTGATCGAGTAGGCGGCGAAATGCGATTTCATTGGGTTGCCCGATATAGTGTTCCAAAACCTCCCCATCGCGGCTGACCACAATGGTTTCGGGGTAGCCGTCGGTTCGATACATTTCCTGAATCTTATCGCCAATATCCAAGCCGTTCAGATAGGTAATTTCATACTGGGCGATATAATCCAATGCAAGTTTGTCTGGGTCTTTGGCGTTCACCCCAATGAAGACGACCCCTTGAGCTTTGTAGTCGTTATAGACATTGACCAGCATGGGAGCTTCTTCATGACAGGGGGGACAATTGGTTTGCCAGAAATTAATGACCACCACGTTGTTGCCCTTGTAATCTGACAAGCGAATGTCTTGCCCATCATAGGTTTTAAGCGAAAAATCCGGGGCTGGGCCATCACTCAGCGGTTCCAATTCGTTTTTATAAATACCATGCACCACCATTGCAGAAATCAGGACGACAGCCGCCACTACCACAAGGGCAAACGGCGTCATCATACGGTTTTTGCTCGGTGCTGCTTTACCTGCGGCGGTATCCGCATAGGCATCCAGCACCTCTTGATCGCCATAGGGATCAGAGATCGGTTGATTTTGCGTAACTTCGGTCATTGGTTCCCTTCCAATAGTTTCATCAAACGTTCGAGATAAGCCGGATCAACATTGTCGGGTACGGGTCGGTCATAGTTCTCATTGAGGTTAGCCGCACGAGCAACTTGGAGGGCACGAGTTTCACGGCGACGCCACTGATAGACTTGGAAACTCACTATCAAACCCGCGACTACCGCTAGGGTAATTGGTATAGCATAGGTCAGGCGGCGATTAGCGTCACTCACAGGGACGCCCGTGACTTTTTCACCATAACGATCCGCAAAATGCTGCTTAATTTCGTCCTCGGTTTTGCCCTGCGCCAAGAGGTCGGCGATTTCTTCACGCCATGCTTGGCATTGGGTACTGGGGCAATAGGCCACCGATACGCCCTGACACACATCACAATAAATTTGTGAGGCGACTTTATACACATCGTCAGCGGTCACACCGGGAGGGTATTTATCCCCCCCTTGCGCGGACACGGGCTGACTGGACACCATCATGCCAACAAAAATCAAGATTCCAACAAGACTCAAAACTCGTGTGAACACCTTCATAATCCTTAATCTCCTGCTGCCGCAGGCGCGGTGATTGACGAACGGCGCGGCTGTCGGATGATGGCAGGTTCACGTCCGGGCCATGTCGCAATAATCGTTCCGATAATGAGCAAAACACCACCCCACCAGACAAAATTGACCAACGGATTCCAATAGACGCGGAAAGTCACTTGGTCATTCTCGGTGAAAATCAGCAAAGTATAGAAATCGCCCCTCACATTGCTGTGAACCCCTGCGATGGACATAGGTGAACCCGATGGGAAAAAGTCCCGACGGGGGCGCAGTTGGTCAACAACATTGCCATCTCGGAGTAGGGTCACATTCGCAATAGACATGGTACGGTCATCTTCGCCTTGGGCAAGGAAAGAATTATCCAAACGCATGTCATACCCACCGAGGCTAATGGTTTCACCGGGGGCGATGGTTTGCTGCGTCACTTCTTGGAAAATGGTGCTGCCAATGATGCCGATGCCGATGACCACGATGCCAAGATGAATGACGTATCCTCCATAGCGGCGGCGGTCACGAGCGAACAATTTTGAGATGGCAACCGGATAGGGTTCACCATGTGTCTTATGCCGAGCATGTGCCCCTTTGGAAATTTCAAGTAGGGTAGCGAATCCCGCAAAAGCCACAATACCAAAACCGAGAGTCGGGCCAACCCCGATGCCGCCGATTATCAGGCCAATCACCAAAATAGCGGTGAGGGCCATTGGAATTCGCAGGGCCGCCCCTACCTTTTCAGCCGTTGCACGTCGCCATGCCACCAACGGCGCGACCCCCATCAAAACATAGATGATGAGAAACAAAATGGCGGTGGGGGTGCGATAGTATTCCGGCCCTAACGTAATAACGTCCTCGCGCAGGCCTGCCCCAACCGCAAGATCGGTGATTTTTTCGGCCCATGTGCCCCAAAAGACCACAATGGTCAGCGCGAAAAATACCCAGTTGTTGAGCATGAACATGCTTTCGCGGCTGAAAATGCCTTCGATTTCATGGTCGCCTTTGAAATATCCTTGACGACTTCGCCACATGAAGGCGGCAGTGCTGCCGACCAAAGTAATAAGGAGGAAACCACCCATCGGAATCGCCAGTGGGCTTTCGGCAAAGGTGTGAACGCTGCTCAAAAGGCCCGTGCGTGTGGCGACGGTGCCCAACAACACCAAGAGGTAGGTGGCGATAATCATCACCATATTCCAACCCTTGAGCATTCCGCGCTTTTCTTGAATCATGACGCTATGCAAAAAGGCCGTCCCGGTCAACCACGGAAGGAAAGCGGAATTCTCTACCGGGTCCCAACCCCAATAACCACCCCAGCCCAATACGTCATAGGCCCAGCGACCCCCTAAAATCAGGCCAATGGATAAAAAGACCCACGCGACCAAACTCCACCGCCGTACCGCCCGAATCCAATCGGAGTCCATTTGCCCAAGCATCAAGGCGGCCATCGCAAAAGCGAAGGGGATCACAAATCCGGTAAAGCCGAGATAGAGCATGGGGGGATGAATGACCATGCCGGGGTGACGCAGCAGCGGATTCAGGCCATGCCCGTCATAAATCGCTGTGGCCCGCGCCGACGCAACACCTCCGAATTGAGGCGGGATGGTGTCGGAGGTACTGAAATCGTTAAAGGTTTCCCCGTTAAAATCAGTTTTCCATGGATAGGCAACCACCTTACCTTCTGGTTTTAGGACGGAAACCTCCAATGTGCGGGTGTTACCATTTTCATCCATCCATGTACGGGCAAAGGGGTTTTCGTAAAAGACATTTAGTAGGGTGAAAAAAGCTAACGTTCCACCTAGAAAGACCATCGCCCAAGGCATCAGATGACGCTGGCGTTTCCAGTTTAGCCAAACCGCCCCAGCGCTAAATAAACTCAACATCCACGAGTAAAAAAGCAGTGACCCAGATTGACTGCCCCAAAGGGCCGTAATTTTTAGGGTATCGGGCTGGAGATTGGCGGACACACTGTTGACATAATCAATACTGTAATCACCTGTCCATTGGGCATAAATCAACAGCAGACAGGCAAAAGTTAATAGGGGCAACGTGATGAGCAGGGCATTCCGCGCACTGGAGGCGAAACGCTCATCTTTGAGAACAACGCTCAAAATAGCCAGTAGGGTGGCGACACCTGTAATTAAGAGTGCCAACGATGTAGAGATAATCCCAAGTTCAGCGATCATGGCTTCTTTGTCCAAACTAAGTTAGCGGTACGGTAAACAAACTGTATGAATATCAAAGGGGGCAGCAATTCTGTACGTTGCAGCCCCCCTGCTGATGTCTATAGAATTTCGCCCTGTGCTGAGGGCAATGTCCAACTATTACTGGCTTTTCGCCACCTGATCGGGGGCTTCATCCTCATAACGGGTTGGGCATTTAAGTTGCAGGCTGTCAGCGTAGAAGATACCGTCTTCTCCCAACTTTCCAGAGAGGATAGCTTGCGCCTCATGCTTTAGCAAGTCTGGTATCTCCCCATCATGATAAACGACTGTCAATTTGGTGACATTCGGGTCGTTAGCGGCCATGTACAGCACCTTCGATAAGCCACCCTGTTCTTTGATGGTGTCGTTATCATTGGGAATGTTGCCGACGACAAAGGTCAGGGTCTGGGTACTAGAATCGAATTGATAATCCCCAATCACCACACCGGAGATACGGACGTTCTTGCCGATCATATCAGGATCGTTGACCAATTCATCTACCGTCTTGAAATAGGCCCCCCCAAATAGGGTGCCATAGATGAGGTAGGCGATGATCCCCAAGATACCAAGTCCGCCAATCAGCATATACATTTGGCGCTGACCAAAGCGGGAATTTAATTTTGCAGCGAGTTCGGGCGTTTTCTCCCATGTGGGACTGTTGGTTGCCATCAAGATGCTCCTTAGCTACTAACCCAACCTTCAATGAATATCTCTAAACCATTATCCAGCGGCTCGGCCTTGACGAACAGCAGCGACATAAACGCCACCCACAAGACCTACCGCACCAAGACCTAACACCATCAACAATATTGTAACGCCTTGCGGCCCTTCTTCCTCTTCTTCGACCTCAATGGTACGGAGATAGGCGTCCAAATTATCCAACTGTGCCGGGGTTAATGGGCCACCGGCATTATCCGCAAAAGCGGCTACAAAACCATGTCCATCACCCGTCGCCGCGACACGCACCGAATTTTCATCAATTTTGAAGCGTGGGAAATTCGACTCGCCACGACCTTTGGCGTCCCGTCCATGACAGCCCAAACAAGAATAGGCATAAACAACCGCCCCTTCGGCTGGGTCGCTGGAACCAGTATAGGCCGCCGAACCGGGTTCAAGATTGGCTACGGGTAATTCTGGCGTGTCTGCTTCAGGGGTTTGCCATGTCAGCATATATGCCACGACATCATCTATTGGGCCGCTTTGCAAGGGGCCACCCGCCTCAACGCCATAACCGACCATTTTGACGGGGGTATTCTCATCCGAGTCATAACCCTTAACAATTTGCGCTCGGACAGTCGCAGGGTCAAATTCGGCAATCGAAACAAAACCGGGGGCGCTGCCGATTGCTTCACCTTCGGGACCATGACAGGCGGCACAAAATTCAGCATACACAGCCGACCCTCGCCGCGCAGCCAAGTTTTGTTCCCCTTCTTGGGCGTGCGAGATGGGTGTATTTGAAACGACAATCCCAATCAGTATGAAGCCAAAAATAATGCAGGCAACGGGTAGGGCTAAACGTTTTGACACTGACTTGTGCCTCCGATCTACATAAATTTTATTATACCAATCGCTGTATTGAACAGGAAGTATAACCACACATTTCCAAATGACAATTGACTCGATTTTACACAGATTTTGCAAATTTGGTTTCAGAACGTTGCCACAAATAAAAACAGCGTCCCATATTGGTTGGAACGCTGCTTCTGTTCATAGACGAGATGCTTATTGGTCTTGGCTTTCCAAGTAAGCCACGATATTGGCAAGGGTTTGGAGGTCTAACGTCTTGCCAAAGGTAGTTGGCATCGCCCCAGCCGTGAAACCATCAGATGAGAACGAATTGGGGTATAGAATACTTTGAACAAGGTAGTGACGGGCATCTGGAAAAGTCGCCGGGTCTGCCTCTGAATAACCTTGAGCGCGTGTAAAGACACCTTGTGGCGCGGGGGCAATCACACTGCCGGAGAAGTGGCAACCGGAACAGGCATTTTCCGTGTAAGCCTGTTGCCCAGCGGTGCTATCCATTACCTCAAGGGCGCTGATTTGAGCCACAATATCATCTACCACGCAGCTATCCGGGTTGGATTCAATGTCGGGGCAAACAGCATCCACTGATGGGCCAGCCGAGGCACTCGGTTCAATCGCCAATTGATTAATACGACGTACATCTTGGAGGGTAAATTCACGACTCCAATTCAATACATAGTCGGTGAGATTTTGAACTTGGTCACGACGCAACGGGCCACCCGCATCCTGTGACCACGCAACCATTGGGGCAGGCCAATACGCCGCACTGACCGGACGACCACTGAGCAAGGTGGTGTATATCAAGTCTTCCAGTGTGCCGTTCCATTTCATTTGCGTCATGCGGTTAGGCGCTTCGGGGTCGAAATCAATAATATCTTTGGCATCCACCATCGCTTGCAAGGCATCATCGCGGGTTTGTTCTTGAGTCGAAAGTTGACTTTGCAATGTATCCAATTGCGATTCAATGTCCGCTCGGCCCGCATCGCCTTCGGGGAGTGCCGCCAGTTGGCTTTCCAATTCAGCAATTTGCACCCGTAAAGCCTCGACCTGTTCATGAGCATCTTTCAATGCGCGATAACGACCCGTCTTTGCCAATAGCGGGGTGCGTTCTTCGTTCAGAGTGCTATAAGGGCTTAACTCGGCCTTTTTAGCATCAATTTGAGTCTGTAGATCGGTTTGCTGCTGCACATCGGCAGGGTCAGGGGTTTGTCCGGCAGTTTGGGCAGCGGTAATGCGTTCGGTCACAGGGAGCAATTCCGCGTCGAGGGCCGAAATTTCATCGTTACGTTTTTGGACTTCAACGGCAAGCAAGCTGGCAGGCATTGCCAATTCCTCTTGAATCCGACTGTCAAGAGCAGTGAGTTGGGCATCGAGCGCGGCCCATTGTTCACTATAGTCGTAACGCAGGGTTTCGTACAACTCTTGGCGTTGGGCTTCGACCAATGCCAGTTGGCCTTCAAGTTCAGTCTTCTTTTCAGGTTCTTTTTCCGCGTCTACTGCCGCAATCTGGTCACCCAAGGCGGCGATTTGGCGATCATGTTCCGCGAAAAAATTGTAGTTTAGGAGGAAGGGGTTATTCAGAGCAGGCGCACGACCCGCGATCCCATAACCTTCATCCCCGTGACAGGTCGAGCAGTTGTTTTCAAACAGGATTGCGCCTGTTTCAACCGAACGCCCATTGAAGCGCTCGGTAAATTCAGTCATACGAGCAGGTTCATTGATCGCCGCCCATGCCAGCAGAATCAGCGTTCCGGTGAAAAACAGAATACCGGCAATCACGCGAGACTCAACGGACGGAAATTCCATGAAAGGTTGTTTTTGATTAGTTTCCATTCAATGTTTCCTTCGCCGTACAGCGCGAATGGTCGTACTGGTTACCAAAATTCGGGAATAGGGCAGGCCAGAACCATCATCCCGACCTGCCACTTTATCAATGGGCGTGCCACTCAGATTCTTCGTGGATATAGACCTGTTTACCAGAGATGGCGCGAATGGGATTGCCTTCCTCATTCAGCAGCAGCTTGGGTTCATCATCATTATTCATGACGATTTCGCCTTCATCATCCACCTGTGGAACATCCCACGTCATCAAAATATAGAAGCGAACCAAGTTGGATTGGGTAAGGGAAATGCTGATGTAACCAGTGGCGTTCGGCAAGCTATCGGAGAATTCATCAAACAACAGATGGTGATATTCTTCGATGGCCTTCCACAGTTCAGGATAATTCTCCTTATACAGTTCTTCCAATTGGTCAAGGTTATCTTCGCGGATAACGATGGCATTGGGGTCACGCGCCAAAACGTTGGCATCAAAATCCACTGGCGTCGTTGAATTCTTCCACGCATCTACCTCTACCGTCCAGATCACATTACTGGATTCGGTAGCCGTTAAATTGGCGTGCAGTTCATCAAATGGAATGGCGCGAATTTCGCCGACCCCTTCCATCGGAATGAGTTCTTGAGCCACTTCATCGTTGGCGGCGGTGGAAACCCCATAATAGGGTGTGCCCATGTAGGTCAAAATGACCAGCGCCAAACAGGTGAGCATACCCAGTGAGAGCGCGATACGGCGATGGGCATAACGGCGGCTGGGGGTCAAATCTATGTAAGGCAGCACAAACAAGAACCCGAAAATCACGGTGGGCAGCACCACACCCATGATGACCTTATCACCGAGCTTCAACATCCCTTGCAACCATAGGAAGTACCAAGGAGCCGTCGTATGCAATGGTGTCACCTGCGGATCAGCATGATTTTCCAGCGGGGCATGGAAGAACCACAAACACAACAGCACCAAAATGAACCCCCACATCCCAATCCATGCCAATTCATTCGACATGACGTCAGGAATGTAATAGGTGCGGCGATCCATTGGTACACGCTTGGCCGTATCTTTGCCGACTTCTTCTTCACGCGGCGGCAGACTGTGACCATGCAACACGACTTTGTAGTAGTGAACACCGAGGAAAATGGTGGTAATCAGCGGCAGCGCGAACACATGCAGCAGATAGAAACGCAGCAAACCGCCTGCCCCAATATCGGGCGCACCACGCAGCAGCAGATTGACATTGGTGCCAACCACCTCTGGCGGCGCGGCTTCCGCCATTGACGTACCAATCGTGACCGCCCAGAAAGCCAGTTGGTCCCACGGCAGCAAATAGCCAGAAAAGCTGAGGAACAAGGTGACTAACAGCAGCACCACGCCCGTCAACCATGTAAACTGGCGTGGTTTTTTATACGACCCAGTGACAAAGGTACGGAGCATGTGCAGTGCCACCACCGTCACCATACCCTCGGCACCCAAACGATGCAGGTCACGCATCAATTGGCCCAATGGCACGTTGCCGAGGATGTTTTTCATATCGTTATAGGCCACATCCGGTGATGGAGTATAAAAAATCATCAGGAAGAGGCCCGTAATAATCTCAAAGGCAAAGAAGAAGGTTGAAAGCCATCCCAACCGGAAGGTGGGATATAACCCAGTTACGGCAGTGTGATAGTACGAAGGACGCATATGCAGCCAGAACCCATCCGCATGGGGAGTGAGGCGGGGGTTGGGGCGGCGTGAGGGTTTGTCACCGCGTAGAGCTTCACGAATATCCTGAAGGTTCATCCCGGCAGTGACACGCTCTGTCGTCCGGTCTAGCGTTTCATAAACCGCCTTACGGACACCCTTTTCTTTGATGTCGTCCAAGATGGACGGAACAGGCAGTACCGACATCAGATTCTCCTCATAAACGAAACCACATTCATAGCCAAGCTAGTTTTAAACACGACCATCACGTTTGATGCGCTTACCAGTATCCACACGGACATTGACGACGTTGGTGGGGGATAAACCGGGGATAGGATCACCCGCTTCGTTGTTGGTCAGTTCGCCATTGTTGGTCGTAACCACAATCGGGAAACGGTCAAGGCTGCGTGGGGCCGGCCCTTCGATCCATGTTCCATCCGTCGTATATTTTGATCCATGACAGGGGCATTCAAACCGAAAGTTGGATTGTGCCCACGCATAGAGGCAACCGAGATGGGTACAGACCGTGTATAGCGCGACCAACCCTTTGTCGGCATCGTTGGACATCCAGAACTTACCTGCTGGATATTTCACAGGCGCTTCACCGGGTTTGGGAATGCTGGTCACATCAATCACACCGCCGAACTCACCAGCCTTGAAGCGCGGCAGAGCAAACCAGACAATAATGCCACCACTGGCAGCTAGCAGGAGCGCCATGCTGGCCCCCCAGACATAGAACATAAACTCTCGTCGTGTAACGGGAGCAACTTGAACCTGCCCTTGTGAGGGCGCATCAATCTCGGTTTTAGCCGAGGCGGGTGTCGGCCTGATCGCACGAGACGTAGACATGAAGCGTATTCCTCCTGAGCCAATGTAGATCAGCCCAACTGCACTTTAGTGATTTACAACCCGATTAATTCAAACAACAACGCCGTGCGGCCCAATACGCCGTCGTGTCGTGATGCGTAATAAACTCAATTGTCGTGTGTGAATGACAATACATGGGCATTTCGGCCTAAAAATTGATGCGATTATACACCTTGTGATAAATTTTGCAAACTGTTTGTAAAATCTCTCATCAACATATTTAAGCCACCCCCACGACGATTGTGCCGCAGAAAGTTTGTTTTCCCAAATTTCGAGGGGATTCGCATCAAAATTTTGAAACGCATATCCTATAGAATAAGATATGATAGAATGCTTCACTTTTTTAGAGAGGGCATATTTGGCGTGAAAGCTGCAAATAGCACAAATTCAAGGTTTGCGGGTTGGATATTACTCATTATTGGGGCCTATATCTTCGCAGTCGCCAGCAGCATTGCCATCTATCAGAATTTGACGGCAGGCGCGACGGATATTTATCCCACTTGGCAGGGGGGTAAATTATTCTGGGAGGATGGTCTTAGCCCCTATGACGATGAAGTGGGGATTCAAAGCCAACTAGCCATCTATGACCGTCTGTCAAAAGATGATGAGGATGAGTTTCAATTTGTCTATCCCTTCTACTTAATCATTTTGTTTGGGCCACTGGCACTGCTTGAATTTCAATTGGCAGCGGCTATTTTTATGGAATTTTTGCTGCTGTTACTGATTGGGTCATTGGTGCTTCAATTGGATATTTTAGGATGGCTGCCCAAACCAATCACCCTTGCTTTGCTTTTATTGACGGTCATCACCAGTTATTTTTCGGTGCGCGGGCTACTGTTGGCCCAACCTGCATTTTTGGCATTTGGATTTCATATCGCGGCCTATTGGGGAATTGCCTATCGCAAAGATGGATTTGCGGGTGTCATGCTGGCCCTTTCAACCATCAAACCTCAAACGGGTTACATCATCATCCCACTGCTGCTGCTTTGGGCTTTTCGCAATGACCGCCGTCAATTGGTCACCAGTTTCTTTACAGCCTTTATCCTGTTAACCAGTATCTCCTTTATTTTACGGCCTGAGTGGTTTAGCGAATGGCGGCATCGGGTTTTCAATTATTCCAATTACGCCGAAACCTATCCTGTCGCGCATATTCTGACCCATCCCTTCGATGAAATCCCCGATCTGGTGGGTTTGATTGCGCAGATTATTTTGTCGGCCCTAATTCTGATTCCGGTGGGACGCTATTGGTACAAAGCCATCATCAAGCAGGACAGCACCAATTTCTTTTGGGGGTTGATGTTGGCGACCTGTGCCTCTTTATTGATTGCGCCGCGTGTCGCTACGACCTACTACATTGAGCTATATCCGGTGCTGTTTATGGCGGCCTATCTTCTGGAAAAACGGGGTAGTTATACCTTGTTGATTATGGGGACTTTATTCTTTTTGATTGGCTATTGGGCGCTGCATATCACCACACTGCCGCCAGTGGATGAAAATGGCGCAGGCAAAGAGGCCCCAATTGTCTATGTGGTATTCCCCGTCCTGATCTATTGGTGGTTGTATGCCAAGCCGGAACAGTGGTTGCGCGTAGATATTTTGCAGGCCCGTCCGGGCTTACGAACGAAAGGCCCACGTCGGTTGTTTTCGACTGGCGAGGCACAGGTCGTCATTGCTGAACCAGAAGCGAAAAGCGTCGCCGAAACCAAGCCCGCCGAAAAGGATGAAGAATCAGTGATTAAACCCACTGCCGATGCGACAACATTATCCGAACTGCCCATTGTCGGTGTTCCCTTTGACGAAACACCCAAACCGGATGCTCCATCCGATCCTGCGAAGGAATGAGATTTAAGCCATGACAAAATGGATTCAACATGTGCTCTCAGAAGATTTCACCATTACCAAGCGGGTGATGGGCATTGCCTGTGTAATAGGGGGTGTCTTAGGGGCAATTGCGATTGTGTTGGCCGATATGCTGCGGGAGGGGTCAAGTTTTGGGCCATTCCAAAAACTAGCCTTAATTGCCGCAATTGGTGTGGCCCTGATCGGGCTGACCCTCATCCCACTGAAAGATAGACCCGCCTAAAGATTGGTTTCCGGCGGAATCTTGAACCCATAATCCCCACCAAAGCGAATTTGCTCTTGGCGTAGAGAGGCAAAGGGCCAATCAATGCCGCGTGGGGAGAGGTGAAAATTGCGATAGGCCATTGCCATTTGGCGGGCCGCTTCAGGATAGGGCACTTGGCCTACGCCTGTTCCAAGTCCTGGACAAGCCACGATCTTAATTGGTCTATCTGAAACCTGATTGTGCCGTCGCACCGCCAAGAGCATCGCCCACATTGCCCTGTAGACATTATCGGTGTGGGTAATTTCCATCGGCACACGCATGGTTGGGGTATGGGCCAGAAATGGGTGTTTTTCATGGGCTGTTTCCACAATGATGGATGTACCCACCGACTGTTCGCCCAGAAATTCTTCTAAAATCTTGGCTTGCACTCGATCCATCAACTGCCAACCAAAAAAGTGCGAAATCGCTAGATCAACCCCGCCATCCATCAAGCCAAACGAATTGGCCGCACTGACCATACAATCAAATTCCGGCAATTCTTCAAAGCGCCCCTTGATGATTTCCACGTTAGGCAAACCATCAAAGTGCTTTTGGAACGCATTGCATAACCCTTGATTGGGGTCTATCAGAATCAACCGGAACGCTTTGGCAGCATCCTTTTGGTCAGTGGTCATAGGGTATTCAACTCCTGTTTCACCGTCTCATACAGAATTTCGGCTTTGAGTTCGCTCAGGGTGTAACAAGGGCCTCCCAGTCGTTCCGCTAACCTTCGCGCCAAGCCCTGATCGAAGGCAGCATGTTCCATATTGATAGTTACGGTGCGAATGTGATGTTCATCAAACAGGTCAGCGATGCGATGGGCTTCTTCTTGTGGTGGCAAATCGGTCATTGCCACATTGCCTGCCCCATCCGTCAGCAAAATCATCATCGGCATGACATCGGGATGGCGGCTCTGTTCTTGGCGGATAATTTCATAGGCCAATTTCAGACCTGCCGAAAGGGGTGTTTTGCCACCCACCGGAATATCTACTAAGGCCTTTTTTGCCAGCGTGACAGAACTTGTTGGAGGTAGAACAATCAAGGCGCGGTCTTTTTGGAACACAATCAGGCCCACCCGGTCACGCCGCTGATAGGCATCCGTCAGGAGGGACATAATCGCGCCTTTGGTGGCCTTCATACGTTCGGCAACCGCCATACTCCAACTGGCATCCACGACGAACAAAATGAGGTTGGCTGATTTCTTCACGCGGACTTTGCGTTGAAGGTCTTCCATGTGGATGGAATAGGCAAGATCGCTGGTATCTCGTTCTTCGGTACGCTCGATTTGGAATGGGGCGGCGGCACGCAAGGTGGCATCAAAAGCCACATCGTCGGTGCGATTGCCAGCGGGACGGGCTTGGATATAACGGCCCCGTTTACGATCCGTATGGGTGCGGCTGCGGCGTCCCGAGGTTTTGCGCGTCAGGCGGTCAAGGGGGGTATCGAGGCTACGGGCGACAAATTCCTCACCCGTTTTGACCTGTTTGCCCCCCTCCCACCAGTAATTACTGCCTGTGTCAAAGACGTTTTGGGGTGCGGGTTCAGCCTCACTCATTTCCTGAACCTCTTCACCACTCTGCCCGTCTACCGAGTCACTTTTTTTTTAGTGGCGTTGTTTTCGCCAGTTTCAGTGGATGCTTGGGCTTCGGGATTGTTTTCGTATTCGGCAGAAATTTCGTCGAGCTTATTGCCGAGTTCTGCCATATTGAGGACAGCATCCGAGAATGGCCCCCGCTTGACACGGTGCGGCAGGGCTAATTCGGCGGCCAGCAAAATGTCGTGATTATTGATGCTCCGGCGGCCTTCATAGGCGGCATTGGCACGGGCAGTCTTGAGAATTACCAAGTCAGCGCGATGTCCGTCAATCAGCAGGGTGCTGGTCAGGTTGGCGATGGTATAGAGATTTTCGCGTGAGTATTCCACCTCTTCCACGATCTCAGTCGCTGCGCCAATCCGGTCAGAGAGAGATTGCTCATAGGGCATCCACACCTGATAGAATTTGTTGGCGTCGTTATCAAATTCGATGTGACGTTCCAAGATGGCAAGGCGTTCACGCGGGTCGTTCAGGCCGCGCACTTCGACTGAGAGACCAAAACGATCCAACAATTGTGGACGGAGTTCGCCTTCTTCCGGGTTCATTGTGCCAATCAAAATAAAGCGGGCCGGATGTTGAAAGCTGATGCCTTCACGTTCAACCACATTAATGCCCATTGCGGCGGAGTCAAGCAGCAGGTCAACCAAGTGGTCGTCCAACAGGTTTACTTCGTCCACATACAAAATCCCGCGATTGGCAGCGGCCAAGACCCCCGGCTCAAAATGCTTCTCGCCCAGTTTGATGGCTTTTTCAATATCCAGCGTCCCGACAACACGGTCTTCGGTAGCACCAACAGGCAAATCAACCAATCGGCGCTGCCGGGTAGTTGTGCGAATATCACGTCCGGCCTCTTTCCATTCATGTACGAGGTCAGACCACTGGTCAGGGCGTTTGGGGTCATCATTAAACGGCGATTCAGCCACGACCTCAATATCGGGCAAAAGGGCTGCCAGCGCCCGTACTGCGGTAGATTTAGCAGTCCCACGTTCCCCACGAATCAAGACTCCCCCAATCGTCGGGCTGACGGCGTTGAGGATTAAGGCCCGTTTCATAGGTTCTTGACCGACAATGGCTGTGAATGGATAGATATTATGTCGTCGCATGTAGATTTTTGCTCACTCGAATGAGAATCGAATTGTTTTGTTATTCTAGCGTATCCCTACACCTATTCGTAGGTTCAAACTCACTAAGATAGGGAAAGCGGATATTTTGCGGTTGAGTGGGTCATTCATCCCGTACAAGTTTTAAGCCAAGCCGCTTTACCCAATTTGTGGACTTGCCAGAAGTCGTACTCACCGCCGGAATCGTTTTGGCTGGAGAGGAGTGATTCAAACGGGCCATCGTCAGTACCCATTGCCCACCACGCACCATAGGCGGCTCGATTGCAATGATTTTTAGGTTATTCTTTTGCGCCTCATTCACCACCCATGCCCTGTCAAAAATCACGGCGTTCACCGGGTCGGCAATATTGATGTAAAGCGCGTTCTGGAAGTCCTGCATCATCGGGAAATTGGCTTTGTCGAATAAGAACCAAGTCGCATGAAAAATGCCATCCTCGGCCAAAATACGATTGACCTCTGACAAATAGAACACCGCTGAGTCTTGTTCGAGGTGCGTAAAAACACTGATAGCATTCACAAAGGTAAAATCTTGAGCATTCACCGGAAAGGGCAGCACCTTGTTAGGGGATTCTTTGTTCCAGCCAATATAAAAAACATCGTGATGCAAAAAGTTGAATTGGGGGACATGCGGCGTGATATTTTCCTGACACCATCGAATCATACCCGCATGGAGATCAATGCCAAGATAGGCTTCGGGCTGGACTTTTTGGAGGGCCAATTGACGGGCCACCCGTCCACAACCACACCCAAAATCGAAAAACTTGCGATAGTAGTGTGGCGCGATAGTGGGATAGATCAGGTCTCCGCTCGGATTTTCATAACGTTTAGGATCAACTGCCCCGACATTATGGCGATATTCAGGCGGCGGCAGAGGGATTTGATTAGCAAGTCCCGACATCAAGAACCTTCTTCTTCATCTGTCTTTTGAAGACCCAATATCTTGAGTTCAGGGTGGAGAGGTTTACCCTCACCTTCATAATAACGCTCAACAGGTGCGTTGACACTTTCTGGTAATTCCACTTCCGGGGTGGGGTGGCTTTGATGGGCCATCACAATGACCCATTGACCGCCGCGTAACGCTGGGGCGATGGCGTGGATGATTTTTAGACCATTTCGATGCGCTTCCTCATAAATCCAATTTTTGGAAAAAATCACCGCAAAACTCGGATCAGTGAGGTTAAGGTAGAGTGCATTTTGATTGCCTAACATCATCGGGAAGTCGTCTCTGTCAACAAGAAAGTAGGTGCCGTGATAGACACCGTCTTCTGCCAAAATACGCGCTACTTCTCGATGATAAAACTCGGCTTCACTCTGTATAAGATGAGTAAATACACTGGTCGCATTGATCAAAGTAAATTCTCGATCTTTGGCCGGGAAAGGGAGTACCGTGACCTTTTTACGCCAACGTTTATTCTGATGAATCCGATATACGTTATGATGTTCAAACTTAAAGTGGGGCAACTTTGGGGTGAGATTCTGCTGACACCATTCAATCATGCCTTTGTGAAGGTCTATCCCCAAATATTTCTCTGGAGCAACTTTTTGAAGGGCTAATTGACGGGCTACCCGCCCACAGCCGCAACCAAAATCAAATACGGCGCGAAAACATTCGTCCGCAATGTATGGAAAGATTACTACCCGATACGGATTATCGAAGTATAGTTCATCGGTAGGGCCAACCAATTTACGATATTCTATTGGTGGATAGGGCAATTGGTCTGATAGTATTCCTGTCATGTTATTCCTTTTGAATGTCGAGCCACAGCAAAGCAGTTCCCCCGACTTAACTTTATGACCGAGGAAAACACCATTCATCATAAAATCCGATTTACAAAAAACAAGTAGTTGACAAAAGGTACAATTATTCCCAAGATCATAAATTCTGCTATACGGCATTTGGGTCATTGGCATCTTTTTCCAATATCAATGTGACCGGGCCATCATTATGAATCTCGACTTGCATCATAGCCCGGAAAATGCCTGTTTCGACCCGCTGCACCCCATATTCGCGTAAGAATTCCACAAAACGACTGACCAGCGGTTCGGCGATTTCCGGTGGGGCCGCGTCGGTAAAACCGGGGCGTTTGCCACGACGGGCATCGGCGTAGAGGGTAAATTGCGATACGACCAGCGCCCCCCCGCCGACATCCAGCAAAGAGCGATTCATCTTGCCCTCGTCGTCATCAAAAACCCGTAGGCCCGCGATCTTATTGGCTAACCAGCGGGCTTCGGCTTCGGTATCGCCATTCTTGACCCCCAGTAAGATTACAAAGCCCTGTTCAACCGTCCCTGTTATTTGACCCTCAACTGTCACCGAGCCTTTGGTGACCCGCTGGACTACCGCCCGCATGTTGTTTACTCTCCCAACCGATGCCAGAATATAAAAATGCCCCTCCAATCATACCCGATTTCCTATGTTATAATCCCCGCGAATCGAAGCGGAAATTTGAGTTTAGGAGTCATTGACGCATGTTTGATTCGTTGTTTTTAGACGCATTGCAAAATCAGGCCGAACGATGGGAAGCAACTACGTTAAATAAGACGTTGGCAAAAGCCCCCGAACGGCGTGACACCTTCATCACCGAAAGCAGCCGCCCGATTGAACGTCTGTATACGCCGCTCGATGTCAGCGAACTCGACTACATGCGCGATTTGGGCCTGCCGGGGGAATATCCCTTTACACGCGGCATCCACGCCACCGGACATCGGGGCAAATTGTGGACGATGCGGATGTTTGCCGGGTTTGGCACTGCCGAAGAAACCAACTCCCGCTTTAAATATCTGCTAGAACAGGGCAATATGGGCCTCAGCGTGGCCTTCGATTTGCCAACCCTGATGGGCTATGACACCGACGCGCCGGAGTCGTTGGGTGAGTTTGGCAAATGCGGGGTGGCGGTTTCATCGCTCAAGGATATGGAAATTCTGTTTGATGGGATTCCGCTGGATCAGGTCTCAACCTCCATGACCATCAACAGCCCCGCCGCCGTCATCTGGGCCTATTACATCGTCACGGCTGAAAAACAGGGTGTTTCGATGGATAAGCTGCGTGGCACGCTGCAAAATGACATTCTCAAAGAATTTACCGCTCAAAAGGAATACATCTTCCCACCCGAACCCTCCATGCGACTGGTCACGGACACGATTGAATTTGCGACCCGCCACCTGCCCCAATGGAACAGTGTCAGCATCAGTGGCTATCACATCCGCGAAGCTGGCAGCACCGCCGCCCAAGAATTGGCGTTCACACTGGCGGATGGCATCGAATATGTCAAATGGGCGCTCAAGCGTGGGCTGGATATTGATGAATTCGCGCCGCGTCTGTCGTACTTCTTCAATGTGCATAACGACTTTTTTGAGGAAATCGCCAAACTGCGGGCAGCCCGTCGCATTTGGGCACGGGAAATGCGTGAGACGTTTGGTGCAAAAGACCCCCGATCATGGTTGTGCCGTTTCCACTGCCAAACCGCAGGGGTTTCATTGACTGCTCAACAGCCTGAAATCAATGTGGCGCGGGTGGCGATGCAAGCCCTTGCCGCTGTGTTAGGGGGAGCACAATCGCTGCACACCAACAGCATGGACGAGGCGTTGGCGCTGCCGTCTGAACACGCTGTTACCATCGCCCTCCGCACCCAGCAAATCATCGCGCATGAGACCGGGGCAGCCAACACGATTGACCCCCTCGGCGGCTCGTATTTTGTGGAAAAACTCACCAACGATATGGAAGCCGAAGTTTACGAATACTTCCGGCGCATTGAGGAATTTGGTGGCGTGCTGCCTGCGATTGAGGCTGGGTATATTCAGCAAGAAATTGCCGATTCCGCCTTCCGCCATGCCCGTGAAATGGATCGTAAGGAGCGTATTATCGTAGGGGTGAACGAATATGCCGACCCTGACGCCGAACTGCGTATCCCAATTCTGGAAATGGATCCGCAGGGCTATGATCGCCAAGTCAATCGCCTCAAGGAACTGCGCGAGACCCGTGATAATGAGCGGGTGCGGCAAGCCCTTGATAATCTGCGGCAGGCGTGTTTGGGTACGGAAAACACTATGCCCTATCTGATTGAATGTGCGCGGGTCTATGCCACCTTGCAGGAAACAATGGATGTGATGCGTGAGGTTTTTGGCATCTATCATGAGCGTCAGATTATCTAGCTAAATACCTTTCCCGATGGGGCGTGACAGCCGACGCACGCCTTTGCATGATGGAGAACAACCGATGGTACGTAAACGCCCCTATCAGGAAAATGACCTTGAACGGATACTCCATCTGCTGATTACTTATCGCGGGGCAGGCTATGTAAATCGCTATCCGACGGTGTGGCGTTTGAAATTGCTGATGAGTTCTCGCTTGTGGGATAAGCGAGACGCTGCCATATGGGAAGATGACGCGGGCGAGATTATCGGCTTTGCCATGCTTTCAAAACGATACATTGAAAGCACTTCCTATGGTTTGGAGCGAGTCATCCACCCCACCCAAAACCGCACTGAGGTTGCCGAAGCGATACTCGATTGGTCAAATCAGCGACTAACAGAAATAGCCCGTGAGCGTCATACCGCTTCGACAGTTGGGGTAGCCCCCTTTGAGCAAGATGCCCTGCAAGATATTGCTATCCTAGAAAGTCGGGGGTTCGCTCTTATCCAAAATGGGTACAATGTTTACATGGGGTGTGAGCTGGAAAAACCTATCGAAGCACCTGTGCTGCCTATCGGATATGAAATCGAACCGTTGATTGAAAGTGAATTGGCGGAATACCAAGCGCTTTATGGATTTGCGGCGGTGATGCTAGAACACCAAAAGGAACTGATTTATCACCCACAGTATCAGCATTTGGTCATCAAAAATCCCGCTGGCAAAATGGTGGCCTATTTGGAATGTTCCTTTAGCCGCGAAGAATGGTTCCGCAGTCGGCAGCAAATTGGCTGGATTGATTACATCGAAACCCGCTCCGATTATCAAGGCAAGGGGCTAGGGTTGGCCCTCATGCGAACAGGGTTGCAGCATTTAAGGGCACACGGCGCAGCACAGGCCATGTTGGTTACCACCCATGACAATATCGCTGGACAGCATCTGTATCACAAAGCAGGCATGGAAATCACGGCGGAGGAACGGGTTTACAGCAAAACGATCCCCGCCGAATGATGCTATTATAAATTAAGACCAAATTAGTTTAGGAGCAAAATTAAATGAGTTCGGTAGCCGCTGAAAAACGCTGGTTAAAACATTACGACCCCCATGTTCCCAAGACCCTTGAACCCTATCCCGATTGGACAGTGGCCGATATTCTGACCCGTGCCGCTGAGAGTGCCCCCAATACACCTGTTACTATCACCTCGGCGGTACTGCCTGTGGTAGGACGGGTAGGCCAAGCCATGACCTATGCCCAATTGAAACAACATGCTGATGCACTGGGGGCGGCCCTGTATGATTTAGGGCTGCAAAAAGGGGATCGGGTCGCACTGCTCATGCCCAACTGCCCGGCTTTTGTGATCGCGTGGTTCGCCACATTAGGAGCAGGCATGATCGCGGTGGGGCTGAACCCGACCTATCCCCCGGCACGCTTGGCAGAGATGATGCAAGACAGCGGATGCAAGGCCATTGTCACCCTTAGTTTGTTCTATAATGCCGTCCGCCAGATTCGCGCCCAAACGCCACTGAAACAGGTGATTGTCACCAACATCAAAGAGGGGTTTCCACCTGCTGCGGCCTTTTTATTTGGAATTGCCAAAGAGAAAAAGGGCGGCCATCGCGTGGAGATTCAACCCGGCGACCATGCCCTACCGGATTTATTGAAAAAATATGCCGGGCAGCAACCGAAAATTCGCCCCACCAAAGATGACCCAGCGATTTTCCAGTATACAGGCGGCACGACTGGCCCCAGCAAGGCCGCAGTAGGTGTCCACAGCGCGATTGTCGCCAATACCTTGCAACAAAATGCCGTGCTGGTCGGCACCGAACCCGCTGCGCCGGGGGTCAAGATGCTGGCGGCGATTCCGTTCTATCATGTTTTTGGCATGATTTCGGTGATTGCGACAGCGGTGACGACACGCGGGACGATGATCATTGTGCCCAACGCCCGCGATATTGATGATATGCTGGATACCATCACCACCTATGAGCCGGAGATTTTTCATGGCGTACCCGCTCTTTATAACGCCATCAATGCCCATCCGGAGGCGGTCTCTGGTAAATATAAAGTGTCCTCAATTAAACACTGCCTAAGTGGTTCTGCGCCGCTGCCTCGCCCCACCAAAGACGCCTTTGAAAAATTGACGGGGGGCAAATTGACCGAGGGCTATGGTATGAGCGAAGCCCCCACCGCCACCCATGTCAACCCCTTACAAAGCGGTGGCAAGGTCGGCTCAGTTGGGTTGCCACTACCGGATACCATCTCGAAAATTGTAGATGCGGGCGACCCGAACCGCGAATTAGGCGTTGGAGAAATTGGCGAAATTGCGATCAGCGGCCCCCAATTGATGTCGCATTATCATGAGCGCCCCACCGAAACACAAAATGTAATTATTAAAGACGAAACTGGGCAGCGCTGGTTGCTCACTGGCGACTTAGGCTACATGGACGACGATGGTTATTTTTACATTGTGGATCGTAAGAAAGATATGGCGCTGATTGGTGGGTTTAATGTGTACCCCAATCAGGTGGATCAGGTGTTAAACGCCCATCCCGCGGTTGCCGAAGTTGCAGTCGGGGTGATTCCACATCCCGAAAAAGTAGGGCAAGAAGCGTTAAAGGCATGGGTCGTGGTCAAGCCGGGGATGAGCGTCACCGAGCAGGAGTTAATGGAATTCGCCGCCCAAAAATTAGCCCGTTACGAAATCCCATCGCGCTTTGAATTTTTGGATGCCCTACCCCGTACCGCCGTCGGTAAGATTCTGCGGCGCGAATTGGTACAGCAGGAAATTGCTCGCATGGAAAAACTGGCCCAAGAGAAATAGGGCCAGTTACAAACCGAGGCGTATCCGACTGCCCTGTGGAGATTTTTCAATCTCAAGGCGCACCGGGAACGCCTCTTTTAATTCCTCAATATGCGTGATGACCAGCACCAAATCGAAATCGTCTTGGATAGCGGTGATAGCCTCCACCAAGCGTTCACGGCCCACATCGTCCAATGCACCAAAACCCTCGTCAATAAACAAGGTGCGCAATTGCGCCCCCGCCCGTCGTGCCAATAACTGACTAATCGCCACCCGCAACGCAAAATTGACGCGGAAGGCTTCTCCACCACTATAGAGACTGTAATCCCGCTGGCCCAGTTCGTCGCCAATCCAAATATCAAACGTTTCGGCGACCCCACCTGTCTTTTTCTCACGCTGGGTATCAAACCGCACGGTCATGCGCCCATCGGTCATGCGATGTAACAGTTGATTGGTGGATTCTTCGAGTTCGGGAATGGCGGCCTCGATAATCATGGCAGGGATACCATTTTTACCAAAGGCATTGCGCAACTGCTCATAGACCCCACGTTGTTCACTTAGGTGGGTTTGGCGGTGGGTGAGGGCTTTTTGGCGTTCACGCAGATCATCAATCGAAGCAAGGCGCTGCTTTAGTCCGGTGCGCTTTTCAATCGCATTGCGTTCTTCGGTGCGAAATTGCTTCCAAAGTTTTTCACGGCGGTGCATTTCGTCCAAACGGGTCTGCAATATGACCAAGTTTTCTTCAATGCCCTGTAAACGCTGTTCATCAAGGGCCAGCCATTCCTGCCAGCGATTTTTGCGTTCTTGAGCATCACGTAGACTGTCTTCAATCAACGGGATACTTTGCAGAGCCGATTCCAACTCGGTGACCCGTTTTTCGTAGCCCTGCAATTCATCCAACATGGCCCGCACATTATCATGGGTATCGCGGTCATAGGCCAGCTTATCCCGCTCAGCTTGGGCCTCCGTGAGTTGCGATTGCAGTTCGTGGGCATAATCTTGATTGGCAAGACGGGCCTGTAATTTTTCTAAGACACCTTGATATTCCTGCACCCTCAAATTTGCTAGTTCTGCATCACGATTTTGCTGTTCAAGGCTACCGCGTTTATTCCGCAGAAAGGGCAGTTGGGCGACCATTTGGGTGATGTCTTGGATAGAACGCTGCTTCTCGTCAATATCTTCCCGGATTTCTTTCATGCGGGCATCATTGGCGCGGAACAAATCTCCTTTTTCTTTGCCCTCTTGCTGCAAATCTTCCAATAGATGCAGACGGTGGGTTTCATCAAGTGGCTGACGGCATAAAGGGCAAAGCGCCTCGGTGGTGTGTTCAATAATCTCGATGCGTTCTTTGATGTCGTTCATCTCGGTACGCAGCGCTTTGTTCTCTACGCCAAGCCCAGCCTGTTCTTCTTTTAGGGTGCTGATTTCCTGCTGGATTTGGTCACGGCTGTTTTCAGATTGTTCTAGCAAATAAATCTCACCAAAAACATTTTCCAATTCGGCGGAGACCTCATTCCCTGTTTCAACCGTGCGCTGTGCTTCGGCAATGGAAGTTTCAACCGAGGTGATTTCAAGTTCAATCTGTTGGCGGGCCTGCTGAATGTGTAGGGTTAGTTCGCTGATACGCTGCTCAATATCGTGTTGAACACGCAGCGCATCACTGAGCGCTTGGTTAGCCTCGCGGATTTCATTCAGGCGGGTATAGCCCTGCTCAATTTCGTCCCGTTGGGCCAAAATGGTTTCGTAATGCTGTAAACGCTCTTCGGAACGGCGGATGGCATCATCGGCCTCGGCAATATTACGTCGCCGCTCTTCCATTTGATGCTCAACGGCGCGTTTTTCGGAACGGGCTGCGGTATATTCCGCATCCGCCCCCGACAACTCCATAAACCGATCTTCGGCCTCATGGACTTTTTCGCGCAGGTCTTCCAACTGAGCGTCCGCCAATTCATATTCTTGGATAATCCTCGGCTCCTGCGCGATTTCCCGTTCCATATCCGCCAATTGCATCTGGATGGTATTGAATTCGGTATTGAGGTCTTGCAGACGCTTTTTGACCTTATCTTCAAGCATCTCCCATTGATTCAGGCCCAAAATCTCCGCTAGGATACGTTTGCGCTCGGCGGGAGTCTTGGTGGTGAAGGAATCGGCTTTGCCCTGTTGCACAAAAGCCGAGTTTACAAATGTCTCGTAATCCAAGTGCAGCAAATCCACAATTTTCTTTTCAGTCTGGCGCATGGATGGCTCATTGATGACTCGATAGGTATTGCCTTCAACATCCCAGCCAAATAGGTCAAGGGAGGAGGTACCTGTCCCGCGTGAACCATCTTTCCGCATTCCTCCTAAGCGGCGTTTGCGTGTAACCCGATAGCGCGTATCCCCCTGCAAAAATTCGAGCGTAACCTGCATTTCCTCTTGGCCCAGATGGATGAGATCATCATCGGAGCGTCCGCGTGCCTTGCCCCACAACACCCATGTCATGGCGTCTAACAAAGAAGATTTACCCGCCCCGTTTGGCCCACATAAGCAAGCCAAATGAATCCCCTCAAACAAGATGGGGTCGGGGGTACGATAAGCAAGGAAATTTTTGATTTCGAGTCGAGTTGGGAGCATGGTTCTGTCAAGTGTTCTGTAAAACAAAATAGGGGCAGATGTTGCCCCTATAGAATACCGCTTTTTATCGGTCTTGGCTATTGTACGACTGAATCCGTAATGGTCAGGCTGTACTCGCCTGTGGTGTAACCAGACTGTTCAGAATTACGCACCACAACGATCCGATATTGCCCATTATTGGGGATAGTGAAACGAGTAATCGCGGCCCGATCCCCTGTATCCTCCACATAGGCTGAAGTGATGGTTTGTCCATTGGCATCACGGATTTCCAGCAAGGGAATTAGCGTGCCACCAGTACGCTCGACGGTAACATCAATAACCTCACCGCTAAGGCCTTCATATGTCCAAGCATCGGCCCAACGTGCGTTAGTTACCGAGCCTGTTACGGGCGTACCTTTAGAAATGGCGCCAGTGAAGCCCTGCATGGTTTCGCTGTCTTCGCCTGCACCTTGCAAGGTCACCACCATTTCATAACCACCAGTGGTTGAGCCAAATTTCTCATCGGCACGGAAGACACGCACCGTGAACGTCCCCGCCACATCAAAAGCATAGTTTTCGATGGTTGCTTGGGCATAGGAATAATCTTCATAGGCCGTGTACAGTTCTTGGCCGCTACCGCCCAAAATGACAAAACGTGGGATGAGATTGCCACTGGTACGAGTCATGGTGATGGACACGCGATCAGTTGAAACTGGGGTGAGTACCCAATCCTGATACCAAATGGCGTTGGTCAATTCCCCGGAGACCGATTCATCGTAGTTGATTGTGCCGGGGGTGTTGCCCGACAAAATCGGATTATCGTCACCAGAGCCGAGCAAAGTGACGGTCAGGTTATATCCACCCACTGTCAAGCCATCAAACCCATTATTACGGCTGACGACCACACTATATTGGCCCGGCCCCGGTAGTTCTGTCTCTTGAATGACGGCAGCATCATACGCATCATTGTTGTAACCATAACCACCAGACAGCACTCCCCCGTTGGCATCCAGTACCTCTACATAGGGGACATACGTGCCGCTGGTACGTTCTACCCGTACACCGATCACATCGGCTCCGCCAGCTTGCAGGGTATAAACATTGCGCCAGCGGTTGGGGGTCACATTACCCTGTACCGGGGTGTCATAGGTGACTTCACCAACGGGGGTTACATTATTGGCAAAATCCTCCGCAGTGGCAAACAGACTGACATTGAGCGAATAGGTGCCAGTCGTTGTCCCAGAGTCCTCATATTGGCGAAACACACGCACCTGATAACTTCCGGCGGTGGGGAGAGTAAAGCTGTCAATCTGAGAACCCGACTGAGTGTCATTCGGGCCATAGCTATAGGCTACTTCCGTGCCCGATGCATCGAGGATAGACACCATTGGCACGAGATTGCCTCCGGTACGTTCAACCACTACCCCAATGCGGTCTGCCGATGGCGCTTCTAATGTCCAAAGCTGCTCAAAGGCTTCAGCCGTAATTTCGCCCGTCACTTCAGTTCCATAGGTCAGCGTAGTGCCCCCATCTTGAGTGGGGCGCGAATGGGTTGGATAATTTTCAGAGGCCAAAACAGCCGAAGGCAAGGCCATGACTAATAACAAACTCAAGCAGATCAGTCGAAACGTCAATTTGGATTTCACGCCTTATCTCTTTCTGAATGTAGCGTAAAGGTTAACTTGCAGCATTCATTGTAGGTGGGGTGGTATATCTAACACAAGTGAAATCAATCTGTAAAGGACACTTTCAATTAACCGAAAAAGAAAGGGCCATCGCCTGAAAAATGGCTTTATAGTAATTAAAGTCAGCCGCCTGTGCATCAAAAGTCAGGGTATAAACCTCGCTACCGATTGCGAGGAGATATTGATATTGTCGGTCAAGCGCCTGACTCGCGGTTGAAGAACTATCTTGCCAGCGCGTTGCTTGTCCAACCGGAAGTTCAAATTCGCGGCGAACCGCCTTGCCCATTGGTAGATTGACTTCGCGCTCACTCAAAATTGGGATACCCCGCCGTTCCCAATCCTCTTTGGTCGTCGTTAAAAAAACCTCATAGGTAGACGGTAATGGTTCAGAATAAACGGTTGCCCACGCTGTCCCATCACGTTTCATCAAAATCAGATGATAGCCATTGCTTGTTGCCACGCCTGATAAAGCCAAAAATACATTGGCGACAGACGTATCAGAGGTGTTTAATTGGGTGAATAGGGCGTCAATCTCACCTTGTACGGTTGGCACCAATAACCAATCGTTGGGAGGTGCGCCGATGCTGACATTGGTGGCTTGGAAGCTGACCCAATTGTCGGTGCTGGCTGGCTCAACATCGGTCTCTTGATCGTCTTTGGATGTGGAAAGTGAGCAGGCCAACGAGCTAACGAAAATCAAAATTATTCCCAGCAAAATATGTCGCACGATTTTTTGTCCTATGCCTTAAAAAACAACTCTTTCCCAAGTATAGTGAATTAGGTCACTCGACAAAAGCGAGGCATTGACACCCCCATCCCCTCCGCTATAATATTAAATATACTGGCGACGTAGCTCAATGGCAGAGCAGCGGACTCATAAGCCGTTGGTTACTGGTTCAAATCCAGTCGTCGCCACTCTCAATAAATTGATGTACACTCGCTTCAACGGCGAGTTTTTTGTTTTCTGGACACCCACCCTATGACCACCGCATTTTTTACCGATACCCGCTTTGCCCACCATACCCTGCCCGGACACCCTGAACATGCCGGACGATTGACCGCCATCCAAAAACGACTGGAAGAATCGGGCGTTATCCAAGATTTTATGTTGATTGACCCCCGCGAAGCCACGCTCGAAGAAATTCAGCGTGTCCATACAACTGAGTATTTAGATGTGTTGCAATGGATTGCCTCGCAGGAACGCACGGTGGGGCTAGATGCTGATACCTATGTCCTGCCAGAGTCTTATGAACTGGCGCGAATTGCCGTCGGGGGATTATTGAATGTAGTAGATGCGGTCATGGAAAAACGGGCCGATAATGGATATGCAGCGATTCGACCTCCCGGTCATCATGCCACTCCGACACGCGGTATGGGGTTCTGTTTGCTGAACAACATTGCGATTGCGGCGCGATATGCCCAAGCGAAATTTGATCTCAAGCGGGTTGCTATCGTGGATTTTGACGTGCATCATGGCAATGGCACGCAGGACGCTTTTTACGAAGACCCCTCCGTTTATTTCATTTCCTCTCATCAATCGCCGCTCTATCCCGGTTCTGGTAGTCTTCTTGAAATCGGCAGCGGTGCAGGGCATGGCTTTACGATGAATATTCCCCTCCCCGCAGGTACAGGTGACGCGGCTTTTGAAACTTTGTATCAGCGTCTGGTTTTGCCTGCATTGGCCCGTTTTCAACCAGAGTTGATGTTCATCTCGGCGGGATTTGATGCCCATTGGCGTGACCCATTGGCAAATTTGCAGTTATCCCTACCGATGTTTGCCAATATGACGCGCTGGCTAATTCAAACGGCACAGGTGTTATGTGAAGGGCGGATTATCTTCGTGACCGAAGGGGGCTATGACCTTGAGGTGTTAAGTCATGCCAATTTAAATGTCGGCTATGCGTTGCTGGGGCAAGACACGGTACAAGACCCCATTGGTAAAGCCAAACAAAATCCCCCGCTAGACAATGACTTATTGGAGCAGCTTTTGAACAGGCATGAATTAGGCTGAGAAACAATAAGGGCAGGTGTTGATGCCTGCCCTGAAAACTGAATCTATAGATCGTTGTTAGGCTTAATCGCCAGCAGGTTCTTTGCGGCGTTCCAATGGGATGCTAAAGCTAAAGGTTGTGCCTTTACCGATTTCGCTTTCAACCCAAATATCTCCACCGTGCATCCCAATCAATTGGCGCGTGATGGCAAGACCGAGGCCCGTACCACCAGCACGACGAGTAGACGATTGGTCGGCTTGACGGAAACGCTCGAAAATGATATTGAGTTTGTCTTGAGCGATGCCCATTCCCGTGTCCGCTACCGAGATGATTACAGAACCGTTTTCAAGCCGCGCTTTGGCGGTAATTGAGCCTTGTTCGGTAAACTTAGCAGCATTGGACAGCAGGTTGTTGACAATCTGTTGCAAACGAATGGGGTCAGCTTCAAATTGATCGAGTTCACTCACCTCACGAGTGACTTCAGAGCGCATCTCGACGGGTTTGTCCTTCACCAAAATTTGAGAACTTTCAACCGCCTTTGCCAAGAAGGTGGAAAGGTCTACAGGTTCATATTCCAATTCCATCTGACCCGCTTCAATCTTGGCAAGGTCGAGGATGTCATTGATAAGACTTAGCAGAAGTTTACCACTCTGATGAATGGAATGAACGTCCTCTTCCATTTCGTCATTGAGCGGCCCATCTAATCCGTCCAAAATGACTTCAGCATACCCGATAATCGAGTTTAGCGGGGTACGCAGTTCATGGCTCATACTTGCCAAGAATTCGTTCTTTAGGCGGTCAAGTTCACGCAATTGCTCAGTCGCCCGCAACTGCTCGGCATAGAGTTCAGCGTTCGATAGCGCGACGGCCAATTGGCTTGCAACCACGAGCAGTGTACGCACTTGCCCCGGATCAAAGAAACTGGGCGTGTTATGCTGTACGTCCAAAACCCCCATCAGGCGATCCCCGGCGAATACCGGAATGGCAACTTCGGCACGGGTATAGGGCAGCAACGGGTTGGGCAAATAGTTCGGGTCGAGCGCCACGTCTTCCGCGACTACTGGTTGCATGGTTCGACCAGCGCGTGCCACCAAGCTGCGTTCAGCACGCAGGGGGATGCTATGCTGCTGCTGCTTCATAATCTCCCCTGCACGCCCTACACCTTCGCGGAGAATTAGGCGCTTGCCTTCCTCATCCACAAGGTAAATCTGGGTGTGATAATACCCAAATGCTTGGGTCAACTGCTCCACCGTTTCCTTGAGCAGCGCCTCTTCTTGCAGCAACGCGCTCAACTGTTGACCGAGTTCGTTTGCCAGACGTTCGCGGCGTTCCGCCACTTTTTGTTCGGTCACATCGCGGGCCACAAAATAGGTCGTTTGCTCATCGAAAATTGGAATGGCATTCCACGAAATCCATTTATACGAGCCATCTTTACATTGATAGCGATTTTCAAACGAAATGGCCGAGGCACCCTGTTGCATTTCGGAGGCAAATTCAGCTTGGGTTTGCTGGCGGTCTTCAGGGTGAACGAATTCCACAAACGGTTTGCTGAATAATTCATCCGTTGACCAGCCCAAAGCCCTTGTCCACGCAGGATTCAGGCTTCTGAAGTAACCATCAAACCCGGCGCTACCGATCATGTCTGCCGAGAGGTTAAAGATACGGCTGACTTCGGCACGGGCAGTTTCCACGTTTTGGAAAGCACGCGCATTCGAAATTGCCGTCGCAATCTGCGAGGCCAGTGTTGCCAAGATCAGCACGTCTTGATCTTTGAAGCGATTGAGAATATCTGATTGAATATCAATGACCCCGATAAGTTGATCACCGACGATCATCGGCAAACAAATCTCGGAGCGCGTCTCTGGCAGGAAGGGGCTAGAGAGGAAGTAGGGTTCTTCCCGGACATTGTTCGCAATCATGCTGCGGCGTTCAATGGCAGCACGGGTGACAAGGCTCATTTCTTCATCGAGCCGAATCTTATAGCCTTCGCGGGTATATTGGCTAGTAGTACGACCATGAGTAGCTGCCAGTGTCAATTCCTGCCCCATCTCATCTGCCACAAAAATGTGGATATGATACAGATCGAAGGAGCGGGCCATCTCCTCAGCTACTTGGGTAATCAACTGCTCCGGGTCGAGAATGGAGGTAATGCCAACACCAAGTTCGTTCACCAACGCCAATTCTTTTGCACGTTCGTCCGCGCTTTGGAAAGCACGCGCATTGGCAACCGCGACTGCTAATTGGGATGCCAGCGTGGACTGCACCTGCACGTCATCCGGACTGAAGTAGTCAAGCTGATCGCTTTGGACATCCAACACACCGATGACCTGACCGCCGACGATCATTGGCAGGGCCATCTCGGAACGTGTATCGGGCAGCAGTGGGTTGGGCAAAAAGTCTTCATTAAGAATCACGTCGTTCGCAATAACCGCCTCGGCACTGCGGGCTGCACGGGCCACAAGGCTGGTTGATTGATTGAGCGAAATAGTACGACCTTCCGCCACCATACGTTTACCGACTTCGCCAGCACCAGCCGCCAGCACGAGATTTTGACTGGCCTCCTCTAACAGGTAGATATGAGCATGGTAAAGATTGAACCGCTGCTTCGCCAAATTAGACACAGTGGATAGCAATTGGTTCACATCTAAGATCGTACTGGCCGCAATACCTACCTGCGCCACCGCCTCAATTTCAGCCGCGCGTTTCGCCAGCGATGCCTCCGCTCGGCGACGTTCCTCAAATGCACGAGCATTGGTCACGGCAACCGCCAATTGGGAGGCCAACGCGGTTTGAATATTGAGGTCTTCGTTCGTGAAGCGGTTGATTTCAACGGATTGTACGTCTAGCACCCCGATTACGTCACCAGCAACCATCATGGGGATTGCCATTTCAGAGCGTGTATCGGGCAGCAGTGGATTGGGCAAAAAGTCGGCACTTCCGGTCACGTCGTTGGAAATCACACCTTCGGCACTACGGGCAGCAAGGGCCACCAAACTGTGCGGATGCTGCAAAGCAATCCGGCGGCGTTCGGTCACCATGAGACGACCCACCTCACCAGCGCCTGCGGCCAATTGGAGATATTGGCGGTCATCATCCAAGAGATAGACGTGGGCGTGATAGAGATCGAAGCTCTCTTTGGTCAGGTCAGCCACCGTTTGAAGCAGTTCGGTTTGATCCAAGATCGTGGTAGCGATTGCGCTCAGATCGGACACCACTTCAAGTTCGTTACCACGTTTTTCAGCACGTTCGAACTGGCGCACATTCGAGATAGACACACTCAGTTGGTTCGCAATAATCAAGAGCGTAGCCACTTCTTCGGGGCTGAAGGCGTTCGGCTGGTTATGCTGCACATCCAAAACCCCAATCAGTGATTGGCCTTGATATAGTGGAATTGCCACTTCACTTTGGGTATAGGGCAGCAGTGGGTTGGGCAGGAAATTTGGATCTTCGTGTACGTCATTGACGATAATTGGCTCAAGAGCACGCGCCGAACGAGCTACCAAGCTACGTTCCGCATCCATTCCAATACGGTGGCGCTCACTCTTCATAAACGCCCCGGCCTCACCCAGCCCTTCCGTTACGACCAAGCTGTCCGTGTCAGGTTCATAGGTGTAAATGTGGACGTGATAGTAACCCAACATTTCACTTAGACTGGTGACTGTCTGGATAAACAAGTCTTCCGTACTAAGCAAGGCTGCCAATTGCTGACCTAATTCAGTCGCCAATTGCTCACGTTGTTGAGTACGGATACGCTGTGTAATATCACGGGCGAAACCGAGTACCGCAAAAGGCTGATCATTTTCGTCCAGCAACGCTAATTTCTGGGTATCCATAATGTGAGTTGTGCCATCCGCAAAGATGACCACATCATAGGGATTATGAACGGCTTGCCCAGTCGTCAACACATAGTCGTCATCGGCCCGGAAGCCACGAATACCCTTATCTGGATTGCCATAAATCAACTCTTCGGGAACGCCAATTCCGGCATCGTCATTCCCGGTAACTTCCTCAATCGTCTTACCTTGATCCTTCGCAAACCCTTCGTTCACCAAAAGGAAGCGATAGTGACGATCTTTCACAAAAATCCAGTCGGGTGTGGTGTCCAACACACTACGGAGGAGGGTGGCGTTACGCTCAATTTCGAGCAACAACCGCTCACGCTCAGTGGTGTCAATCGCCAGCCCAATCGTACCCGCCAGCACACCCTGTTCATCATAGATGGGGGCATAGCGGGTTTCAAAAATGGTATCTCCCGCTGCAATCGTAGCGACAAATGCCTCACCTTGTAAGGAGCGTTGAACAGCTTCTACCGCAGTAGGATTATCCTTGTAGAGATCAAATACTGATGTCCCAACCAATTGGCCCGGCGCGAAACCCTGCTGCTGAACGCCAGAGCCTTCATACAGCGTGAGGATGCCATTTTGGTCATATGAGAACAGAATAACGGGCACCGCGCCCAGCACGGTATTCAACTGGCGGGCGGTGCGTTGTGTTTCTTCAAACAAGCGACGCACCTCAACTAACGCGCTCAATTGAGATTGAAACACGTCGTAATAGAGGATTTCTTGCTGTGAGAAACTGTGATATTCCGGCCATGCCAGCGAAATGATCCCGATGCTGCGTTGACCCGAGATGAGGGGGATGCTCGCATACGCATGGGTATTCAATGATTTCAGCGCTTCAATGTAGTCTGCGGCAAAACCAAAGTTGGGATCGGTGACGTCTGATATAAGCTGCGTCGCATTGGTATTGGTAGTGCTCGCGCCAAGATCTGCTAGGCTGAGTCGCGCCCCGACAGGAAGTGGAGCTGATTGTTCCGAATTGCTGAAAGAGGCTACCAAATCTAGGAACTGTGGGTTATTGCTATCAAAATAGAGTAGGCTGGAGCTTCCGGGATGATTCTTGAGGATGGGGCGGGCAAATGCCTCCAATAGCTCTTGTACGTTGCGAGAAGCAATCAAGGCACGCCCCGTATCGTAAATCAACTGATTTTGGGCTTCAGCCTCGCGCCTTTCCAAACTCAAGGACAGTTGGTTGGCGATATTTTCGGCGAGTAGGATTTCGTCATCTGTGAAGAAGTGCAGGTTAGTATTGTAGTTGAGGAAGATCACCCCGATAGCCGCATTGCCGATGACCAGCGGAATGACCATAACCGATTTGACGCCAAGAGCCTCCAAAATTGTCACGGGGAAATTCGGATAGGTACGGGCATTGTTCACCGTGACGACTTTGCGTTTTTCGATGGCCTCTAACCCATGTGGATAGGATTCGGCAGGGTCTTGGAAACTCCTTGCCAATTGGGTGGTCATCCCAGTACCTGCACCCACCACACCCTGCCACAGCCGCCGCTCACGATTGTAAGCCGAATAGAGGCTGTTATCGGAGCCAAGTATTTCGATCATGACCCGCAGGACGTTTTCAAGGGCTTCTTCGTCGTTTAACGTGGAGCGCAGGAATTCGTTGATGATGTTGACGGCTTGGGCGTCCTTCAAACGACGCTGGGTCGCTTCAAATTGGCGCACGTTGTTGATAGCAACCGCCAATTGGTCACCGAGTGTGGTCAACACACGAACATCTTCGTCCGTAAAGCGATTGATAACGGAGTCTTGAACGTCCATTACCCCGATCACAGTATCGCCAACGACCATCGGAATCGCCAACTCAGACTTGGTAGCAGGCAAAAGTGGGTTCGGCAAAAAGTCGGGGGCATCGGCAACGTTGTTGGATACCACCCCACGCCGGGTACGGGCCGCACGCGCCACCAAACTGAATTCCTGTTTGAGTGGAATACGATGGCCGCTCGCCTTCATCACTTTACCCGGTTCACCTGCACCTGCCGCCAAGACCAAGAAACTCTGGTCGGGGCTTAGGAGGTAAATATGGGCATGGTAGAGCCTAAATTCATTCTTGGTAAGCTCGGCAACTGTATGGAGGAGCGAGTCCAAATCTTGAATAGATGCCGCCGTCGCACTCACTTGGGCCACAATCGCCAATTCGTTGGCCCGTTTTTCGGTCTCATCTACCGTGCGATATTGCTCAGTGGCTTGGGCAACCAGTTCAGCAACTTCGCGCAGCAGCGACAGTTCATATTCAGACCATTCACGCTCTCGATCTTCGAGGACGAGGATATTTCCAATCGTTTCACCACGCAACGTGATGGGTTGGAGAGCATAACTTTGTCCATCGCCGCCCTGTACCGTCTCGGTAAGCGCTGCTTCAGAGCCTAAGGGTTTGGTTTCTTCTAGGTTGTACTTAAATCCGACCGCATCCCCACGTGCTACGCTCGCAAGGTACCCTTCCCAGTTTTGGCGGGTCAGACGGCGGTTAATATCGTCCGCACGGCTCACCGCAGCGCGGGTTTCTTCCAATGCGCGAGTCGCACGTAGAATACCAGCCAATTGCGTCGCCATAGCCCCGAAGGCGGGCAGGTTTTCAGCCGTGAATGTGCCTTCCACTTCCGACTGCATGTCCAGCACACCCAAAATATCGCCTGCAATAACGAGCGGGATAGCGGCTTCAGATCGGGTGAGGGGTAGCAGTGGGTTGGGCTTGTGGTCAGGATTGGTGCGGGTATCCGTCACGACTACTGGCTGTTCGGTGGCGACTGCACGTGCCACCAGTGATGTCTCGTTCATATCGAGTTGATGCCGTCGAGCCAGCAATTGTTGACCAGCCTCCCCCGTACCGGCCCGCAGAATAGCAAACCGCTTGGCTTCATCTAACAAATACACTTGCACATAATACAAGTCGAAGCTGTCGCGGATAAAGTCTACAATGCTGGGCAAGAAGTCCTCACGACCATAGAGACTGGTCGCCAAACGCCCGACTTCCAATGTGGTGGCGATGTCTTTGGTACGTTCGGATACACGGGCTTCCAATGAACCAATCAAGCCTTCAAGCTGGTCGGCCATTTGGTCAAAGGTGCGTCCCAGCATCCCGACTTCGTTTCGTTGGGGCATCCGAGAACGTTGGTTCAGTTGGCCGGAGGCCAAGCGGCTGGCAACACCTGTCAAATAACTGATGGGGCGAGACAATCGCGTCGCCAAAAAGAATCCTGTGCCAGCAGCAATCAAGGTTGCCGCCACCCCGATCAAAATTGAGGTGTTCCGCGACTCACGTGAAGCCTGCAACGCTTCTTCAACGTCCTGCTCCGCCAGCAAACCTGCCTGTAATTCTGGAATCCAGCGGTAAACACCAAATACATCAACATTGCGGTAGTCTGAATACTGGCCTGAGCCGTCGCTTTGTTGAAGAGATTGGTCTATACCTTCGCTGCGATAAGCGCGTGTACGCTCAAATCCTTCAAAACGGCTGTCCGTGAGGAGGAAATTATTTTCGAGGCTGACCAGATACGTTTCACCGGTATCCCCCAGACCACCACGCTCTGTCATAATCTCGTTCAGTGTATCAAGATTGAGCGGGGCAGCCATCACGCCGACAAATTCACCAGCATTATTGATTAACTGGACCGTTTCATACATCGTCAACTCCCCACTCCCGATTTCATAATAGGGGGGTTGGATGTAGTTTACATTGGTGATACTACCCTGATAATACGGTTGGAGCGTCAGCACCTTGCCGATTTGAGTGTCATCCGAGGCAGCGACAATTCGACCATCTGGAGTGTAAAGAATAAATTCCCGAAAATGGTCTGAAATATTCTTTTCAGTCAGCAGGGCATCATTTAGGGCAGCTTGTAATTCGGGGTTGTCGTCGGGGGCAGCTAACAATTGAAGTATGTTTTGATTCCGTACCGGATCACCAATCACGGATTCAAGTTCATTCTGTCCATTGCCTAACCACCGTTGCAGTTCTTGTTCCTTTAATGTCGCAACCGATTCAAGCTGGCTCAAGATCTGATCTTCGGCTTGGTTGTTCGCTTGCTGAATCAAGATAGCACTGATGATTACGATGGGCAGCACCGCCAACGAGATAAAAGAAAGCACTAGACTCCAACGCAGCTGTCGCCAGAGTGGGAGCCTATCTTGGGTCTCTGTCGGAGTACGCATTGCTTTCATAGGTTTACTTCTTTCCCATTTTGATGACTGTAACGCTGCAAGCGGCTATATATTTCATTGATAAAGGGATTATAGTCAACCGAAACTCTATATAGGTCACCTCTATAACGGCGGCTATTGGAATCCATTCGTTTAGGCATTTTCTCGCTCCGCCATCCCATAAGCTTCACCGTCCTCAGATAATGAAATATTTTCGGGTAGGCGAAGTTCAATGGCTGTATGTGGAACCCGCAAGGCTTTACCAAGCTCACGAATTGTGGACTGCAAGATTTCGTCTATGCTCACAGCGGCCTGAATTTTCTGCGTAATATTACCAATGGTACGCTCACGGCGGCTGGTACGCTCGGCCACCTCGTACAAGGTCGCATTATTCAAAGCAATCGCCACTTGTGTCGCTAGAATCTCCATTAATGAGAGTGTTTCAGGCGAAAAATGGTCAAATTCATCACTTTGAACGTCCAGCACTCCCAATAGACGACTACGTGCGATAAGCGGCACAGCCAATTCCGAACGAGTATTGGGCAGTAAGGGGTGAGGTAAAAAGTCCGCAGTTTCCGTCACATTATTGACCACTACCCCTGCACGAGTTCTGGACGCACGCGCCACGATACTGCGCAGATTATTGATACTGATGACACGGCCTTCTGTGACCATCTGGCGACCCACATGACCTGCACCCGCCGTCAAGACAAGTGCCTCAGATTTGGGGTCATACATAAAAATATGCGCATGATAGAGGTCAAAACGCTCCTTAATCATGTCCGTCACGTCTTGCAGCAACCGATCTACTTCAAGGATCGTACCGACTTGGGTGTTTACAGCAAACACGGCTTCTAGTTCACGGGTCCGGGCTTGGACACGCTCCTCAAGAGACGAAAATGATCTTTGTAGCTGCTCGGTCATGCTATTGAATGACTGCGCTAAGTTACTCAATTCATCCCGACCACTTACGTTGGCCCGCTTAGAAAAATCGCCTGCCTGAATTTCCCGAGTGGTAGCGATGAGATTTGCTAAGGGGCGGGTTACACTGAGAGTCGTGATAACGGAAACAATTAGGGCAATGAGAACCCCAAACACCGCGATAGCGATCACGAAAGTGCGGAACTGATTTTGGGTATCGGTGGACTGTTGAATGGATTCAGTCACGTCGGTTGAAACATTACTTCCCAATTCATCTACATCGGCGAGAAAACGACGTTCTACCGACGCCAAATCCGTATGGCGAATACTTTGGGCACGAGTCCACTCACTCGCTCGGACTCGAGCAATTACCTCGTCCACATAGGACAACAATTCAGTCCCCAACCCCCCAATAGATTGGGTCAGTTGGGCATTTTCTTCTTGGGTACTGCTGCTCGTGCCTAATGTCTCAGCTTGGATGCTTGCCAAACGTGCCTCAAAATCACTGCGATTAGCAGCCAAATTCGTATCAATAAGGCTTGATTGGCGAGTTAATAACAAACGGTCAATCGTCGAGGCCATACTCAACCAACTGACACGCAGATTGTTGGCTTGATTAATGTCATCCGAGCCATTTTGAATGTCATTCACCGTACTCTCAGCGGATTGAGTAAAAAGCAGGGCAATAGCACCTGTAACGAGCAGCAGCAGCACGAGTAACGTGAAAATCAGAGCGATACGCTGTCTAATTGAAAATCGGAGTCGCATTACTGCCTCCCAACAAAATGAATTGCACTGCTTTAGAGAATCATAGAATCCCCTAGCGACTAATCACCGCTAGATCAACCGGGATATAAGTTTCGACGGTCTCACCTTTTAGTACCTTATCGGCGGTCTCGACCCCAATACGGCCCATTTCAGCAGGTTGCTGGGCAATGGTTGCCAGAAGATCCCCTGCGTCAATCGCCTCAATAGCACCTTCAGTCCCATCAAAGCCCACAAATTTAATATCGGCAGCGCGACCCGCTTCTTTGGCAGCATCAATCGCACCCAAAATCATCTCATCATTGTGGGCAAACACCCCTACAATATCCGGGTTATCGGCCAATATTTGGGCAAAAACGGTCTGGCCTTCTTCGCGGCTGAAATTGGCGGTCTGCTGCACAATAACGTCAATGTCGGCATAGGTGGCGATTTTTTCATTAAACCCACTGCCGCGATCTTGTGCCGCCGAGGTGCCTTCAATCCCTTGCAACTCGACAACATTACCCGCGCTGTTAATATTGGTCGCCAAATATTCGGCTGCCATCGAACCACCTGCCACATTATCGGAAGCAATGTGGGCGACGACGTCTCCGCCGGAAGCACTGCGGTCAATTGTGAAAACCGGAATACCCGCAGCGTTGGCCGCTTGAATGGCAGGAACAATGCCATCCCCATCCACTGGATTAATGAGCAGCGCATTGACGGGTTGAGCGATTAAGTTTTGTACCTGTGTGATCTGGGTGGCAACATCATTCTTGGCATCTTCCACCACAAGAGTGATGCCGAGGCGGGTTGCGGCGCTTTGAGCACCTTCTTGCACTGAGACAAAAAACGGGTTGCTTAAATCGGAGAGCAGTAGTCCAACCGTAAAGGTTTCCGGCGTCACATTATTAGAATCCGAGGAATCATCGTCTTTGTCGTCATCATTGCAGCCTGTGACAGCAAGCAGCAGGAGTAGGAGAATCAACACAAGTGAACCGAGCTTACTAAACTTGGGTCTCAAAAACTCGGGCATGAATCCCCTCCTTATAGTTATGGTCATACAAACGAAGAAAATTGATGAGGCATATTCATTATATTTTACATTTTTTACTCGGACTCAATTTAGCCGTCTCGCCTAAAAATGAGTGACGAATGACTACTTTTTGTCAGTTCTCATGAACTGCGATTGTAAGCCTCTTATAATAATAATCAAAAGGAAACCCTTAAGAAACTATTATATGGATGACTGGATTCAATGGAACGCTAACTTTATTTTATGCAAAGTTATCAATCTGTGTCAAGTTGTGAGGAGGTTTTAGGATTGTTCAGAAACCGTTATACCCCCTGTTGAACTTGCCTCGGCTAATTATTTTTGCTGTCCTGTTCAGGTATCGCCTTAGAATCTGCCGAAACGGTAGAACTCGGCTGTTTTTTTTCATCTTCCTCAATCATTTTAAGGAGGGACAAGGTTGCCATTGCAAAACTCCGACTGCGTTTGCTGATGATCCCCACACATTGCCCCCGTGATGTTACGACCAACAGTTGGCCGGGGCTTTCTTCCGCCTGTTGCAACGCGGTTGCCGTCGTTGTGGTGGTTTTATCAACGACCCGAGTGTGGATAACGCCGGGGTTAAGCTGCCAACTATCCGATTGCCCCAAGGCTTCGGGCAAATCGGCAAGGTAGGTATCCATCGTAATTCCTGATTGGTTCAGTAGATCACGCAGTTGCTCAAAGGGAATAGCTGCAAATCGAGGGCCTTCATGTTCAATGACCAACCACCACCACTCACGGGGTGCGCCCCAACGAGTCGCACCTCGACTCCATTCATGTAGGGCATGGCGGACGGTTTGGTAGGCGGCCACCAAAATGTAGGCATTACCATCAGCATAAAGCCGATCCTCTGAAATGGGCATGTTGTTGTACCTCGATTTTTTGGTAATTCCTAAAGCCATAATAACATGCCCTATTCAGTTCGCCAACTCAATGAATAAATTATAAATTTATTGTGAATTAATTTTAAATATATTCTTCTCCGTGTTATGATGAAACTAGTATCAAGTTTGCGACGTTCAAGGGACGAGGTTATGAATACCATTGTGGATAATTCGCAGAATGCAGTGGTCAAAGCGCGGGGTTTTATTACCGAAACCCGTTCAAAAATGGAGCAACTGGTCTTGGACTTTGCTGATGGCAAGTTGAACCGCGAACAATTCCATGTCATCTATGAACGCTATCAGTCGCAAATCAATGGCGTAAAACTGCTACTAGCCGAGGCTGACCCTACTAGTTGGACAGAAATCTTGGATAGCGAAAAAACGCAGATGATTCGCAAGCGCCTGCAAGCTAAAGCCGTTGGCATGATTATTTATCATAACCGCACAAGTGCTTGTATCGAAACGTTGGGTGAAATCACCGCCGAACGTGCCAAAGTCAAAGCCCTGCTGGAAAAATTGATTGACCAAATTAAGAAAAAGACATTCAATCAAAATCAAGACTATCCAATCATGGTGGTAGAGGTCGCGGCCAAGTGCTGGATATTCATCGCACGCGGTCAAATTGCCACCATTGTCACCGAATTTAATGGCGAGCCAACCACTGACCAAGAAGATACCCTCATTGCCTTGCTGCGCGATTTTGAGCTTGCCAACGCTGAAATCTTGAAACGTAATGAGACACGCGCCGACCATTTGGCAATGCCCTTCCAAGTATTTGTGCAGCGTGCCAGAAAAGGGTAGGATGGTAGCGTTAATTTTGTGTGAAACAAAGGGTCACGCATGGATTCCAAACGCTATACTCCTCTTTTGCGGCTTGTTCTCTTGGTGATAGCCTCCTTCATTTTGAGCGCCTGCGGGGATGACAAAGACAATAACAAAACAGACGATTCCTCTGGCAATGCGACCTCAGCGATTCCTGCTACTCCTACCTTTTGGCCTCAACCTACCCGCACGGCTGTTGATCCCGGCCCCTATTTTTCACCGGGGAAGCCATTTCCAGCGGAAGACCCCAATACCTACGCTGGCCCTGAGCAGGTGGGTAAATTTCAGCGGACTTCAGTGAGCGGGCAAGCGAATACGGCGGCTGGCGTTACGGGCATCTACACCGATTCAGACAACGCGACCATGATCTTGAATATTTATTATGCGGTTGATAAACCAAGCGCGATGGCGTTTGTGGAGCAGATGGGGACAAGCGCACGCCTGACGACACCCCCAGAATTTTTGCTCTTGGATGAGAACACCAGTTATACGCTGTATGAACTTCCAGATGGGCGAGTTGTTTATGCGTGGACGCGCGAACAATGGATTTTTGTCGCAACCAGCACACAGGGTCGCCCATCTTTGGACGCTTTTATGCGTGAATTTCCCTACTAGACTTTATCCAAAACGGCCCTTACGAGGCTTCGGTTTATCGGCGGTAACGGCCTCTTCAACCTCCACCGAAGTCAGAATTTTCTTGACTTCTTCGCCCAACTGCTGAAGTTCGCGGCCCGGGGATTGGCGTGGGTTGACAATCACGGGCACACCGCGATTGAGGGATTCCAAAAACGGTTTTTCGAGGGCAGGGATTACGCTCTTGATAGGCAGGCGCAAACTCTTGCTGATTTCCTCTGGATTCAACGCCCCTGATTTTTTGTCCACCGGAATTTTGTTCATTGCAAAGATAACTTTGCCCTTATCAAAGTCCGGGCTTTCATCAAAGAGTTCCAAAACGAGTTTGATATTCTTAACTGAGGGCAAAGTGGGAACGCCTACCAGTACCACCACGTCAGCAAGTTCGAGCAACCCAATCGTGATCCCATCCAAATGCGTAGATGTATCTACCACCACATACCTGAATTGGTTTGCTAGGGTATGAACGATTTGGAGAAATCTTTCGGCGGTGACTTCTGAGGCTTCACTAGGGCCACGCGGAGCCGCCAAAATTCGCATACCACTACCATGCGTCATGAGAACATTTTCAATCAAATCGGGGTCAAGATCACCAGAGGCTTGCACAAGGGTAATGATATTGCGTTCGGTACGGACATCAAGATGTACCGCCGCATCCCCAAATTGCAGATTGGCATCTACCAATACCGTGCGATCTTGTTGGCTCAAGAGACAACCCGCAATATTCACCGCCACCGTCGTTACACCAGAACCCCCTTGTGGGCTGTAAACGACGATAATATGGCCGCTGCTTGTTTGAGTAGTATCGGTTTGGACTGACCCCGCCACAATCTTGGGGCGGCGTTCATAGGCATTACGGACAGTGGCATAGAGTTCATCGGCAGATGGAGGTTTGGGCAAAAAATCTACCGCACCTGCTTGCATCGCCCGTCGCATATAGTCGCGGTCACTCTGCACCGAGATCATAACAATCGAGCACGCCACTAGCTTGGTAATTTCTTCTGTTGCCGAAAGGCCATCCATATCCGGCATATTGATATCCATCAAAATGACATCTGGTTTCATCATTTGGGCTTTGGCAATGGCCTCAGACCCCGTTCCGGCAAAACCAATAACATCCATATCTGGCTCGAAAGACAGCAGCCGTGCCAATCCTTTTTGGCTGGTTTCAACATCGTCCACAATCATAATACGAATCTTATCAGGCATGGCATGGCCTCCTGCTGAATGGTCTATCACACGCATACAAATTCTAAACAACTGTAGGAAAATTTGGGATAGGACGCAAGTAACATTCGGAGGAATTCAGCGCTAGAAGCGCCCTACCCTCAGGTCATTAAACTTTGATGCTGAGGGTAGTAGCGGTGTGGATGGCTGGCGCTATGGCAGTTTCAGCGGAATAGCTTAAAGGGAGTCATGGAGCAGGATTGGCAGCACGGAACACATCAATCCAATTGCACCAAATGCGATCCGTCTCCACCCAGCCGATGCCATTCGCGGTGTATTTGGCGGCGACACAGATTTCACGACCATTTACATACATATATTGTGTCTGATCGGGTCGGCATTCCAACCCCAATATACAGGGACGGAAATAGGGAGTAGATGTTGGATAAGTGACCGTTGGGTAGGTCGGATAGCTTGGATAACCGGGATAGGTCGGATACATGGGGTAAGTTGGATAGGTTGGGTAATTCGTCGTTGGGTAGGTGGGATAGGTGGTCACAGTAACGGGAATCACCACGACACCGGGATATGTGTTACTGGTGGTCGAGGGATAATAGCTCGTTCCAGTCGGGATACACAACACAGCCCCCGCATAAATCAAAGAATAGTTGGTGATACCGTTGACGCTGGCAATTACATCCATTGGCACATGATACGCCAGTGAAATGCGGTAGAGATTTTCACCGGGTTGTACGGTATGTAGGACACCATTACAGGTACCACCGGCCTGAGCAGGCGAATGATGAGCAGGGAGCAGGGCGAGGACAGCTAGGCAAATAATACCGACAAGAATCAGTTTTCTGATACGCATAACGTCCTCCTGAGAAGTTTATCTTAATTTTCATTATATAGAGGGTGGAGGGCTTTGATGCTGGAAAAAAGGCGAAGGAGTCATTTTCGTATGAATTTAGAACGACTTTTTAACGCATTGGTAACACAAAATGGGGAAGCACCTAACTTAGAACTCCCCCATTGAGAACTTGCTCACATTTTTAGATGGTAAATTTCACCATATTTCGAGTATAGGTAATTCACAAGCGGCTGAACGTCCAAACGGCCACCCGTGACCCGCTGAATTAATTCAGGGGCATTGTACTTGCTGCCGTGTTGATAGATATTGTCCCGCAGCCAGCCATACAAGGTATCAAACTTGCCCTGTGCGATTCCGCTGGGAATTTCGGGATGGGCTTTCAGAGCGGTTTGATAGAACTGTGCCCCCAAAATATTGCCGAGGGTATACCCTTGAAAGACACCCCCTATCAATCCGGCAAACCAATGGACATCTTGCATGACGCCATCTTTGTTATCAGGCGGGGTAACACCTAAATCCGCTTGGTAACGGGCATTCCAAGCCTCTGGCAAATCCTTGACCGCCAATTTGCCTTCGAGAAGGGCTAGTTCAAAGTCGAAACGCACCATGATATGGAGGTTATAGGTCACTTCATCGGCCTTAACCCGAATCAGAGATGGCTCGACTTTATTGATGGCGCGATAGAATTTCTCCAGCGAGATATTTTTCAGTTGGTCAGGGAAAATGCTCTGCAATTGGGAATAATAATGCTCCCAGAAAGCATAGCTGCGCCCCACAATATTTTCCCATGTGCGCGATTGGCTTTCATGCACCCCAGCGGATGTACCACCTCCCAATGGTGTGGCGTCAAATTCCACGTTGATGCCCTGCTCATACATCCCATGTCCGGATTCGTGAAAGGTCGCAAAAACCCCATCACCCAGATGATTATCATCCACACGAGTCGTAATACGCACGTCGCCTGCCGAAAAACGGGTGGCAAAGGGGTGATGAGTGGGGTCTTGGCGTCCGCGCTGAAAATCGTAGCCGAATTTCTGAATGACCTGTCTGGCAAAGGCCATTTGTTTATCGCCGGGGAAAGATTGATAGAGGAATGAATCGTCTACGGGTTCACACTCCTTAATGGCTTTCACCAACGGCACAAGGGCGGCGCGTAACTCAGCAAAAACGCCTTGTACAGTGTCTACCCGCATTCCATAATCCGGCAAATCAATCAACACATCCATAATATGCTGATAACTGCTGTCCAATGGTCGGAGATATTCGGCATAGCGGCGGCTGTAATCGAGCGTCTTTTCCAGATTATCACGCACCGCCATGAAATTATTTTCTGGTCGCGCCGAGGCCCATGTCTGATACGCCATGACGGTATGATTCGATACTTCTTCGACAAACGCGGGTGGAATAAGTGTCGCAATTTGATAGTTGCGACGGGCGACACGGATCAAGCTGGCCTCGTCGGAATCATAGGCAAGGCTTTCCTCATATGGTCGTAGTTCATCCAGCAGCTTGCCAATAGCGGGATCAGTCAATTTTTCTTGGGCTAATTTGCCAATGGTGCCCAATTGACGGGCACGGGCGGCAGCCCCGCCGGGTGGCATATAGGTCGCCTGATCCCAACCTAAAACAGCGGAGGCACTATTTAAATCATAATATTCGGCAAGACGCTTTTTGAGTTCATTAAATTGGGCAGGTGCTTCCACAAAAGTTCCTTTCTAACTGGTGGCTGTACGGGGTAATTACACCCCATTCTGCGCTTGGGATCAATAAATTAAAGCGATCAAATTTGGGGTTTGGGACGCGGCATCTCAAATAGATCATAGGTATGAGAATAACCCGCCCCGGCCAAACGTCCAATCGGCTGCATTTTCAAGGTATCAGTTTTAAAATCGGGAAGATACACCTCATCGGCAACGTGCATGACTAAAATTTCACCGATGACTAACCAGCCCCCACCTACATTTTCGCTGATTGTGACGATTTGGGAAAGTTTACATTCCATGCTGACGGGACTTTCGGCCACACGCGATGGCTGCACAAGGCTGCTTGCCAATGGCGTTACCCCGGCCAACTCAAATTCGTCTACCTCGTGTGGAAGATCAGTGCTGGTGATGTTCATCGCCTCCGCCACCGCTTCCGATACCACATTAATCACAAATTCACCCGTTTGGCGGATATTACGCAGGGTATCTTTTTCGCAGCTTGTAGAAGCCCGTACCCCCGGACAAAATACAATCGTCGGCGGTTCGGAACACACGGCGGTAAAAAAGCTGAACGGTGCAAGATTCCGCACCCCATCGGCACTGAGAGTGCTGACCCATGCGATGGGGCGGGGTTGGATTGTGCCAATCATCAATTTATAGCGGTCTGGATGTTTTAAGTCGGCGAAACGAAATTCCATCAATGGTTTACCCAACTGGTTGCGTAGGCTGGATCATCAAATTCTAGGGCATCTTGCGCCACGTGCAAAGAACGGAACGTGTCAATCATCACCGCTAATTCTTCAGTACGCTCTTTGCCGATACTGGCTTCCGTCGTACCCGGATGCGGGCCATGTGGCAGGCCAGAGGGGTGCAGGGTAAAGCTCCCACGCTCGACTCCCTTACGGCTCATGAAATTACCCTCTACATAATATAACACTTCATCGCTTTGAACGTTGGCATGATTATACGGGGCAGGAATTGCCAGTGGGTGATAATCGAATAGGCGCGGTACAAAGGAACACACCACAAAATTATGCCCTTCCCATGTTTGATGGACAGGCGGCGGCTGATGCACACGCCCCGTAATCGGCTCAAAATCGGCGATATTGAATGCGTAGGGATAGAGATAGCCGTCCCAACCGACCACATCAAACGGATGGTGGTCTAAAATATGGCGATGGAGCGCATCCCGGGCTTTGACGCGGACTTCAAATTCGCCCTTTTCATCATGGGTTTCCAAAGCCTGCGGAGGGCGAAAATCGCGTTCACAGAAGGGGGAGTGCTCCAATAACTGCCCAAATTGATTGCGATAGCGGTGTGGCGTCACAATTGCCGTGGGGGATTCGACTACCAGAAAGCGGTGATGATCGCCATTTAACTCCAACCGCCATGTCACATTAAAAGGAATTATCAGATAGTCCCCCGGCCCAAACGGGATATTGCCGAGATTGGTTTTGAGTGTCCCTGTGCCATCATGGACAAAGTACATTTCATACGCCTGCCCATTCCGATAGTAGTAGGACATAGACTGGGTAGGTAGAGTCAAGCCAATGGTGACATCGTGATTGCCCAGCATCACCCGTCGTCCCGAAATTACATCTCCCCCGCGTGGGAAATGGGTGGTCAACAGATGGCGATGACGCAGCGGCCCAAACTCGGTGTAGTGGGGCGTCATATCGGCTAGTTTTTCAGCGTTTAGAAGCTGTGTAGGGTGATAATGATGATATGCGATGGACTGCATCCCCGAAAACCCCTCCAATCCCATTAGTTCCTCACGGTAAAGTTCACCGTTGGGTCGGCGGAACTGGGTATGGCGTTTATGGGGAATTTCTCCAAGCCGATAGTAAAAGGGCATCCTTAAAAATCTCCCGCCAAAAGTGGCCTTTGTCTTAAAGAGTTTAAGAAAAACCAACTCTGAACGGTGGATTATATCGCCTTTTTGGGGAGGGATGAAATTTGGCGGATTGGAAAAATAAAAATGACCCTCCAGCGGGAAGGTCATTATATTAAGCGGGCAACGAGATTCGAACTCGTGACAAGAGCTTGGAAGGCTATTGTGTTACCACTACACCATGCCCGCACATCATGTGTAGCAATGTTACCACGCTTCATGCAAATTTTCCAGATGGATTTCAGTATTTTGTTAGGGTGAGATTATGCCTATTTCACCAAACCTTAATCAGCCTACCCTTTACAAACCCTTGTCGCCCATGATATAAACGACAGTAACCTGCTGTGTGCGTGATGTCGCAACACGTTTTGGACCAACACCCTGACATATGGGGGTCTAAATCGCGGGAATAATGTCCGACTTCGGTCACGACAGAGTTGCCGGCGCGATCCCCGACCTGCGAAAGCAGGTTCAAAACCACGCGATCACACGGCATGGCGGGTAGCAATTATCTCCAAAAAAGTATGCTATAATTTGGCATACTTCACTTTTCGGGGTGTGGCGCAGTTGGTAGCGCGCTGTGTTTGGGACGCAGAGGTCCGCGGTTCGAGCCCGCGCACCCCGACATTTCCTGACCCATTACAGACTAAACCTGTAGCAGTATGTCGCCTCAGAGATATTTTTTCTGTTATGGTGCTTTATTATTCATTGACTACACATCAAGAACAGTTTTGATACTTCAAACCCGCTCCACCCCCAATGCTGCATAGCACCATCAGGTAGAGCGGATTTCATTTTGTGGGTCTTCTTCAACTTCCAACATATCCCCTAGTGATACCTCAACCAAGACCGATGCCGGACTGCTGGCCCTGCTGAACGCGATGATCATGCCCCAGCAGAACATCATTCGCCAAGGCTGTGATGCCTATGTCAACCGCCGTCTGTGTTTCTGGGCCAAATGGCCCGCCAGTAAAGCGGATACCCAGTCCCTGATCCCCGACCACCTGACGGAGATCGCCCTCAGCCAATTCCAACTGACCGACCAACAACCATAGGGGTATCACGGCACCCGTCACAGCCACAATCGCAAACTACGGGACATGTGGGAACAGAAGCTACCCTCTAGCGACCTATCCGCTGCCACAATCGAAACCGCACAGGATTTCTTCAACGTGTTATTCGAAATCCAAATCATTGTCGAAAACTCAGTGGATGAGAAACCTCATCAAAATTATGCCTAATATGCCTATAACAATAACCCCCCACTATCTCGATGATCTTCCCCGAAAACAGGGCAAGCTGCGCCGTCTTTAACAGAGTATGTCTTTTATCAGTGGGCCGTGACCTCAGCAGCGGCTCAGTGGTGGGGAGTTCGAGGGTGGGGAAAGGCAAAAGCAAAACTAATGCCCACACAACCGTTCCATATACTGTGAATGGGAAACTACGCTAGATTAAGGGTTAAACCCTGTCGGTTGGTTATTGTCATATTCAGGCGACCCCTCAACAGGATTGACCCATGTATCACCAGTGATATAAGCGTCAAGGTTTTCGCGTGTCACAACGGTGGAAGGCGTCAACAAAATGTAGGGGAGTTGTTCATCGTGAAATAGTTTATTGATTTGCTCAATAACGACCCGTCCCATACGATTTGGATAGACCCCGAGGGTGGCAGTGAGTGTTCCCTCCCGAATGAGATTTAAGGTGACGTCATTGCCATCTATCCCCACCGAAAAGATGTCTTCATTGACAACTCGCCCATTTTGTTGAGATGCGAGGGCCGCTCCAATCGCCATTTCATCACTGTTACCAAAAAACACATCAATATCAGGATGTTGTTGCAAGGCCGTCGTTGCCACTTGTAAAGCTTTTTCGCGCTCCCATTCGGCGGTTTGTTCCCCGACTACCTTTACCCCCGGACAATTCTGCGCCAAGCCATATTTAAATCCCCCCGTCCGCCGATTGGTATGAAAACCCGGAATGCCTGTCAAAATAAACACCTTACCTTTGGCATCCGAGACTGCCACCCCTTGTTTATGTGCCAGTACCTCACAGACATAAGCTGCCAGATTTGCCGCCCCATTCCACTGGTCATACCCGATATATTCCACGATTTGCCCCTCGGCAATCGGGGTAATCAGATTGTGCATAAACACAGGCACACCCATCTGATTAGCCGTCGTGACCCCCGCAATCATGGCGTTGGCGTTGATAGGATTAATTGAAATAGCATCCACGCCTTGCTGCACTAATTGCTCCACGATGGCAACTTGGCCCTCAATGTCAGTTTCGCGTTCCGGTGATTGGGTAATCACATTCCAGTCATATTCATCGGCCTGTGTCTGGACACCCTCAAGCAGTGTGACATGGAAAGGACTCACTAGCGCCGGCGGGACTACGGCGACGGTATGCTCCACTCGTTGAGTACGGATCACTCTGATGGCAACCAGCACGATGACTGTGACGGAAAACACACTCAACGCGATGCTGCGACGGATTGAGGGATTTTTGAGGAACATTTTGCCCTCGGCCTTCACGACGCAACAAGGCTTGTGTTAAGGAGGTTTTCGTGGTTAATGACCAGATGAGTTACTGCTTCAAGGGCTTCCTTTTGGTCATAAAAGTATTGGCGGCGACTGATGCTCAAGTTTTCGGTAATTTGGTCAACGGTTTGTCCCTGAATATAGGTTTGCTTCAAAATTTGATAGCGCCGTTGATCGCGGGAGTGGTCTTTTTCCCCCATCGCCTCGACAGCTTGTAACAAAAGCTGTTGCAACGCTTGCCCCCGCAGCTTGTTGGGTAAGCCATTGACTTCCGATGGATAGGCCCAATTTGCCAAATCGCTCTTACTCAAATACACCTCATCCCACAAATGACGCAATGCATCCCGAACCTGCCGCTGAAACCAACCTGTTTCCAAAAGCCACGCATCTTGCAGAGTCGGAGTAATTGGCGCTGTTACCTCGGTCAACAGGCTGACCGTTGTGGGGTTAAACATTTTGGGATAAGACCCTTGCAATTCCAGCACTCCCACTAAACGATTGGCATGAATCATGGGAACCGCAATAGCTGATTGCAACCCTGTCCGCATCGGCTCGACCAAAACTTTTGGTTCACGGGCGAGGTCATCCACCCACAACGGAGCGCGGGTGCTGCCAACCTGCCGTGCCAGATGCGCAGGTTGGTCAATGATCGTGCGCTCGTTGCTTTCAAGGTCTTGCTGAATTAAATCCCCGGTATCCCAATCAGTCATATAGAGGCGGACATGTTCACAGGGCAATTGTTGAGTAATCAAGGATTTCATACGGTCAAACACCTGCACCAAATCCGTCTCACTTTTGATGGGGCGTTCGACACGGGGCGAGGGTAGCATTTCATGTAATTTGCGGCGTTCCACATCCAACAAAGCCGCCACCAAAATCAATCCACCGATAACAGTGGCGTTCCACAGTGAAGAGACATTCAGCAGGCTTAACCCCACTTCCACACTGGTCAGCAGCAGCACACCCAACAACGACCCCCAAATACTCCCCTTGCCACCGCGTAGGCGAGTCCCCCCAATCACCACCGCCGCGATGGAAGTTAGGGCATAGTTCTCGCCGATGGTATACATTCCACTTTCGATACGGGTCATCAGCAAAATACCCGCGACGCCTGCCATCAACGCATTCAGTGAATAAATCTGGATTTTATAGGAATTGACTTGGACACCCGACATCATAGCGGCGGTTTCATTGCCCCCAATTGCAAAGGCATAGCGCCCTAGTTTGGTGTTCCGCAGAATATAACCAAAGCTGACAAATACCACGATCATCATGATAATCGGGATGGGACGGACATCACTCCCAATGCGCCACATCCAAGAAAATTCGCCGTGTGGAATCGAGACAGGTGAGCCATCACTAATGACTAGTGCCAAGCCCTTAATGAAACTCATTGAACCAAAGGTCACAATAAACGGTGACAATTCCTTCTGGGTAATCAGCCAGCCATGAATACCACCGATGAGCGTCGCCACAATGAGTGCCAATCCCATCGCCAATAAAGGAGGCAGGGCGACATGGCCTGAGTCTGACATCATCTTGGCTGCTAAAATGCTGGTCAAGGCCGCGACTGAACCAACCGAGAGGTCAATCCCCCCGGTGATAATCACCAATGTCTGCCCCGCCACGATGATGGCAAGGGGAGCCGTACCCAAAAGGATCAGTAAAATATTATTGGGTGCAAGAAAATGTTCGGAGAGTAGCGAAAAAAAGCTAATCAAGGCCAAAAAAATAATAAGTAGAGATTGCTGTCTAAAATAACGGTAAAGGGTGGCGGGTTGTAATAAATAGTTGAGCGAGGAGGTGGTCATGATGTACCTCCATGTAAGGCATAGGCAAGAACTGATGCTTCATCTGTTTCACTACAAAGCAAGGTTGCGGCAATGCGACCCTTGTGTAATACGAGAACACGGTCACACATTTCTATAATCTCGTTGATGTCTCCGCTGACCATCACAATTCCCATACCACGATTCAGCAACTGATTCATCAAATGGTAAATCTCGGTTTTGCCCCCAATATCCACCCCCTGTGTTGGCTCGTCACACAGCAAAATATGAGGGGAGGTCGCTAACCATTTGGAGAGGATGACTTTTTGCTGATTGCCACTCGATAGATGCCGGGTCTTAAAATCGTGGCTGGGAGCTTCGATGCCGAGTTTTCGGATGTAGTAGGCACTCAATTGGGCTTCTTGTTCATGGTCAATGAACGGCCCAGCGGGGGTTTTTTCCAAACTGGCAAGGTGGATGTTTTCGCTGATATTCATTTCTAAGACGAGGCCCTGCTGCTGGCGGTCTTCAGTTAATAAGCCAATACCATACTGGATGGCATCTTGTAGGGAACGGATTTGCACACGATGACGGTTAACATAAAAATCCCCTTCATCCACTGGGTCGAGGCCAAAAATTGCCCGTAGAATCGCCGTTCGGCCCGATCCCACCAACCCCGTGATGCCCAAAATTTCGCCCTCGCGCAAGGTAAAACTGATATCCTCAAACGCCCCATAACGGGTCAATCCTTGGACACGCAAAAGCTCTGCTCCATGTTGGGTTTGGCGCGGTGGGAATTTTTCGGAGATATGTCGCCCTAAAATGAGGGTTGAAATGGTTTCAAGGGAGTGTTTCTTGACATCCAGCGTCGCCACCACCTGCCCGTCGCGCAAGATCGTAGCACGGTCACACTGGTTTTTGACCTCATCCAGACGATGACTTATGAATAGAATCGCCACCCCCTGATGTTTCAACGCTTGAACAGAGCGAAAGAAGTTTTCGGTTTCGTGGTGGGTCAGCCGGGCCGTCGGTTCATCCATAATTAACAGTTGGATATTTTGATGCAGGGCCTTTGCTAGTTGCACCATTTGCTGCTGTGCAATGGAAAGGCTACCCACTTTCACCTTAAAGGACACATCCAACCCTACCTTGTCGAGCAGAATAGTCGTTTGGCGGTGGATACGCTTCCAATCAATAAATGGCAAAAGTGCTTGTTTGGGTTCGCTGCCGAGGAAGATATTCTCGGCGATGGTCAATTCAGGCAGAAGATTGAGTTCCTGATACAGCATCCCGACGCCTGCTTTTTGGGCATCATAAGGCGAGTGGAAATTTTGCACCGTATCATTTAAATAGATTTCGCCAGTGGTCGGCGGATAAACACCCCCAATTATTTTGGCAAGGGTAGATTTGCCTGCACCATTTTCACCCAGCAAGGCATGTATTTCACCCGCGCGGACTTCCAAATCAACGTCTTGAAGTGCCATTACCCCGGGAAATTGTTTACTCACCCCGCGAAGTTTCAGGATTGTATTCAATAGAAATACTCCTAAATTGCTCTAATTTTTGATTATAGCCAACAGGTTGTGGTTTTGAGTGAATTTGGGAAATTTTTGCACTCTTATTGCACTCTTCGCACCCTTATTGCACCCCTCCTGCACGAGCCTTGCACCCCTTCTAACTCCCAAACGGGCTACCTTTAGGGTAGGCAAAAAATTATTGGCGAGTGTTTTGTTTTGGGGACAAGCGGCATATGAATTTTCAAGACACCCAAGTGAGACTCAATCATGGTTGAGAAACCTGCGGCCTTACAGATGATCAATATCGAGAAATATTTTGGCCTAGTCCATGCCCTACGCAATATCAATATCGAGGTTGGCAGCAATGAAATCGTTGGCCTCATCGGGGATAACGGTGCTGGCAAATCCACGCTCGTCAAAATCCTGACCGGGGTTTATCCACCTTCCAGCGGTGCATTTTACATCGCGGGGCGCAAGGTAAATCCCAGAACATACAGCGTCAAACGTGCTCACCAGTATGGCATCGAGACCGTTTATCAAGACAAGTCGCTGGGCGAAAAACAGGCTCTATGGCGCAATTTTTTCATCGGGCGCCAAATTACCTACCCATTCGGCTTTATCAATGTGAAGAAAGAAAAAGAGATCGCTCAGGAAATCATGCTGAACACCATCGGCTTTCGTGGTCGGGGCATCACCGTGAATTCCAAAGTGAACAAGCTCTCCGGCGGAGAACGCCAAGGGGTAGCGATTGGGCGAGCCATGCACTTTGAGGCCGAATTGATTGTCTTGGATGAGCCAACCGTTGCTTTGTCGCTTAAAGAAGTGCGTAAAGTCCTCAACTTTGTGCACAAGATCAAAGAGGGTGGCAAAGCCTGCGTCTACATCACTCACGATATGCAAGATGTGTATGAAGTCTCCGATCGGTTCATCATCATGGATCGTGGTGAAATCGTTGCCAGTATCGCCAAAGCGGACATCACCCTTAAAGCGCTAGATGAATTTCTACTGGGCTATTCGCAAGGCCTCAAGGACAAGGAACTCGTATGAAAACGGCCCGTTCAGTTTTTTCGTTTTTGGGCAAAATCGAAGCCCTGCCCGTCTTGGCCGTCATGTTGATTATGTATGGCACGTTTATGGTCTTCGCGCCGGATGTCTTTTTGAAATACCGCATCTACATGTCCATTCTCCAGACCGTCACCCCGCCTCTAATCCTTGCTTTGGGGCTGACGTTTGTGATTACCGCCGGAGAGATTGATCTCAGCTTTCCCGCAATTGTCGCCCTGTCCGGTTTTGTATTCGCATGGGGATATCAAAATCTTGATCAGGAGTTAGGCCGGGAATGGGCAACATGGGCGAGTTTCGCGCTGGCGTTGGGAGCAGGCGCTTTGGCCGGATTTATCAACGGTTTCCTGATTGCCAAAATCGGCGTTCCTTCGATTATGGCAACCCTCGCGGCCCAATTTTTCTGGTATGGAGTGACAATTGTACTGGCAGGTGGGCGTTCGTGGCGTCTCAAGGATATTCAAGAAGACCCAGTCTGGGAACTCTTTGTCCGCCGCATCTATGGCATTATCCCTAAGCAAGGTCGTGCTGAGATTGGAGTACCGACCCAAGCGTTGTGGGCCTTAGGTCTGACGATCTTATTGTGGTTTATCCTCAATCGGCACAAGTTCGGGGAAGCCATCATGTTCATCGGGGATAACCCCAATGTCGCGCAGGTGATGGGTGTCAATGTGGTGGCGACCAAAATCCGCCTCTTTACCATGATGGGTGTGATTGCTGCTTTCGCTGGACTCATTCTGACGCTGCAAGTCACCGTTTCTTATCCTACACAGGGCGAGGGTATGTTGCTGCTTGTGATGGCAGCTGTGTTCATCGGCGGTACTTCCATTGCAGGCGGCTATGGCGCAATTATTGGGACATTTTTTGGTGCTTTTATCATCATCTCCCTAGAACCGGGGATTGTCGCCACAAAGGTGAGTGGCTATTGGGTTCAATTGATTGAAGGTCTGGTGCTGGGTGCTTCGGTCGTCCTCCACGTCATTATCGGCGAACAGAACATTGCCAACTTCTCGGATCGTATTCGTCGGTGGAGCAAGCCGACTCGGTTAGTTGCAAAGGCATCCCAGCCAGAAAACTTGAGAAAGGAGCAAATATAGTCAAGACCATATTTCAGGCATCCTGCATTACGCACACCAACAAAAACAGCTTATTTAGGAGGAGCTATCTCCATGAAAAATCTTCGTATTGCATTGGTAGTTTTAATCGTTGCTACCATCGTCCTGTCGGTCAGTTATACCCCCAAAGCCCAAGCACGACAGGATAAACTCGTCGTCTATATGCAGATGGGTGGCACAGCAGGCGACCCTTCGACTCTTGCCCGCACCAATGGGGCACGTGCCGCCGCCGAAGCCTATGACATTGAATTGGTTGAGCAATATTCTGGTTGGGACCCCCAAACGATGATTGACCAATTTAATGAAGCGATGGCCGCCGAACCGGATGGCATTGTCATTATGGGGCATCCCGGTGAAGATGCCTTTGCCCCACTGGTTGAAGAAGCCGAAAGCCTCGGCATTATCGTGACGAGTGGCAACAATCCACTCCCTACGCTTGAAGCCAAATACCAAAGCAACGGTTTCGGCTATGCGGGCGCGGATTTGTATGAAGGTGGTTATTTGACCGGACTGGCGATGATTGAGGCGGGTCTTCAAGAAGGCGATGAGGCTCTGATTTATGACATTTGGCATCAAGAGGGCCGTAGTGTCAGCAGTCAAGGAATGTATGATGCCCTCACTGAAGCGGGTGTCAAAGTTGAAAAATTGGATGTGACCGACGAAGTGGATAAAGACGTTTCGCTGGCAGTTCCAATTTTGACGGCCTATATTGAGGCTCATCCCAATCTACGGGCGATTGGAACCCAACACGGCAACATCACGGCCAACATGATGAATGTTCTACAGTCCGAAGGCTTAAACCCCGGTGACATCATTGTCGGCGGCATTGACCTCTCCCCCGCAACGATTGAAGGTATTGAAGCAGGCTATATCAGCGCCAGTTTCGATCAGGTGCTTTACCTGCAAGGGTATTACCCCATTCAACAGATTTGGCTGACTAAGAGCTATAAGATTCCGGGACTCCATATCAATACAGGTGTCGGCATTGTCACCCCCGAAAATATTGCCGATATTGCCCCGCTGATTGAACAAGGGATTCGCTAGTTCATCCCCAGTAAATGCTCTGGGCCGCTCAACATGGGGGCCTAGAGCATTTTAATCAGTAACCTGATGGCTTTGGATATGACAATCATTGGCCTTATCCCTAGACGGCATCCTGCATTGTGAAAGCCGCGCTAAAACTCCAAAAGAGTAGAGGGGAGACTGGTCAAGGGAACGCGATCACCCCAAGTATGCTGATTACCCCAAACCACCGGGATTTTTGCACTCTTTCGCACGAACACTGGAATGAAATTCAGAGGTGTGGCGACCACATGACTGCAACTCCCCTGATAGGCTTGACCTGTCCATAGATCGGCCCAATCACCATCGGGCAGGGTAATCAACATCTCGCTCATGTCAGGTTGGACAACAGGATAGACCAACAAATCGCGCCCAAAATAATAGGCATAATCGGATTGGGTGCTGTCCCACAAACGCAGGGCACGCATCATCGGTTGGCCTGTTTGGGATGACCACTGCGCCTCCTGCCAGATATACGGCATCAGATTACGCCGCACGTTGTTGAAATAGCGGAAAATTTCGATTACACGCGGGTCGCCGGTTTGTTTCTGCATATTCCAAGGAGTGCGGTCACGACTGGGGGCGCGGTGCGAATTGTACTCAGCGTGGTACTGCATAATGGGGCAGAAGGCTGCCATTGCCGTGCCGCGTAGATACAATTCGGCGGTGGGCAGTTCGCCGCTAAACCCACCAATGTCCCATCCCCAAAACGGGATGCCTGAAATGCCCGCTGATAAGCCTGCCAGAATCGAAGCACGGAAGGCTTCCCATGTCGAGTTTTCATCACCAGCCCAATGTGCAGGGAAGGCTTGCGATCCGGCGAATCCAGCCCGACTGAATAACAGGGCATCGCCGCCGCGTTTCTGGGTAGCGAATTCATAATAGGCTTTGGTGTAGAGCAGGGGGTAGAGATTCCACAATTCATCCCCGCCCCGCCCATCAAAAAAGCGGGTGGTTACGCCCCACAGATGTTCGCCGCCGTCGGTCTTGAAGCCATCCACGCCGAGTTCATTCAGAAGATAGGCGCGTTTGTTCAGCCACCATTGGATGCCTGCCGGATTGGTCACGTCCCACAGATAGCCATTGCGGAACCAGAACGGGCGGATTTTATAGAGGCTGCCATCGGCCTCGCGCACGCCGTACCCCTGCTGCTTAAAATAGGCCCAATCGCGGTCGTGCTGCTCATGCGGGGTATCTATTTTCTTAAGTGCCGGAATCTGCCACAAAATCAAGCGGATACCTTTTTCATGTAGGGCGTCTACCATGCCTTTGGGGTCGGGCCATTTGCCTGCGGGCGGGAAGGTGAAATCGGCATAGTGATGGGCTTGGTCAGAGGGCACGGCTTGATATTGTGCGTCGTTCCAGATATAGAAGGTCGTTTCATCACTCCACGCCTCTATCACCAACACCGAGGCGTCAATCGCGTGCAATTCGGTCTGGGTGACCTCGTACATAACCCGTTTTTGTGAATTCCATTCATTAGCGCTCATCCAAAGGCCAAAGGCCCACAGCGGCGGAAGCACAGGCTGTCCGGTCATGCGGCTGAATCGGCCAATGATTTCCAGCGGATCGGGGTTTTGAAACCAGACGAGGCGCAAATTTTCATCTGGGCCAAGTTCGGCGTCGAGTGTCCATGTTTGTTCGGGGGTCAGGTCAAACTGCATCCAGCGTGCGCTGTCTACATAAACACCATAGTGATGCGATGAGAGCAAAAATGGCACGGGCATATAGGCGCGTTGGCCCTGCGATTTGTACTGCTCATAACAGCGCACATCCATGACCTGCCCACGCTGATTGAGGGCGTTATAGCGTTCGCCCAATCCAAAAAAGGCTTCATCGGGATGGCAATCGAAGGTCAGCCGCACCCGCCGCGCGTTTTTGCCATCGGTCAGCCATTCGATCCGCCGCAAATTCGGTAGACCGCTGGGGGTGGAATGCCGGGTGGCGTCGTGCGAGATGCCCATTTCCCATAAGCCATCTTCTAGCGGGCGAATGTTGGAACTAGCGGGGGCGCTTTGCCATTCGACGCCGACAATTTCATGGCTTGGCCCGGTCACGCCATCGGCTTCGATCCAGTAGGTCAAGGTTATGCCGGGAGGTGGGGCAATGAGTTGGGCCTGCCAGACATCCTGTTCAATATCTACCCGACGGGCGATGAGTTCCGCGCCGACCCCATGTTCAAATTCCGGCTGCCAATTATCCAAACGCCGAGCGGGGGTCTGTTTTTCGTCCTGCCCATTGATGCGGCTGTACACCGTTACCTGCTGTATCGCACCCGGGGGACGGGTGACGATGCCAATGGTAAACAGTTCGCCCCTAAGGGGATGACGCGGAAAACGCTCCTCCGGCCCTTGTTCGTAGGGGTGTTCTTGACCCAATGGAAGATGAATCATCTCGGTCATGCGGTTGCCTTTAGTTTTGCGTTCAAAATTAAATACATGGCGTGTGACCACAACAGGGGACAGGCGGATGTGCCCCAACGCGCCACCCAACTGTCAAAATGTTCGGGGGCCAGCAGATGATCGGCGACCTGTTCCGGCATTTCCCCCTTAGGATTGGCTTTCGATTCCATCCAGCACAAAATATTCTCGGCTTCGGTGCGACGACCCAGTTCACCATAGGTTAGGCCGAGAAACGCAGCTAATAAAGGCCATTCGCCGCCACCAAAATACACATCGGCCCGATAGCGATACACTCCACCATCGGGCACATGCAAATCGCGTTCAATTTTCGCAAGCGTCTTGGCAAAAATCGGGTCGTGGATGTCCACCAGACCATACGGCACGGCTGTCCACAATAGACTGGCATCTACTTTGGCATTACCGAGAAATTTCATAAAATGGCCCTCGGTGGCGACGCCCTTTTGCAGCACGAAATCGCGGATCTGGTCGGGCAGTCTGGATGGGACAAGGGCGGGTTCGATGCTCTGCACGGCCTTTAATCCGCCGTAAAGTGCCGCTAATGTACTGGGGTGAATCTGATGACGGTATTCCTCCCAGCAATCATAATTCGGGGACTGCCACAACGCGGCGAGATAATCCACTGTCAGGGCGACGGCGGGGCGGATTTCGGCCCAAAAATTCGGGGCAAAGGCAAGATGCTGGACTGCACCCCACAGCCATGTGCCATAGCCGTCGAGTTGAAAATCCGTCCATTCGTCGCTCCCCAATCCGCCTTCGAGGGTAAAGCGGGTTGGCAGATAATCGCTTTCGGCAGGGGTTTCGCCGCGTGCAATTTTTGCCAGCAGCGCCGCCACATGCGATTGGTAGCCAGTCAGGGTGCGGGCGACCCATTGATAAAACCGATGGGCGCTGGCGTGTTGGCTCACCACGTCCATCGCATAAGCGATCCATGTGCCGTCACGCAGCCATGAATAGCCATATTGCGAGAAGGTGGGCGAGGCTACATAACCGCCACCGGGGGCTTGTCCGGCGCGGATGATTTGAATACTGATGTCGTGTAAACGGGTCATGATTCTGCCTATTGTGCCGCCGAAAATGGGGGGAGTGTACCCTATCATTGCCCCAAGAATATTGTGATTCGGAAACGATGTAGACAAGTATTTCGTGGGGGCGGGTCACCGTGCCCAAGTGTGTCATGCGGGATGGCACTGGGCCATCCCCTACGAAATATATAATCGAGATTCGTCTATTCTTCTAGGAAACCGTCGAGTTCTTCTTTGGCGAGATCGAGGGCGGTCTGGGCATCCAGTTCGCCGTTGACTACCGCTTCGAGCAGGGCGTTGACAGAATCTTGCATTTCATTCTGGCGCACGATGACGGGCGGCACAATCGGGCTTTCCAGTGCTTGGAACACGGCGGCGCGATTGGTGGGCGGGGTTTGTTCCAGATAGGCGGCAAAATATTCGGGTTTATCGAGGGCGGGCAGTTCCCATCCACTGATGACGCGCACATTGGCAGCCACTTCGCTGGAGGTCAGATATTGCGCCCACGCAGCGGCTTCGGCGGGGTGTTCAGTATCTTGGGCAACGGCGACGCCATTCGCAAAGAAGTGATGGCCCTTATGCGCTAGACCAGGTTCCAACTGCACGTCCCAATTGAAGGGCAGTTCCGCAAACGCGCCGAACATCCAGATGCCCGTCACCAACATGCCAACCTGTCCGTTTTGGAACAGTTCTTCAGGCGAGACCCCTGCCTGTTCAACCGGGTCGGGCATCACATCTTCATCAATCAAACTCATCATAGTATCAAGGGCTTCCACACATTCGGGCGAATTGATGGTGGATTCGCTCATGTCTTCGTTAAAGAACGAGCAGTTATTTTGACCGGCCTTCTTATAAAATTCCCAGAACTGCACGGGCGAATAGATGCCCCAAGTGTCGTCGCCCAATGCGCGAATGGCCTTGCCTGCTTCCATCGCGTCGGCCCATGTCCATTCGGCGGTTGGATATTCAAGACCCGCTTGGTCAAACAGATCGGCATTGTAGAACAGCAGCACGGTGGAGAAACTTTCGGGCAGGGCCAATTGAGCGCCTTCATATTGGAAAGCACCCAGCGCAGCAGGATAGTAGGGGGCATCGGCACTGAGGCTGTCACTCAGATCAAGCAGCACATCATTGGCGGCATAGGTGACGAAGTTCTCATAGTTGAGTTCAAACACATCCGGCGCGTCATCAGCCACAAAATCGCCTTGCAGCAGGGTGAAGTAATCGGCAAACGGGGCGGTCTCGACCTCCACGTTAATGGTGGGGTTTTCGGCCTCAAATGCGGCGATGATCGTGTCGAGATCTTCCAGATGGTCGGGAGCGGCGGAAAAGGTGAAATAGGTGATAGACACACTATCTTGGGCTTGGCTATGGCGGGGCAGGACACCCATGATGACCACAACCAACAAGCATAAGGTGAGCAATCTACGAAACATGTGAACGATCCTCCTAAAAACAGTGAACAGTAAATGAAACGGGGTGTTACCCCTTGATGCCGCTGGTAACGACACCCTGAACGAACCAACGCTGTGCCAATAGGAACACAGCCAGAATCGGCAGCACGGTGATGACCGCACCTGCCATAACGAGATTCCATTGGGTCAATGCGCGTGGCCCGCCCTGCAACACCGCGAGGCCAACTGGAAGGGTCATCACGTCTTCCCGTCGTGCCACAAACAACGGCCACAAATAGGCGTTCCAAAGGCCCATAAAACTGAATACACCGAGGGTCGCCATAGCGGGCTTGGAAAGTGGCAGCAGTACACGCCAGAAAATCGTGAGGCGATTCGCGCCATCCAAAAACGCTGCCTCCTCCAATTCGCGGGGCAAGGTCAGGAAATGCTGGCGCAGCAGAAATGTGCCAAACGCGCTAAACAGCCCCGGCACAATCAGGGCTTGATAGGTATTAGGCCAACCCAATTCCCGGATGAGAATAAACAAGGGGATCAGCGTCACCTGCGACGGAACCATCATCGTCGCCAGATAGAGCGTGAAGAGGGCATTGCGCCCGCGCCACTCCATCCGCGCAAAGGCATAGGCCGCCATCGCCGAGACGAGGATTTGCCCAAACGTACCAATCACCGCGACCAACATACTGTTGAACAGCATGTGCTCAATCGGCACGAGGTCAAATAATTCGCGGTAGCTATCAAAACTGGCCGGGTCTGGAATCAGGCGCGGCGGCGTTTCCAAGATGTACTCACGCGTTTTGAGCGACGTGGCGAACATCCAAACAAACGGCACGATCATAATCAGGGCCAGCGCGGTCAGCAGGATATAACTTAGGCTGCGGGTCAACAGACGCCGGGAGCCGCGTGGCAGGCCGAATTTGGGGTGTTCTTGGACAATCGGTCGTTCTGCGGTAAGAGTGCTCATGCTGTCCTGCCTTTAAATATCGTAATTGACCCAGCGTTTTTGCAACCGGATTTGGATAAAGGTGATGGCAAAGATCACCGCGAACAAGACCCACGACATGGTGGCCGCGTAGCCCATACGACTGTAGCTAAAGGCATTTCGTACAATCTGCTCCACCACAACACTGGTGCCGCTGCGGGCAAAACGTTCTGGCATCAGCCACGCCTGCTCAAACACCTGAAATGAATTGATGAGGGAGATAATTAGCGCGAAAAAAATGGAGGGGGTCAGTAGGGGCAGGGTAATATAACGCAGGCGCTGCCAACTGTGTGCCCCGTCAATCTTGGCCGCTTCATAATAGGTTTCGGGGATGTTTTGCAGCCCGGCCAGCAGCATGACCGCCACAAAGCCCGTATCTTTCCACACGCTGGTGATGATGATGGCGTAGAGGGCGGTGTCGGGGTCGAATAACCACGGCGGGCCTTCGATGCCGATTTTCGCCAACAAAAAATTGAGCAGGCCAAAGCGCGGGTTGAATATCCATTTCCAGATGACAGCAACCACGACCCATGACGCCACAACGGGCACAAAAAAAGCGGTGCGAAAGAACGACACCCCGCGCAACCGTTGATTGAGCAGTAGAGCGGTAATCAGGGCCGTCAGCAGCACCGAGGGAATATAATAGGCGATGAAGGTCAGGGTATGTTTAAAAGCGATCCAAAAATCTTTGTCGTGATAGAGTTCCTCAAAATTATCCAGCCCGATGAATTTCGGGTCTTTGAGCAGGTTCCAGTCAAACAGTGTCAGGCCGAGTGAGGACAGAATCGGCCCCAGCACGAAGACCAATAGGCCGATGAGACTGGGGGCAAGGAAAAACGCCACCCATCCCCACTTGCGTAACCCGGCTTCTCCGACCATTGGTAACTTCCTTTATTCAGTAAAAAAAGTTTGGGCAAAAAACACCCTTCAAACGTATTGACCTCACCCCTTGACGCCCTCTCCAACAGGCGCGAGGAGAATAACCCTTATTAAAGCCGTTCTCACAAGTGAGCGCGTTAAGCCCCGTCCACCAGAGGCGTCAGTAAAGGGGATTCAAACACCTTACCGACCACCAAGCCCGCCGCGCCACGTGCCCATAATTCTTCATCGGCGGGTTTAATTACAATCCGCACGTTTTCCAATAAACCATCAAATGTGTGCTGTTCTAGGGCTTCCATCATCGGGCCAAGCCGATAATCTTCGGCAATCACACCCTCGCCACTCAAAATGATTAACGATGGGGAGAGCAGATTAATCACCGTTGCCAGTCCCATGCCCAGATAGCGACCACTGCGGGCCAAGGCGGAACGGGCCACCTCATCCCCTTCACGGGCGGCATCTACTACGCGCTGAAGGGTAATCGGGGCACGTACCCGTGAGGGCGTCCCATGTGTGAGGGCATCTACGATATATCGAAAGACCGCCGGATCAGCCGCCATTGCCTCCAAACAGCCCTGTTTGCCGCAATCGCAGGGTAGGCCATTGGCTTCGACAGTGATGTGACCGAGTTCACCCGCGCCGCCGCGTGTGCCTTGATAACGCTGGTGATTAAAGACCATACCCATGCCGATACCACGCCCGACCGTCACCACGACAAAGTTGGCGACCTCGTGGCCCGCGCCGAATAACTGCTCGGTCAGGGTCAGTGAATTGACATCGTTTTCGATATAGACAGGCAGGTAAATTTCGTGGCTGAGAAGCTCGGCCAGCGGGACATCGCGCCAATGGAAATAGGGCGAATAATGGACGATGCCGCGATCGTAATCAATGACTCCCGCCAAGCCGATGCCGACGCCCATGACGTGATGCCGAGCCACACCAGCTGCCGCCAAAACGCCTTCAATCAAACCTTTTAGACCAGCAATGACCACCTCTGAAGATTGAGCGTTGGGCAGGGGGCGTTCCAGATAGGCCAATGGGGTGGTCTCAAGATCCGTCAGCACCGAGACGATGCGCTGTTCCATCAATTTGATGCCAATGATGTAACCAGCGGTGGGGTTGAGGCGCAGCATGGTTTGACGACGACCCCCGGTGTAATCGCCTTCACCATCCTCTTTAATCCAATTCTCGGTGATTAGGGCGCTGGTAATCTGTGAGACTGCTCCCACGCTGAGGCCCGAAAGTTCGGTCAGTTGGGAACGCGACAGCGGGCCAGAGCCGCGCAAGATATTGAGGATGAGGTTGCGGTTCATCGCCTTAATTAAGTCACGATTGCCACGTCGAGGTTGGGTCATCATATACTTTTATCATTCAATGAAATAAGTTAATTAAAGCATACCCCTAGCCGAAAATTTTGTCAACAAGGAGATCCGTAAACCGTAATAGGGACAACCTGAAGTGTGCGTGGTCGCTCTCTAACTGGGTCAGTCGTCTGGCGGAACAACCGAGCGTATCTTCTCAGCCTGTGGGAAGTGAACTTCAACGACTTAGTGCATGATTTGGACAAAATCCTGTTTGGTACGCCGTGCTGTTACTTTGACCTCACGCCAGCCTGCCAGCGGCTGGAAGATGACAAAGGCACTGACGGGATACCATCTATTCTTCAGGTACTGCTGACCCAATCGGGTTGAGTAGGTTTTTATTTCTGAAAACCACTGAAATGAAACAAAAGAGCCGACCATCAGGCCGACTCTCTTGAAAAGTGGATGGGCTATCTATCACCCGTCCATTTATTTTTTAGCTGCCGTAGCCAGTGGTAACATTGCCGGAGGCTAGATCCAGACCCAATTGTTGCAACTCACTTTGAACTTCTGTAGGAACGGAACCAGCCAGATCATGGAATGGGGTAAGGCCTACTTGACCCACAAAATCACCATCTGCTATCACACCGTTGTTATATTGAACAATGAGAGTTGCCACACTTGCATCCAGTAGCTTTACTGCACTAGAAACAAGGCAGGGTTGTGCTTCTGGTACACTGTACCATTGGTCGGTATCCACACCGATGCAGAAGGGAGTGCTGCCGGGAGTCGTAACTGCACCCGCGACTTCAATCAAGGCTCCATTGCCCGTTTTGCCACCAGCCCCGAAGATCACGTCTGCATCCTGATCGAGGGCTTGGCGAGCAGTTGCCGCACCCCACGCGGGGTCGGTGAACGCCACATCCAAACCACCGGGGTGGTAGGTCAAAATAACATTGATGTCGGGGTTGGTTGCCAACGCGCCGAGGCGATAGCCTTCGGCAAACGCCACAACGGGTGGAACTTGGTCAGTCCCCAATACTGCTGCAATAGTAGCCGTTTGGCTGAGGCGTGCCGCTAAGACACCTGCTAAATAACCTGCTTGATCTTCCCGAAAGACAAGGCCAGTGACGCCGGGAGTAACTGTAGCTTGAGGTTGGTCAACTCCAATAAAGCGGATGCCAGGATAATTAGCTGCCGCTTCAGTGGTTGCTTCCCCAAGTGCTGCACCTGCTGTTACAATGATGTCCACCCCTTGTTCGGCAAATTCCGCAATGTTGGTGGCATAGTCGGCAGCATCTTGGGTTTCGATGAAGTCAACGGTGGCCCCACAGCGGCCAACCGCCAACACACCATTCCATATACTTTCATTGAAACTGCCATCGTCCACCTGACCCACGTCCGTCACCAAACCAATGCTCAGTTCGCTCAGATCGAGGCCATAGCAGGTCAAGATGGCACCAGTCCGCAGGCCGTTTTCCGCTTGTTTAATCAACTCTTGCACTTCAGATGGAACGGAGGCAGCCAGATCATGGAAGTCTGCAAGGCCTGCTTCCCCTATATAATTACCACTTGGGATTGTACCATTAGCAAAGGCTTTGATGAGTGTCACTATACTGGTATCAATGCGCTTAATTGCACTTGATACGAGGCATGGCTGTGCTTCGGGTACAGTCAACCACTGGTCGGTGTCCACCCCAATGCAGAAGGGATTGCTGCCAGCAGTGGTGACAGCACTGGCGACTTCGATTAATGCACCATTGCCCGTCTTGCCACCGGCGCCAAATACCACATCCGCATTTTGGTCAAGCGCTTGACGGGCAGTCGTAGCACCCCACGCCGGATCAACGAAGGCTTGATCAATCGCACCGGGGTGATAGGTGCTGATAACGTTGACTTCTTTCCCAAGTTGCTCCGCACCCCATGCCGCACCGGAACGATAGCCTTCATTGAAGGCCACGACGGGCGGAACTTGGTCGGTACCGAGTACCGCCGCAATTGTGCCTGTTTGAGTAAGGCCAGCCGCCAACACACCTACAAGGAAGCCAGCTCTATCTTCAAGAAAGATCAAGCCGGTTACGTTTGGAATTACCTCTTCTTGAGGTTGGTCAAGCCCAATGAAATGCACATTGGGATAATTAACAGCGGCCTCAATTGTGGCATCACCGAGTGCTGCACCAGCGGTGACAATTACGTTGTAGCCATTATCGGCAAATTCGGCAATATTGGTGGCATAATCGGCGGTATCTTGGGTTTCGATGTAGTCTACGTCAGCGCCGAGTTCTTCACCCGCCATTTGCACACCGTTCCACGCACTTTCATTAAAACTGCCATCGTCCACCTGCCCTACGTCGGTCACGAGACCAATCTTGAGCGGGGCTTGACGGGCCGTGCGCGAATTCAGAGTGCTATCATCGGCAGCAAACGTTGGGGTAAGGCCGATTACTGCAATAGCTACCACAAGCGCGATAGCAATTACACTAGAGAAAAAGCGTCGCATTGTCAAAGCTCCTTGACTATTTAATTAATTACTTTTTTACGACGCTTTAGATTATAGTGCGTCTTGTAGAAGCGGCAAGGTGTGAATTATCCTCCCAATTCGCTTAAAATGAGCAATTCTGACCAATCCCTTTCACAAAGGGATAGTGTATAATAATAGTGATTTTGAAATGTAGCTCTACAATCGAATTCGCCGAAATTTTCTCAGTAAAAACGAGTCTATATTAAAATATTGAAGGCGTTTACGCTGCCTTGTTTATAAAAAAGTTACTCAAGGCCACATTTTAATCCACTGGTGGATTTGCATGGCAGCAAATTAGGGTTCGGATATTAAGGAGAGGTTTTCAATGTCTACCAATGGTCATTCCGGCAATGGGGTGCAAAAAGGCACCGAAACAGTTAAGCGCGGACTTGCCCAAATGCTCAAGGGTGGTGTGATTATGGATGTGGTCACGCCAGAGCAGGCCAAAATTGCGGAAGATGCCGGGGCCGCTGCGGTCATGGCGCTCGAACGGGTTCCGGCTGATATTCGGGTACAAGGGGGTGTTGCCCGTATGTCCGACCCCGATATGATTGATGGGATTATCAACGCTGTGACCATCCCTGTCATGGCGAAGTGCCGCATTGGGCATTTTGTGGAAGCCCAAGTTTTGGAAGCCATTGGGGTGGATTACATTGACGAAAGCGAAGTATTAACCCCCGCCGATGAGGAGTACCATGTCAATAAACATGCCTTCAAGATACCCTTTGTCTGTGGGTGCCGTAATTTAGGCGAGGCCTTGCGTCGCATTGGTGAGGGTGCTGCGATGATGCGTACCAAAGGCGAAGCGGGTACCGGGGATGTCGTTGAGGCTGTTCGCCATGCCCGTGCCGTGTTGGGTGAAATCCGCCGTCTACAAAATATGCCCCCCGAAGAATTGATGACCTATGCCAAAAATATCGGAGCACCCTATCATTTGGTGGTCGAAGTGGCGGAGACGGGTAAATTACCTGTGGTAAACTTCGCAGCAGGTGGAATTGCAACTCCGGCGGATGCGGCCCTGCTCATGCAAATTGGCGTGGATGGGGTGTTTGTTGGCAGCGGCATTTTTAAGAGCGGCGACCCCGCCAAACGCGCCAAAGCGATTGTTGAAGCCACCACCCATTACAATGACCCGGATATTATTGCGAAGGTTAGCCGGGGGTTGGGTGAGGCGATGGTTGGCATTAATGTCACGCCAGAAACGCTGGTGCTTGGGAAACGCGGCTGGTAAAACATCTAGGACTTTGGGTGTGTCGAATGCCAAAAATCGCCGCACCCCTTTCTTTTACCATTAGAGACGCACCAGCCGATAGCCAACTCCCGGTTCAGTGAGAATAATCTCAGGTAAGGCGGGATTTTCTTCAATTTTCTGGCGCAGTTGGGCAAAGTATACCCTCAAATAATGCGTCTCATGGATATATTCGGGACCCCAAACCTCCCGCAAGATTTGCTGATGGGTCAACACTTTACCCGCATGTTGAATCAACAAACGCAGTAGGGCATATTCAGTGCGGGTGAGTTTGACGGGTTCACCATTTATTGTTACCACACGGCGCGATAGATCTACCTTGAGCCGACCATTGGTGAAAACTATTTCTTCCTGCTGGGGTTGGGCATGGCGTTGGGCGGTGCGGATACGTGCCATCAGTTCATCCGTACTAAAGGGCTTGGTCAAATAATCATCCGCGCCAGCATCCAGCGCATCCACTTTGTCTTGATCGCTGTCCCGTACCGAGAGGATAATGACAGGGGTTTTTGTCCACTCACGCAGATGCCTAAGCACCTCTAGCCCGTCCAAATCGGGGAGGCCCATATCCAAAATGATCAAATCGGGGCGAAACTGGGCGGTTTTGAGGATGGCATCATGTCCAGTAGCCGTCTCATGAATACGATAGCCATTGGCTTCTAGGCTAATACGTAGAAACCGGCGAATCTGCGGTTCATCATCCACAATCAAAATCTGCGCCCCCTCAGCCATGCTGGGCCTCCTGTACTGGCGGTGGTGAACTGTTTAATGGCAACCGCAGTGTAAATCTTGCACCTCCTTCCCGCAAATTTTCGGCGGTCAACGTTCCACCATGCGCCTCGGTCAGCCCGCGACTAATGGATAATCCCAAACCTGTCCCCCCGGTTGGTGTGCCGGGTAAACGGTAGAACTTCTCAAAGATGCGCTCAATCGAGTCAGGCGGAATCCCTTTGCCTGCATCACTGACCGCCACCTCCAAATATTGACCGCTGGCTTTAGCCTCAATGGTGATGGGTGTGCGGGGAGGGGTGTAGCTGCACGCATTGTCCAAGAGATTGACAATGACCTGCTCCATCAACACAAAATCGGCTTGCACAAGGGGCAGGTCGGGTTGAATATGAATCCGGATAGGGTGGCTGCTGCTGCAATAATCAATACTTTTGACGGCGACCCCTATCAGGTCACTTATATCACACCATTCCTGCTTGAGTTGCAGGCGACCACTTTCTAAACGCGACATATCCAGCAGGTTTTCGACCAAACGGTTTAGGCGGTCAGCCGCACTTTGAATATCTTTGGTCAATTCCAATTGGGCTTGCCCATTGGCTTCAGCGGCCAACAAACTGCTCGATGCCCCTTTGATAGTCGCAATCGGGGTACGCAGTTCATGGGAGATGGAATTCAGCAGGGTGGTATACAGTCGCTCGGATTCTTTTAACATCGCCGATTGTTCTGCCGCCTCATCCAACAATTCGCGCTCAATCACAAGGGCGATTTGATTAATAAAGGTCTCCAAAAGGGCCTCTTGGTCAAAGGAGAGCCGTTCTTGCTGGCGGGTACGGATACCAATCACCCCGACGGTGCGCGTGGGGGTGTGGAGTGGAATGAATTGAACCGTCGCTAGTGGCAGGGTATCGGTGAATCGTCCAGCGGGTTTGCCATTTTCGAAAGTCCACAAGCCAACACTATATTCTTTGTCATCAAGTGTAAGGGTGCTGGATGGATGCGTCTGGGAGGGCAGTTTATCCTGTTCCGCCAAAAGTACCGCCACCTGTGCATCAAACACCTGCCCAAGCTGAGTCACCGCCGTTTGTAGCACATCCCGCATGTTCACCGCCCCGGCGATGTCACGGGCAAGGGCATACAGTGCGACAGTGCGATCCGCGTTATTCCGTGCCTGACGTTCTTGGGTGCGTAATCGCGCCGTCAGGTTGCCCGTAAAGATGGCAATCGCAAAATAGAGGACAAACAGAATGGAATCCTCTACTTTGGATATTTCAAAAGTAAGACGCGGCGAAATGAACAGATAATTCCATGAGAGGGCACTTAAGACCGCTGCCAAAAGTGCAGGCCCACGCCCGACATAAATAGCGATGAGCAGCACAGTCAGTAGTTCGAGCAGGCCGATGGCTTGATAGCCAATATAGGGCAGGGCAACAAGGTCTAAAATCGTAATGGCCGAAACGATCACCATTGCGATCAGGTATTGGAGCCATGCGGAATGCGAGGTTGGAGTGGGCCAGTGCGTCGAACGATTACCTTCCGGTTTGTCCCCCGTGACCACATAAATATCAATATCCCCACTGGCCCGAATCAACCGATCCACCAGCGACCCACCTTTTAATATGGCTTGCAGTGGATGACGCAGCGGTTTCCCTACAATGATCTGAGTGACATTGCGCTGACGGGCCAATCGCAGCAGTCCCTCATTGATGTCTGCTCCCGAGATGACTATTACCTCACCTCCTAAACTCCGCACCAGCGACAGGTGATTGGCAAGGCGCTGTTTTTCCTCCGGGCGTGGTTCATGGGGCGTTTCGACATAGGCCGCCAACCACGGGGCCTCCAAGTTATAGGCCATGCGCCGCGTCCAGCGAATCAACTGCTCGGAAAATGGGCTGGGGCTGATGGCAACCATCAAACGTTCGCCAGACTTCCATGGGCCGGCGATTTGTTTGATATTCATGTAATCCTGAAGTTGGTGATCCACCCGCTCGGCGGTCAAACGCAGCGCCATTTCTCGTAAGGCCGTGAGGTTGCCAATGCGGAAAAAGTTATTGGCGGCAGTCTCGACCCGCTCGGCGGTGTATACCTTACCTTCTTGAAGGCGCTGACGGAGTTCTTCAGGCGAGAGGTCAATCAGTTCAATTTCATTCGCCATATCCAAAACGGAATCCGGCACCGTTTCATGTACTGTAATGCCTGTGATTTGAGCAACGGCGTCGGCGCGACTGGCGAAATGCTGAACATTGACGGTTGTATAGACATGGATGCCCGCTTCCAAGATTTCTTGCACATCCTGATAGCGTTTGCGGTGGCGCACACCGGGTACATTGGTATGGGCAAGTTCATCCACCAACACGATTTCGGGGCGGCGGGCCAAAATCGCATCCGTATCCATTTCTTCCATCCACGTGCCGCGATATTCGACCCGCTGGCGAGGGACAATTTCCAACCCCTCCAACAATAACTCGGTTTCGGCCCGTTTGTGGGTCTCGACATACCCGACGACGACATCTACCCTTTTGAGGTGCAGTTGTTGGGCGGATTCCAGCATAGCGTAGGTTTTGCCCACACCTGCCGCCATGCCGAAGAAAATTTTGAGCTTACCCCGCTGCTGACGGGCCTCATCTTTTTGGATAACTGCCAACAGCGCGTCCGGGTCAGGTCTGAATTCGTCCATCGGTCTACCCCTGTCAATCACCACTATTGTAATTCATCTAGCGCGAGGTTGAGCAGCAGCACATTGACGCGGGGCTGACCCAGAAAACCTAATTGTGGCGATTCTACAAAGTCCTCCACCAAATCTGCCACCTGTTCGCGCGGCAGGTTACGGGCATTCGCCACACGGTCAATCTGCAAACGAGCCGCTTTGGGGCTGATATGAGGGTCTAGGCCGCTGCCGGAGGCAAATACCATTTCGGCTGGAACATCGGTACTATCATCTAATTGATTGGCGATGCGGAAATCAGCGGTGCGTTGATCTACAGCCTCTTTCAAAGTGGCACTGGTTGAGCTTAGATTACTTCCACCAGAGGGTAGTGGATTATAGCCGACAGCCGATGGGCGGGACCAGAAATAACGCGGGTCGTTATTCATATTCTGCCCGATGAGCGATGAGCCGACGACTATGCCCTCTTCTTTGATCAGACTTCCATCGGACTTTTCAGGAAAGACGACCTGAGCGATCCCCGTTACAGTGAGAGGGTAAATCACCCCCGTAATCAGCGTCAGCAGGGCCAAAACAGCGAATGCAGGATACAACTGTTTCATCACAATACTCCTTATACCAATCCTAACGCGACAATCAGCAGGTCAATGAGTTTGATGCCGATAAATGGCGCGATTAAACCCCCGACCCCATAGATTAAGAGGTTACGCTGCAAAATGGCCGCCGCACCCATTGGTTTATAACTTACCCCGCGCAGGGCCAATGGAATCAGGGCTACGATAATGAGCGCGTTGAAGATAATCGCACTCAAAATGGCACTTTGGGGGGAAGCCAGTCGCATAATATTAAGGTCAGCAAGCGGGCCATTGCCCTGCGCCGCATAGAGTGTTCCAAAAAGTGCCGGAATAATGGCGAAATACTTGGCGACATCGTTGGCGATGCTAAACGTCGTCAGTGCGCCGCGTGTCATCAACAGTTGTTTGCCGATTTCGACGACCTCGATCAGTTTGGTAGGGTCGCTGTCCAAATCCACCATGTTACCCGCCTCACGTGCGGCCTGCGTTCCAGTGTTCATCGCCACCCCAACATCGGCTTGAGCCAGTGCTGGTGCGTCATTCGTGCCATCCCCCGTCATCGCAACCAAGTGACCGGAGGCTTGTTCAGAGCGAATCCGTTTCAATTTATCTTCCGGCGTGGCCTGTGCCATAAAGTCATCTACACCCGCTTCGGCAGCAATAGCAGCGGCGGTTAGGGAATTATCGCCCGTAATCATGACCGTCCGAATGCCCATCGCACGGAGTTGAGCAAATCGCTCTTTGATGCCACCTTTGACAATATCCTTGAGTTCAATGACCCCAAGAATGTCTTTGTTTTCGGCGACGACAAGCGGTGTCCCACCCGTTTTGGCGATGGCATCCACCGCTGTTTGAACATCCGGGGGGTAGATACCGCCCAAAGCCTCAATGTGCTTGCGTACCGCGTCCGCCGCACCTTTGCGAATACTGCGGGCCGATTGTCCATCCACCGCCGCAAAATCCACGCCGCTCATGCGGGTTTGGGCTGTGAAGGGGATAAACTCGGCTTTGAGATCGTGCAATTCTCGACCCCGCAACCCAAATTTTTCTTTTGCCAAGACCACGATGCTGCGCCCTTCCGGTGTTTCATCGGCCAGCGAGGACAATTGGGCGGCATCAGCCAAATGCTGGGCTTGGATACTAGTGGCTGGAATAAAGCTGGTTGCCATGCGATTACCCAAAGTAATCGTGCCTGTTTTGTCGAGCAGCAGCACATCAATATCGCCAGCGGCTTCGACGGCCCGCCCACTGGTCGCTAGGACGTTACGTTGAATCATACGATCCATACCACTGATGCCAATCGCACTCAGCAGCCCGCCAATGGTAGTGGGAATCAGGCAAACGAGCAGGGCAATCAAGACAGGGACGGTGGCGGAGGTCTCGGTGATACCCGATTCCGCTTCACTGTAATCCGCGAACGCCCGCAGAGAGACGACGGCCAATAGGAAAATGATCGTCAAACCGGATAGCAAAATGGTTAGGGCGATTTCGTTGGGCGTCTTTTGCCGTTTCGCGCCTTCTACTAGCGCAATCATGCGGTCTAAAAAGGTGCTGCCTTGTTCCGAGGTGATACGAATCACAATGCGGTCACTCAATACCCGTGTGCCGCCCGTCACTGCGCTGCGATCCCCGCCACTTTCACGAATGACAGGGGCGGATTCCCCGGTAATGGCGGATTCATCTACACTGGCGATGCCTTCAATGACTTCCCCGTCTCCCGGAATCTGATCGCCCGCTTCACATACCACACAGTCGCCTTTTTTAAGTTGGGAGGCGGAAACATGTTCCTCTTTGCCATTGGATAACAAGCGTCGCGCCATCATCTGGGTGCGGGTTTTGCGGAGGCTGTCAGCTTGGGCTTTACCGCGCCCTTCGGCCATCGCTTCAGCAAAATTGGCGAAGAGTATCGTGAACCAGAGCCACAGCGTAATTTGCAGATTGAAGCCAAATTCCTCGGTGCTGCCCCTCACTAAATCACGGATTAGCAGGCCGCTGGTCATAACCGCCCCTACTGCAACGACCAGCATCACCGGATTTTTAAGTTGTTGGCGTGGGCTAAGTTTGTGGACGGCATCTACGAGCGCCCGTCGGACAATGGCCCTTTCAAATAGAGGCCGTGCTTTGAGATTTGTTTGGATTGCCATGTGATTTGATGCTCCTTCGTTCTTAAAACACGCGCCCGTTGTTCATCAACAGATGTTCGACGATTGGCCCCAATGCCAGCGCGGGGAAAAAGGTCAATGCCCCTACAATCAGAATCACTGCTGTGAGTAGCCCCGCAAAGAGGGTACTGTCAGTGGGAAACGTGCCGGGGGAAGGGGGGGTAACTTTTTTAGACGCCATGCTTCCGGCAATCGCCAGTGCAGGTACAATGACCCCAAAACGCCCGATCCACATGGCGATCCCCAACAGGAGATTGTAAAAGTCGGTATTGGCGTTGAGTCCCGCGAAAGCACTGCCATTATTGCCTGCGGCGGAGGTAAAAGCATACAAGATTTCACTGAATCCATGCGGCCCTGCATTGGCGCGACTCGACAGCCCTTCATCGGACACTGCCGCCACTGCCGCGAAGAGCAGGATCGCGGCGGAAGGTAGGAGCACCGCGATAATCGCCATTTTGATTTCACGGGCTTCGATTTTCTTGCCCAAATATTCAGGAGTGCGCCCAACCATTAACCCGGCGATGAAAACGGTTAAGATGACAAAAATCAACATGCCATATAAACCTGCGCCAACCCCACCAAAAATCACTTCACCAAGCATGATATTGAGCATCGCAATGCCACCTGCGAGAGGCGAAAAACTGCTGTGCATGGCATTGACGGACCCATTGGAGGCGGCTGTAGTGGTAGCCCCCCACAAGATGCTGTTGGTGATGCCAAAGCGTGTCTCCTTGCCTTCCATCATATCTGCCGAATCGGAAAATGGCTTGGTACTGTATTCGCTCACCAGCATGACCGTTAATCCCAGCAACAGCAGGCATAACATCGTCGCAAAAATGACCCAGCCCTGCCGCGCCGAACCCACCATCTTGCCATAGGTCGCGGTCAGTGCCGCCGGAATCAGCAGAATGGAAAACATCTGTAGAAAGTTGCTCAAGGGTGTTGGATTTTCATAGGGGTGGGCGCTGTTGGCATTAAAAAAGCCACCGCCGTTGGTTCCCAACTGCTTAATCGCAATTTGTGATGCGGCTGGGCCTTGTGGCAAGACTTGGGTTTCGCCTGTCAGCGTGGTCGCCTCGACTGGATCGGAAAAATTCTGTACCACGCCTTGACTGACCAACACAATGGCTAAGATCAACGCTAGGGGCAGCAGGATATACAAGGTCGCCCGTACCATATCCACCCAGAAATTGCCGATGTTTGTGCCAGAACGGAGGGTGAGGCCGCGTATCAGGGCGATCACCACTGCAATGCCCGTCGCCGCGCTAACAAAATTTTGTACGGCGAGGCCCGCCATTTGCGTCAAATAGCTCAGGGTCGTTTCCCCCGCATACGACTGCCAATTGGTGTTAGTCATAAAACTGGTCGCTGTGTTAAAGGCCAGTGCCGGGTCTACGTTGGGAAGTTCCGCCGGATTGAGCGGCAGGCTGCCCTGTACAAGTTGCAGCAGAAAAACGACTAAAAAGCCCAGTCCATTAAATATTAGGAGGGCCAGCGTATAGGTTTTCCAGTTTTGCTGCTCGGTGGGATTAACCCTAGCGATGCGGTAAATCCCATTTTCTACTGGGCGAAAGACCACGCTTAATACGGTGCGCTCCCCAGCGAATACTTTCGCCATATAGCTCCCCAACAGAGGAACACAGGCAATTAGGGCGCTGAAGTAAAGCACCAGTTGTAATACCTCTAAGGCTTCCATCGCCTAAAACCTCTCAGGATAAATTAACGAATACACTAGATAAATCAGCAGCAGACACGCGATCACACCTGTGAGAATCAGTTCTCCATCCATCGTCATTACTCCTTTGACCTTTGTATTTCATTGTCGGCGAAAGGACATCAAATAGGGATCAAAATATCGGGGGGATATATCAAAAAAACATCAAAAAAACGAACCGTACCTTTTGGGCGCGAATAGTGAATGCCGGGGAAGTATCAACAATGGAGTGTGCGTTTTTGTGGTGGTACTATTGATTGTGATTTTTTGCACATGATTTTAATGCAAAAAACTACTGAATGCAGAGAGGGGTGCAGCATACACTATGGATATATTCGGATATGCGAATAAGCAAAGGATAAGCTGGTGGCGATTCCTTCCTTAGATGAGCTAGACCTCCTCCATAGTCATATTTGCACTGCTGTTGGAGATCCCAAACGCATTCAAATCCTCTATGCCCTATATGAACAACCGCGTAATGTCTCGGCATTGGCGGATGCATTGGCAACCCCACAGCCGACCATCTCACGCCATCTCACGGTTCTACGGGATCGGTCAATCGTGGTAGCCAAACGTGAGGGCCAGTCCGTCATTTATAGTCTATCTACTCCCAAGATCATTGAAATATTGGACGCCATGCGCCAGATTTTGCGGGATTCGTTAGACCATAAATCCAATCTACTGGCAAACGAGGATTCAAGCGAGGCGATCACCGGAGAAACTATCACTGTATAAAGAGCGCCGCTGTCTTATCCCTGCTCCACGAAGGGATAAAGATAGGGATGAAGAATTTCAAATATGTCTGGGCTATCGGCTTGATAGTCACCGGGCTGATTCTGATTGTGCCCAGTCTGCTGTTTCTTACGGACTCCAAAACCGAGGCAAATGCGGACCCTTGGGATCATGTGCCGGAGCGGAATCCGGCGGTGAGTCATGTCGCGCTCATCAAAGGGCCATTTGAAACGGGTTCGGATGTTACCCGTGAATGCCTGACTTGTCACGAAGACGCGGCCCATGATGTCATGCAGACGACCCATTGGACATGGTTGGCTGACCCGGTAGAAGTCAAGGGTCGTGATGAACCCGTTGCACTCGGCAAAGCCAATGCAATTAATAACTTCTGCATCGGCATCCAATCCAATTGGACGGGCTGCACACGCTGTCATGCGGGGTATGGCTGGAGCGACGCCAGTTTTGATTTTACCAACCAAGAAAATGTAGACTGCCTCGTGTGCCATGACCAATCCGGCACCTATGTCAAAGCCTCCTCTGGGCAGGTTGCCGAAGGTGTGGATTTGGTGGTTGCGGCCCAAAGTGTTTCGACACCTGACCGTGAAAACTGCGGCGGCTGTCATTTTGATGGCGGCGGCGGCAATGGTGTCAAACACGGTGATCTTGATGAAAGTCTCTATTTCCCCACCGAAAATCTCGATGTCCACATGGGCAAGCTCGATTTTATCTGCATTGACTGTCACCAAACCGAAAATCATGATATCCCCGGACGCCTAATGTCACTCAGCCTCGAAAACTCAAATCAGATTTATTGCACAGATTGTCATGAAGACGCCGTGCATGAAGATGACCGCCTGAATGCCCATACGGATGCGGTGGCTTGTCAAACATGTCATGTACCAGCCGGGGCGCGGCGCGAACCGACCAAAATTGTATGGGACTGGTCAACCGCCGGACAAGATTTGGAAGAAAACCCCCACGAGTATCTGAAGATCAAGGGGAGTTTCATCTACGAGAGCAATATTGTGCCGGATTACACTTGGTACAATGGCAACCAGAGTATTTATCTATTGGGCGATCCGATTGACCCCACCGTGCCAACGGTATTAAATGCCCCACAAGGCAATATCAACGACCCCAATGCCAAGATTTGGCCCTTCAAGATTCATTATGGCAATCAAATCTACGATGCACTGTACAACTACCTCCTCCAGCCCAAGACGGTTGGTGAGACGGGCTATTGGACAACCTTCGATTGGAATTCCGCATTGGAGCAGGGTTCAGCCGCCACAAGCATCCCCTACAGCGGTCAATATGGATTTGCCCCCACTACGAGTTATTGGCCTCAGACCCACATGGTCGCCCCTGCCGAAGATGCGCTGCAATGCGTGGATTGTCATGGTGAAAACGGGCGCATGGATTGGGAAACACTTGGCTACCCCGGTGACCCCATGATTTGGGGCGGGCGCGATGCGGAATAGGAGAGGCGACACCATCATGAGATCAATCTTCAAACGACTATTCATTTTCGCCCTCATCCTCATCGGTGCAGGCTTGGTTTTGATGGCGATGCAGGGGGCGGAAGCACAAGAACCAACCCAGATGCACCCAACCTATGCCCTGTTGGATGCAGACGGCAACCATGTTTTGCAATCCGGCAAGCCTGTCTCGACCCTCAAGACCTGTGGGCAGTGTCACGATACCGAATATATCGAGCAGCACAGTGGACATGCCCAAGTCGGCCTCGATCAATTGATTGCGGGTGAGACCCCCAGCAATGGACGCACGTGGGACTTAACCACCAGCTATTTTGGCGAATGGGATCCGCTGCTCTATCGCACCCTGTCCATGACGGGCGATGCTTCGATTGACCTGACGACCCCCGATTGGATCAAACTCTATGGTGTACGGCATGTCGGTGGCGGGCCAGCCATGTACAGCCGGACGGGTGGATTGCTGACCGACCTCCCCGCCGATGAATTGACCCCCGAAAACGTGACAGTTGACCCAACCACAGGGGAATTGGTGGCATGGGATTGGGCACAGTCGGGGGTAGAAGAAATGAACTGCTTCCTCTGCCACACTGCGACTCCCGACAACACAGCACGCACAGCCGCTCTGCAATCCGGTGAATTTGGTTGGGCCAACACCGCCACGCTGAACGGCACGGGTATTGTAAGCGAACAGGCCGGTGAATGGGTTTGGAATGCCGACGCTTTTGACGCCGATGGTAAACTACTGACCCAATATGTTACGGTGCAAGACCCCCGCAGCGATAATTGCGGTCAATGTCATGGGACGGTACATGGCGAAAACCAAGTGCCGCTGACGAGCCTCACCTGTGATGCCTCCCAAAACAATACCACCCTGCGAACCGGACAGGTATTCTCATCGCAATTGATTTCCAAATCCGGTCTCAATTTGTCCAATAAGAGTGACCTCAATCGTTCTTGGGATATTCATGCCGAGCGGGTGGTCGAATGTACCGACTGCCACTATGCTATGAACAATCCGGTCTACTACAAAGAGGCATCGTCGGACAGCCCCGAACATCTGGTATTTGACCCCCGCCGCCTCGATATTTCCGAATATCTGCGCCGCCCCTTGCACGATTTTGCCAATGGACAGCCAGAAACGGATGCCGCCGGGATCGCCTATGAAAATGTGATTCAGCCGTGTGAAGCCTGCCATGATACTGAGGTCAGTCACGAATGGCTGCCGTATGAAAAACGGCATATGGACGTGCTGGCCTGCGAGACCTGCCACGTTCCCAAGATGTATGCGCCGGCTTTGCAAACGGTTGACTGGACGGCAATTCAGCCCGATAGTTCACCTGTCTTGACCTGTCGCGGAGTGGATACCAGCAGTTCCGGCAATGAGATTATCACGGGCTTCGAGCCAGTGTTACTCCCCCATGCCAACCCCGACGGCTCGACTATCCTCTCTCCCTATAATCTGGTCACAACATGGTTGTGGGTCTATGGCAACCCGCCTCAACCCGTCCCGCTGGTGGATTTGCAGGCGGTTTGGCTGGATGGTGAAAATTATGCCGCTGAGGTGTTGACTGTGTTTGATGCCAACGGCGACGGCACGCTGACTGATGCTGAATTGATGCTAGACAGTGATGCCAAAGAAACCTTGATTGCCGAACGTTTGGCGGCACGGGGTCTGGAAAATCCCCGTATTGAAGGTGATGTTCAACCCTTCAGCATTAATCATGGTGTCGCGGGCGGTGATTGGGTCACCAAAGACTGTGATAGCTGCCATACCGATGATTCGCGCGTAAACACCGCCATGATTTTATCGGATTACACCCCCGGCAGCACGACCCCCACCTTCCATGCAAGCGACGGTGCGACCTTTAGCGGCGACTTTGTGGAAGAAGATGGCAAGCTGTTTTATCAACCCCAAACCAATACCGACGTGACTGATCTCTACATCTTCGGGCATAACGGCGTGGGTTGGGTGGATTGGCTAGGGTTGGCGATGTTCTTGGGGGTATTCGCAGGTGTGCTCACCCACAGCGGCCTGCGCTATCGGGCATCACGCAAGCTGGCGAGTCACCACAAGCGCGAGACCCAACTCCATAAGGTCTATATGTACTCGGTCTATGAACGGCAGTGGCATTGGCTTCAGACCGCCGTAATTTTCACCCTAATCTTTACAGGTCTGGTCATTCACAAACCCGACCAGTTTGGCATGTTCAGCTTCCGCTATATGGTTCAAATCCACAATATCATGGCAATCATTCTGCTAATTAATGCGGCGTTGGCGGCGTTCTATCACTTTGCCAGCGGGCAGATTCGCCAATTTTTGCCACGCCCCTACGGATTCTTCGACCAAGCCTTTGCACAGGCCAAGTTCTACCTAAGTGGCATCTTTAAGGGCGAACCTCATCCAATGGAAAAAACGCCCGAACAAAAGATGAACCCCTTGCAGCAATTGACCTATTTGGGCCTGCTCAATGTTCTGCTGCCATTGCAAATCTTGACAGGGGCGATGATGTGGGGGATGCAACGATTCCCTGAACTGGCAGATAACTTGGGAGGTCTGCCCTTCCTCGCGCCGATTCACACACTGGTGGCGTGGATGTTTGCAACTTTCATCGTGATGCACGTCTATCTGACCACCACCGGACACCGCCCCTTAGCAGGCATCAAAGGCATGGTGATGGGTTGGGATGAGGTTGAAACACACGATCAAACACATACGCCTGAAGCCCAAACTTCGGCGGCGGATTAAACGGGAGAAAAAATAACAATGGCAGTTCAAGGTTCAATCAAAAAATGGGTACGGGTTCCGGCTCGTACCGCTGTTGGGGTCAAACGACAGGCCCGGGCCTATATGAACCCCTATCTGGCAGGTATTTTGCTTGGCGTGGTTTTGTTCTCATCATTTTTCCTGACAGGCAATGGGCTGGGTGCGTCCGGCGGTATGAACCGGATTCTGGTGTGGGGGCAAGATCAATTAGTACCCGATCACGTAGACCGCACCGCCTATCTGTTGGAGATGGCAGGCGGCGATACCAACCCGATGGATAGTTGGGTCGTGTTTGTGATGCTTGGGGTCATTGTCGGCGGATTTGCCTCCGGGTGGTTGAATGGACGTTTTAAGATCGAGACCAATCGCGGGCCGCATGTATCTGTCAAAATGCGCTGGATGCTGGCGTTTATCGGCGGGGCGTTTATGGGTTATGGCGCACGTATGGCACGCGGCTGTACCTCCGGTCAAGCCTTGTCTGGTGGGGCCGTGTTATCGGTCGGAAGTTGGGCTTTTATGTTCGCCGTGTTTGCTGGCGGCTATGCCCTTGCCTATTTTGTCCGCCGTCTGTGGCGCTAAAGGAGGACTACCATGCCATTTCCACTCAACCTTGAAGATTTATTGGGTCATTGGGAATCCTATTTAGTTTCACTGGCGATTGGCATTGCCTTTGGCGTCGTCCTTGAAATCGCGGGTTTTGGCGATTCACGTCGCCTTGCTGCCCAGTTTTATCTAGGGGATATGACTGTTCTAAAGGTTATGTTCACGGGTATCGTCGTCGCAATGGTGATGGTGTTTGCCGCCTCTGCCATCAACCTGCTCGACTTCAATCTGGTCTGGGTCAACCCTACCTATCTTTGGCCCGGTATCGTCGGCGGGTTGATAATGGGGGTCGGGTTCATCATCGGAGGTTTTTGCCCCGGCACATCGTTAGTCTCCGCTGCGACGGGTCGGCTTGATGGATTGTTTTTTGCCATCGGCGCGTTTTTCGGAATATTTGTATTTGGTGAAACGGTGGGTTCATTTGAGGATTTCTGGTATTCCTCCTATGAAGGTCGCTACATCATTCCCGAATTTTTGAATATCAGCATGGGTGCAACGGTGGTGATTCTGGTGTTGTTTGCGTTGGTCGCCTTCGCTTTTGCCGAACAGATGGAACGTATTTTTGGTGGCGCCGACCTCAAAAAAGCTCCTAAGTGGCGCTATGGGGCAGCCGGAACGTTGTTGGCGGGCGCGGTGGTTGTCATGTTCATTGGGCAGCCGGATACTGAAGATCGTTGGAACACCATTAAGGACGATAAAGCCCCCGTGCTGGCAAATCGGGATGTGCAAATCCAAGCGGGCGAAGTGTTGGCTTTGATGCGCGATGACCGTATCAATCTGATTTTGCTGGATGTGCGTGACGAGGCCGATTTTAATTTGTTCCATCTATTGGATGCCGTGAATATCCCTGCCGACGAAATCCCGGATCATCTGAAGGAATTTCGTGCCAAATCTGCCAACACGGTCTTTATGGTGATTGGCAACGATGAGAAGGCCGCGACAGAAGTTTGGAAAACAATGGTGTCGGAGAGCGTTCCCAACGTCTATCTTTTGGAAGGTGGCATCAACAACTGGATCACCACCTTCGCCGATGAGGAATTCAAGACTACTAGCCTCATTGAACGTCATGCCGATGACACGCTGGCCTATACCTTTACATCGGCATTGGGCAGTCGTTATGCAATGGCGAACCCCAATCCCGATGTGTTCCAATTGGAATACACTTCCAAAGTCAAATTGCAGGCAGCACGCGGCGGCAAGAGTGGCGGCTGTGGATGATGTTCTAATTGCCTAAACCACATACACGAGTTTGAAGCACGAGAGACAGCACCCTCTCGTGCTTTTTTATAGATCATGCAAGGTTGAAAATTCGTCAGCGAGATGTTTAAGGAAAGCCATTGTGATGGGGCCAAACGGTTTTTGCCGATTCCAGATGAGTTTCAACACACGATTCAGTGACACGCCCTCCAATGGCAGGGCACGCAGCAGCTTCGACTGTAGCTCCAGTTGTAGAGTGTAATCAGGCAAAATCGTGATCCCCATACCCGCTATGACGGCTTGTTTGAGGGCTTCGGGGTTGTCAAATTCAGCGGCGATTTCCGGCACGACGCCATGTTTCGCCAACTGACTTTCGAGCCAGCGGCGGGTCTGGCTGTCTTTGGAGCGCATCACAAATTTTTGTGTGTACAGGGCTTCCAATGGGATCGCCTCTAATGCACACCACGCATGACCTCGACCCACCACTACATACTGCTGGACTTCTTGCAGGGCCACATAACCAAGCCAGTCTCTTTCCTCCAACTCACCTTCGATAAACGCGAGGTCAAGCCGATCTTGCTGCAAAAGTTCGACAATGCGCTGGGTGACATCGGTGGTAAGTGAGAGGGTCAATTGGGGATAGGCCTTGCGAAACGACTGCATCCACCCCGGCAGGACATAGCTTCCAATACCCGGCGTCGCTCCCAACCGAATCTCACCCCGTTTCAGATGGGCAACATCCGTGACAGCGACAGCCGCCTCCGTGACTAAATCGAGAATGTGGCGAGTGTAACCTGCCAGAATCTGACCGGAGGGCGTGAGTGTCACCCCGCGCCGACCCCGCACAAACAATTCCGTGCCGACACTGGCCTCTAATTCTTTGATGTGCTGACTAACGGCGGCCTGTGTCAAAAATAGGCGTTCGGCGGCAAGGCTAAAACTGCCTGTCTCCACTACCGCCTGAAAAATTTCGAGTTTACGGAAATCCAGCATCCTATATCCTGATATAAGTTTTACTTATGGGAGATGATAACCTTTTCGGTCTGCCTCATCAACTCGAAATCAGCGATGATGATGCTACATCACACACAGGGGGATACCAATGGAGCTATTCAAAAAATTGTTCGGTCAAAATTCATCGTCCGCCTCGCTTTCGGCCCAAGAAGCAGAGCCTCGCCTTAAGGAATTTTTGGTATTGGATGTACGCCAACCAGCGGAATTTCAGGTGGGCCATATTGCTTCCGCCAAGTTAATTCCGCTGGATAAGCTGAATCAACGCCTAAGTGAACTTCCCAAAGACAAAACCATTCTATGCGTATGTCGTTCAGGGGCGCGGAGTGGTGTAGCAGTTCGCCAATTACAGTCGGCAGGTTATGACGCAATCAATCTACGCGGCGGCATGGCGGCGTGGCAACGGGCCGGGTTAGCGGTCAAGAAAGGCGCTCGATGATTCTGACGGGCCTGCTATTAGGCTTTGTCATCGGACTGACGTTGGGGCTATTGGGCGGTGGCGGCTCGATTCTGACCGTGCCTGCCCTCGTTTATCTAGTGGGTCAATCACCCCAAGTCGCGGTCACAACCTCACTGGCTGTGGTTGGCACAAACAGCGCCATCGGGGCTTATTTCCATCGGGGTCAGGGCACATTAAATTGGCGGGTAGCGCTGTTATTTGGCGGCGCGGGTATCGGCATGGCCTATCTTTCGGCGGGTCTTTCCGAACATTTCGCCAAGTCGCTGCTTCTCACGATTTTCGCTTTTCTGATGCTCACCATCGGCTTGTTGATGACCTTTGCGCCCCGTCCCAATACATCTACCCAAAAAGAGATGAATTGGGGTGTCATTGTGGTCAGTGGCGCAGGCGTTGGTTTGCTGACTGGGATTTTAGGCGTCGGCGGCGGCTTTCTGATTGTACCTGCCCTTGTCATGCTCATCGGTCTGCCTTTTCAACAAGCGGTGGGAACTTCGCTGGTGGTCATCGCCATGAACAGTTTTGCCGGATTTATGGGGCATTTGGGCCATGTCTCGCTGGATATGGGCCTGCTGCTCACTTTTATAGCGTCGGGCTTGGCAGGGACGTTTGTTGGGGCCAAGTCTGCCCATCGGATTAAAGCCGATCATCTGCGGCAAGCCTTTGCCCTTTTTGTAATCGGCCTAGCACTTGTGCTGTTATTCGACAATCTACCGAGTTTACTGTAAGGAATCACACATGTATATCCAACAATTTTTCATCGAAGGGATTGGCTGCGCCTCCTATTTGGTAGGCTGCGAAGCGCATGGCGTCGCCGCTGTGGTTGACCCTGACCGCGATGTGCAGAAATATCTGGACGTGGCCCGGTCAAAAAATCTCAAGATCACCCACATTATCGAAACCCACCTCCATGCCGATCATGTATCCGGCAACACGGAATTAGCCAATCGCACCGGGGCGACCATCTACGTCCACGAATTAGGCAATGCTGAATTTGAGCATCAAGCCTTATATGGCGGGGATGTGGTTGCGCTCGGCAATATTCGTCTGCATATTCGCCACACGCCCGGTCATACCCCTGAAAGCATTACGGTACTGGTCGCTGATACCACCCGTTCCGATGAGGCATGGATGGCGCTTACGGGTGATACTTTGTTTGTCGGCGATATTGGTCGGCCTGACCTAGTAGGGATTGAGGCAGCACGCGGCCTTGCGGGGCAGATGTACGATACCTTGCACAACGAATTTTTCACTCTCAGCGACGGCGTGGTCATTTATCCCGGTCACGGCGCGGGGTCGCTGTGTGGCAAATCTATCGGTTCGGTTCGCAACACTTCGATGGGCTATGAAAAACACCATAATCCAGCCCTTGCCCCGCGTGAGAAAAACGAATTTGTGGATTACGCGACCAGCAATCTGCCAGAGCAGCCTGCCAACCATACCCGTATCAAAGCCATGAATCGCAAGGGGCCGCGTGTGTTGGGTGAGTTACAAGCGCGAGGGCTTTCCATTCAAGACGCTGTCCCCTATTTCCGGCAGGGTGCGGCGCTATTGGACACCCGCCCCAAAGCAGACTATGTAGAAAAACACATCCCCGGCTCGGTGCATCTAGAAGCTGATGACCAATTGTCAAATCGCATTGGTTTTGCCTTGCCGCCAGACGTGCCTGTGATTCTACTGCTGCAAAATCCCGAAGATTATGCCCATGTGCGTTACAGCCTAGCACGGGTCGGGTTTGACGGGGTGGTGGGGTATCTCGCCGACAGCCTTGCGACATGGGAAGCGATGGGCCTGCCGATTGCCAGCGGGGATGTGCAAGATATTGAACCTGCTGAACTGAATGACCTGCTGAATTCCGCCGAACCGCCTGTGGTGGTAGACGTGCGTGAATCGTGGGAATATGCTCAGGGTCATGTCCCCGGTGCAGTATTGATGCCACTCGGTCAATTGACCAGATTGATTGATACCCTTAATCCCGAGCACCCAGTTGCCGTGATTTGCGCGACAGGCAGTCGCAGTCAATCGGCCACCGCCCTATTTGGCAAAAAAGGGTTTAAGACGATCTACAATGTCTTGGGCGGAACCATGTATTGGATGCAAAATGGGCTACCGTTGGAGCGCGGCATGAAGGAGGCCGTTCAGTAAAAATGGATAAAACAGCATTGGGGTTTAAAACCCAACTTCACACTGATCTTATGACAGCGCAGACAAAGGTCACAGATGCGTTAAAATCACAGGGGTTCGGGGTGCTGACGGAAATTGATGTCAAAAATACCCTCAAACAAAAGCTGAATGTGGATTTTCGGCCCTATAAGATATTGGGTGCGTGCAACCCCAATCTCGCCCACCAAGCCCTTGAGCTAGAACCAGAGGTCGGTTTGCTGCTACCCTGCAACGTCACCTTATCGGAAATCGAACCCGGCGTCACCGAAGTGTCAATTATTGACCCGTTGATGATGTTGAGTGTGGTACAAAATCCGCAGATGCAGCCTATTGCGGATCAGGCCCGTCAGCGCCTTGAAAAAGTGATGGATGCCCTACAAGAGGAATAATTAAAATGGCTTCAAAAGCAAAAACTCAATCCCAACAGGCCCACCGTCGCAGTCGCCGTCCTGCCAAACAAAGTTTTTTCCAGAAAAATGCCAAGTGGCTCATTCCGGGTGTCGGGGTGCTGCTATTGGTCATTATCAGTGCAGTCGTCCTGCTAGGCGATGACAGCAAATCCGGCAGCCTAGGCCGGGAAATCTCCGTCAAGGAAGCCGCCGAAATGCGCGATGACGGCGCGTTTATCTTGGATGTACGCGAGCAGTCGGAATGGGATGAATTCCATATCCCCGGCGCGACCCTGATCCCCCTCGGTGACCTTGCCAGCCGGGTGGATGAACTACCCAAAGATCAGGAAATCGTAGTGGTCTGTCGCTCCGGCAATCGCAGTCAAGAAGGACGCGACATTTTGTTGGACGCGGGTTTTGATAAAGTGACCAGCATGGCGGGCGGCGTCACGGAATGGCGCTCGGCGGGCTATCCCATCGAATAAGAGCCGCTGTCTCAACTGCAATCTTTAGAAAGGAGGGAACGAATAGAACCCCTCCTTTTATTTTTTCAAATAGAATATCCATCACTTATTCTTGTTTTTAAGGAGGTTTGGAACTATGGCAAAGATTGGCATTGGGGTGATTGGGATTGGGCGCATGGGGCAAGTGTATGCCTCGCATGTCGCCAGTCAGATTGATGATGCACGATTGGTGGCGGTGGCGGATGCCTATGCCCCGACCCTTGAGGCATTTACAGCAAAAAACAGCAGTGCCAAAGGCTACGTGGATTATCATGATCTGCTGGCGGATCACGAGATTCAAGGAGTCATTGTTGCCACCTCGACCAGCACGCACCGCGATGTCGTAATAGCAGCGGCGGCAGCAGGCAAGGCAATTTTCTGCGAAAAACCCACTGCACTGACCCTTGCTGCGACAGATGAGATGCTGGCAGCGGTCAACCAAGCCGGGGTCATGTTTCAGGTTGGGTTTATGCGCCGCTTCGATAAGGCATATGTCGAAGCACGCCGCCAAATTGACGCAGACGTCATTGGGGAGCCTATCGTAGTGCGTTCGATTGGGCGCGACCCCTTCCGCACCAGCCTAGAATTTGCCAACCCTGCTGTTAGTGGTGGCTTGATTGTAGATATGGCGATCCATGACTTTGACGTTATCCGCTGGATGATGGGCGACGAAGTTGAGCGGGTCTATACAGAAACCGCCAGCAAGGTTTATCCAGAGTTGGTTGAAGTCGGAGATGTGGACAACGCTATGATTAACGTCCGCTTCGGCAATGATGGCCTCGGCAATATCGAGGTCAGTCGCACCGCTGGCTATGGGTATGATATTCGCTGTACGGTGGTCGGTACGAAGGGTACGCTTGAGATTGGTTATTTGCAGGAAACCCCGGTTGTAACATTGTCTAAAGAGGTTGGGGTGAGGCATGACGTCGTTCCTTATTTCAAGGAACGCTTTGGCCCCGCTTATACCAAACAAATTGAACATTTTGTTGATTGCCTGCGTGAAGGAAAACCGCCAAAAGTATCTTCCGCCGATGCGCGTGCCGCCTTACAAGCCGCTATCGCCGCCACCGTTTCACAGCATGAACAGCGAATTGTCTACGTCAATGAGATTCAATAGAACCTGAAAAATCGTCCGAGGCGGTCAAAATCTGCGCCGCCTCCTTTGGTCTTATTCTGGAACATAATGTCCATATAACTGGGCATAGACCCCATGTTTCGCCAATAGCTCATCGTGTTTACCCACTTCCACAATCTGCCCATTTTCTAGAACGATAATGCGATCCGCGTTTTGCACGGTGGAAAGCCGATGGGCCACAACAAACGTGGTGCGGTTTTTCATCAAATGCTGCAAGGCTTCTTGGATTAAGGCTTCGGAGGTAGTATCCAGCGCGGAGGTCGCTTCATCCAACACCAGCACACGCGGGTTGCGGATGAGGGCGCGGGCAATAGCAATGCGTTGACGCTGCCCCCCTGAAAGCCTTGCCCCATTTTCACCAATCAGGGTATCCAGCCCCTCTGGTAATTTTTCAATAAATTCAGCAAGGTTGGCGTCGTGAACGACCTGCTGCAATTGGGCAGGGTCATATTTGGAAATGCCGTAGGTGATGTTATCGCGCACCGTACCCTCAAACAGCACGGTCTCTTGAGGCACAAAAGCCAAAAACCGACGGTAGGTGCGTAAATCTAGCCCTTTCATGTCCTGCCCATCAAGGATTATGCGGCCTTCGCTAGGGCGCAGAAATCCAATGACCAAATTGAGCAAGGTTGTTTTGCCCGCACCGGAATGCCCCACAATTGCGATGGTCTCACCGGGACGTACTTCCAGCGAAATATCCCTGACCGAATATTCCATGCTGTCGGGGTAGGCATAGTCCACCTTTTCAAAACGAAAGTGTCCATGCAGTCCATGAACGACCTGTTTACCCTCGTTATGCTCCATATCGGGCGCTTCAAGGATTTCGCCCAATGAATAGATGGATTCAAAACCGCGTGTGATGTCTGGCAGAATGTTGGTAATCTGCATGACGGCGTTGGTCAGGCTGGTGAAATAGCCCGTCACCATGATGACATCGCCAAGACTGATTGAGCCATAGTGGTAATAGGCCATGTATGCGGCCACCACCAAACAGGATAGCTCAAAGAGACGAAACACCACCCATGAGGATGCCCCAAAGATGGCATTAATCGCATCCAGCCGAATCCCCGTTGACCGTACCCGATATAAACGTTCTTCCACCCGGCGCAGTTCCTCTTCTTCAAGGCCATGTGCGCGGGTGATAGGGATGAGATGGATCATCTCGATGAGGCTGGACGACATACCCTCGACTTCGACACGGAATTCCCGATTGCGCTGTTTGAGGACATTGCGCAATTTTTGAATGAGCAGGGCGGCGGCGGGCACGGTCAACACGAAAAAGATCAAGAACGCCGGGGCACGGATGGCTGTAACGACCAGTGCAAAAATCAAGGTAAAAATGGCAGCGGGAATGGTGTGAAACACTAATGAGATGGTCTGTTGCAGCACTTCCACATCCCGCAGCATTTTGCTGTTGAGCCTACCGCTGCTCTGTTGATGATAGAACTGGATGGAAAGCTGTTGCAGACGCCGTGCCACCGATGCTCGCAGGCGGGTTTCTATGTTGCGGGTGGCGGTGCTGAGGTTGAGAACAAACAAATAGTGGGTCGGGATGTTTTGCACAAAAATGAATAGCAAAATGGCTGAAAAAATCCACAAGCGCGAAATGGGCTGATGGTTCGCCACCACATCAATCACACTGGCGGTCACAAGGGGCATGGCCCATACCCCACTATGTTTGATGATGTACCAAATGATCGCCAACCCCAACCGTCTGCGTTCTTCTTGAACAAGGTGAATAACGGTGCGGAGAGGACGGCGCTGGCTGTAAGGATAACTGAGCAGTCGGTCAACATCCCGACGAATATGGGTGGATTCAGGCATACTACTTCAACTACTCTAATCTCGGATGTATCGCTAAATAGAATGCGACGATCCATTTTCGCACGTATTACCCGCCCTCGGCATAGTCATTATTTACTAATGGCGAGTCGGGGAAAAATAAAACCGTCCCTTCCGATTTTCAGAAGAAACGGTTTTGCGAGGCACATCTTATGCACTACGCTTCGTCGGGCATTTTCCAATCCCGCAATAGAGCCGCAATCAGGGCAGCGCGACGTGGCAGGGTGCTAATCACGACATGCTCGTGGAGGGCGTGCATCCCTTTGCCTTCTGGCCCAAGTCCGTCAAGGGTCGTATAACCAGCCCCAGCTGTAAAATTGCCATCCGAGCCACCGCCGGAGAATTCTTCGCCAAATTTCAGACCGATGCTTGCCCCGATACGTTGGGCTTGTTCAAACGCGGCAATCATCTTGTCATCGCGCTCCATTGGCAGACGGTCAATGAACCCACGCACTTCCAATTTAGCCCCCGGCACGACGGGTTCAAGCGCCTTGACCTCATCATCAATGCGTTGGGCCTCGCTTGATTTGATGAAACGCACATCAATATACAATTCGGCTTCAGCGGGAATGACGTTCATGGCCGTGCCGCCGCTCATTTGCGTCACGGAAACGGAAGTGCCATTGGGCAGGTCGTTCAGTTCGTGCAGGCGGATGGCTTGATGGGCATTGTCAATAATCGCGTTGATGCCTGCTTCGGGGGCATTACCCGAATGGGCGGCCTTGCCGACAGAGCGCACCCAATAACGTGAAATCCCTTTACGACACGTCTTGACCGCCTCGGCTGAACCTGCTGGCTCTGTTACCAACACCAGACCCGTTTGTGAAGCCACTTCCATAATCAGGTCTTTGCTGTGGGCACTGCCCGTTTCTTCATCCGTCGTGACCAGCATCCAAATCGGGCGGTTCGGCATCTGGCCCAGATTACGCAAACCGCGAATGGCTTCCAATGCACAGGTGATGCCGCCCTTCATGTCGAGCGCACCCGGCCCGTGCAGACGGCCCTCTTCAATTTTCAGCAGCACATCTTTTGCGAGTGTGCCTTCGCCCCATACGGTATCAATATGCACTAAAATCAGGATGGGTTTGCCGGGAGCGTTCTCGTTCCATTTTGCCAGCCGGATGTCGCCAGCTTCGGCACGCGGATAGACCGTGACATCCGCCCCAAGCCCTTCCAAGACGCCGCGCATGTAGGTACCAAGTCGGTCAACCAGTTCTTTGTTGCCTGTTGGTGATTCATACTTCACCAAATGTTGAAGCATTTCTACCATGTCATCCGTGCGTTGATTGAAATAATTCAGTAAATCGGTCATCGAAAAATTACTCCTAACATGAATTGGATATGCAAAAAACGAGCCGGTGGTGTCCGGCCCGCTGCCAGCTAATTTAGGGGATGGCTCCGAATGCGAAGCCGCTTAGAAAATCAGTTACCGGACGGTGAAAGCCCACCGAATGAAGGCGCCGTTGGCGAAATCTGGTTGATGCTTTCAATACAACCAAAGAAATTGGCAATAGCCTCATTTTCGGAAGAGCTTGGGGTGCCATCGCGGTTAACGGTGAAGACGGCCTCATAGTCCACCGTGCCATCCCCGTCGGGATCGTCGGCGGTAGACCACGAACCTGCTGACCGTTTCATTTCACCTTCAATCGTAACCGAATCGTTTTCGGTGTTAAAGGTCGTGAAGTTGATGGTTACGTCACTGCCGTATTCTGCTTGATAGGCAAGGCTGAATAATTCTGCCTGTGAATCTTTACAAACAACGCTACCTGTTTGGTCAGCTTCCCCGTTGTTGGCTAGGCTAATCCATAGGAGGGCTGGTACGGCTGGACGGAACGCAAATGCAAACGCACCAACGCCACCGACGCAGCAGAGAAGGCAGACCCCTACAAGGACAAGGATAATGCAGCACGGCCCGCGACGACGACGGCGTTTGGGTTCTTCTTGCACAAAACCGCCGTAAGGTGCTTGTTGCCCAAAACCATAAGGCTGCTGCTGTCCAAATTGGGGCTGTTGACCGAATTGAGGTTGTCCAAAGGGCTGCTGTGGCTGCTGTCCAAACTGTGGTTGTTGTTGCTGCCCAAATGGGTCATTTGGATTATTGGGGGGTGGAAAAGATTGCCCAGACATGGGTTATTTATAATCTCCGTTTATTTAGAACTTTAAATTCTGCTAAATCATCGCTGATTTTTCAAAATATCGCAATTCTTGAGTGTTAGCTATTCTACCAATTAAAATGGGCAAAGTTCCGTGACAGCATAGACCCGATTGGCATAGCCATAATTATTCAGAAAGGTCACAACTTCTGGTCGCCCATTGGCAACACCCAACGTCACTTGACAGGCGGTGGTCAGGTTGTTGCTGGCTCGGAAGTCATTCATGAAGGCTAATCCCATAGACGAATAACCCGCCCCCGGCGTTCCCTCTGGATTTTCAGCAACCAAGACCGCCAAGATGGATTCGGCTCTGGCATTTTCGCGCAGTCGGGCATAGGTAATCACCATCTTATAAGCGGCATAGGCCCGAAGCATTTCGCGTTCACCGGGGAGTGTCCACGCCAACAGGGTTTCATCGTCGCGGACACGGGAATAATTTGTAATCGCGGTGCGCCAACTGCTGACCCCGAAAGCAGCATCCGCATCATGGAGGGCATGGACGCGATAACGTGGTTCATCAGCATTCCGCACCGCCAAGATATAGTTTTTGCCTGTCCAATCCCATACATCAATCTGGGCACGGGTCGGGCCAGATGCGCTGTCACTCAGCGGATTACTGCGGGCCGTGAGTTCAAGGATGCCATCGCCATCAATATCGAGTACCCCCAGCCGACCATTGATTGCCACAATGGGAGCATTATTTAACGGCTCAAAAGCGCCTGTAATCGGATTCCATGTCAAAATTTGACCTTCGCGGGTACAGTAAGTTTGGCCGCAGGATTGGATGTCATAAACCAATTCGGCTTTGACATCGCCATTCATATCGCCTACCCGATGCAAAACGGGCAGGGCCAAGCCGGGGCTGTTGGGAGTAGAATACAGTAGACGATACCCGCCGTTGTCACAGCCATAGACTAGCAACTGCCCTGAATTTAAGGGTGAATCGGGATTATAGGTGAAGGGATTAAAGAGAGTGATGAGTACCTCTTCCACTCCATCCCCGGTCAAATCAGTGTTCGCCTGTACCAGACCCCCTGCGCCAGTAATTGCGCCCCAATTGCGGAGTTCGCTTTCCATCACCGCCGTCGGGCCGCCATCACTCAGATAGGTTCCAATTGCTGCTGGAAATTCTGCGAAGGACAGGGGGCGAGGTTCGGGTACACGACCACTGGGCTGTGGGCAATTGTTGGGCTGGAAATTAGGGGCAATCGCCGGGGCAAGGGCTGTTTGGGTAGCGGCAACCAGCGTTTGCACAATCGCCGTCGCTGTCCCAACTGGCCCGATAATTTCACCGGGATTATTCGGATTGGGTGTCCCGACTTGAGCAATCGCTTGACCTGTTGGGGATACGAGCCAAACCGAAATCCGTCCGCCGGGGGTGGCTGTGCGAAAAACGACAGATGTTTGGGTGGGGTCGGGCCGTTCACCGATGCGGTCAAGGGTGTCGCAGGCAGCAATGATTGAGGCTAATGCCAATAACAATAGGGTCAGCCAGATAGAGGTGCGTTTCTTATGGGAGGTTGGGTAAATGAATTTTCTGTCCATGTGTTTCAGTATAGCGCAGGGCGGCAAATGTTACTTGACTAAATTTGATGAATGAGTCCTAGATGGATGGATAGCAATTCGCGGTATCGCGGGCGAAATGCCCTTGCTCTTACAACACGCTTGTTTTCAACCCTGTCTTTTCCCCCCACACTACCCAGTTCCAACGACAACAACTGCTTGCTCTGCGGCAGATAATAGATTACCGCAGCTTCGCCTTCGGGAATCGCTTCTAAAAGTCCCTTTGGCACATCAAAAAATTCTGACCCGATGCCAACGTACTGACCCATCCGGCGGCCTTCGACTTTTTTCTTCAGAGGCCCTTCGACATGGGCAATCTCGCCTTTTTGCAACTCATCGTTAATTAACTGATACTGCCGCTGAATTTGCTTGGTGGTAAACCAACCACTGACACTGGCGATCAGTAGACCGACAATCAACACAAATAGGAAAACTTGCCAACCAAGCAATAAACTAAAGAGCAAAAATGGCCCTAGCAGTGCAAACATCAAACATCCCAACACCAGCCACGCCGAGCGCAGTTGACCATGAATCCGAGCGATTTGCGTTTCACTAATCACCCCACGCCGATTGGCCTCAATATCGGCCTGTGTTGTGTATAGATGTTTTTGCAGGGCCGCCATCAACTGATCTGATTGGGAATGAGACATCGTTTCACCTAAACCCGAATTGCCTATATGATAGGTATTGATGGGGGATTATATCGAATAAAGTTGTGGAGGGATGGCAATGCCGAAAATTCGATTCCTATTCATCGTCGCCCTAAGTGTGTTGACCTATTTCCCACGAACCAGTTATGGGCAAGAAGGCTGGGAAGAAGTTCGTTCTATGCTTACTGCCCGCTCCGAAATGCCTGCGGCTGTATTAGACAACAAGATTTATGTTCCCGGTGGCTTCGGCGGCCTCGATACGTTTGAGGTCTATGATACAGCGAATGATATATGGGAGACGCTTGCCCCCATGCCCGCAGGTCGTGACCATTTGATGGCGACCACCTATGAAGACAAAATCTATGTATTCGGTGGTTTTGTGCGCTGGCAACCCCAATCTACCGCGTTTGTCTATGACCCCACCACCGATGAATGGACAGCCTTAACCGATTTACCAGAACCCCGTGCCGCTGGTGTTGCGGTTGTGGTGGGTGACTTCATCTACCTTGTCGGCGGGGTATCGGATGATGAATCCGTTGCTCCACCCCTTTTGCGCTATGACCCTACTCAGGATGAATGGACGACCCTAGCCCCCACGAGTGTAGTACGCGATCACCTCGCTGCTGTTGTGTTGGACAACCAGATTTGGGCCATTGGCGGGCGGAGCACCGGAGTGGAATATGATTCGGTTGAAATTTATGACCCCGAAACGGAGGCATGGGAAACCAGCCCATCGCTGAATGTCGCACGGGCAGGGTTCAACGCCACCGTCATGGATGGCAAAATTTATGCCGCCGGGGGTGAAGTTTTTGCGGTATGCCCAAATGATGATTGCCCCCAAACCCTTGATACGTTGGAGGTCTATGACCCGGAAACGGAGCTATGGGAAATCATCACCCAGATGCCTGTGCCGCTGCACGGGGTTCCTATCGCCAGTGTAGACAACGTACTTTATGTGCTGGGTGGCTCAAAAGAAGCAGGCGCGATTTTGAACGATGGGCGGGTGTTCGTTTATCGGCCATGAGTTACAATCAAGACCATTCACATTCCCCATGTTTGACTGAAAGGGTACTGCATGGACACACAGGTAGATACCAAAACCGCTTTTTTGGCGGAGCAACTCGATGAATTACGCGAACAGGGCCTATTTAATACGGTTCGCACGATTGAAAGCGCGATGGGTGGACGCATTGTTGTAGATGGCAAGCCCGTCATCAATTTTTGCGCCAACAACTATCTCGGCCTCGCCAACCACCCCCGCTTGGTGCAAGCCGCGAAAGATGCCATTGATCAGTATGGCATTGGGCCGGGCGCGGTGCGTACCATCGCTGGAACCAATAGTCTGCATGTGCAATTAGAGGAACGACTAGCCCAATTTAAAGGGGCGGAGGCTGTCTTAACTCTACAAAGTGGTTTCACAGCGAATCTTGGTACAATTCCCGCATTGGTCGGCAAGGGTGACGCGATTTTTTCTGACCGCCTCAATCACGCCAGCATTATTGATGGCTGCCGCCTCAGCCGTGCCCAAATTATCGCGTATGAACACAACGACCCCGCCGATTTGCGCGAAAAAATCAAAGAAGCCATCGCCAGCAAAGAATACACTCGTTATATGATTATCACTGACGGCGTGTTTAGCATGGATGGCGACATTGCCCCCCTGCCTGCCATCTATGAAATTGCCCGTGAATTTGACATCCTGCTGATGGTAGATGATGCACATGGCGAGGGTGTGTTGGGCAAAGGCGGACGTGGCATCGTGGATCACTTTGGGCTGCATGGCAAAGTGGATATTGAAATCGGTACGATGAGCAAAGCCTTTGGGGTGGTCGGTGGGATTGTGGCAGGCCGCAAAGTAATTATTGATTGGCTACGGCAGCGTTGTCGTCCATTGCTGTTTTCCAGTGCCATGACCGCCCCCGATACAGCCGCCTGCTTGGAAGCGGTTGACCTATTGGAAGAATCTACAGAATTAGTCGAACGTCTATGGGCCAATGCTGATGTATTTAAGAAGGGCATGAAAGCCCTCGGTTTTGATACAGGCCAGACCCAAACGCCGATTGTCCCGGTGATGTTGGGTGAAGCGAAATTGGCGCAGCAGTTCAGCCGCCAATTATTTGAAAACGGCGTATTTGCGATGGCGATTGGCTACCCAACCGTTCCACAGGGTAAAGCGCGTATCCGTGTGATGAATACCGCCGCGCATACCCCCTCTGATATTGAGGAGGCCCTCAGCGTGTTTGAAAAAGTAGGCAAGAATTTAGGCGTAATTTAAATTTTCCCCTAGATTCAGCACGGCGGCTTTAGCCCCGTGTCCACCACATCAAAATCTGTCACAGAATCAAAAACACCCGGTCTAACGAATAGACTGGGTGTTTATTTTTGTTGATAGGTGAACGGTTTAGTTCATTGGGGCGGCTTCTTGGGCAACTGCATCGCCCACCGCTTCACCCTGTCCCGCCGCGAAAGTCAGTTCTTTGGTTTCGGCGTTGAGGTCAACCACGACGGTACTGCCTACCTCGAAGTTACCCATCAGAATGAAGTCGGAGAGTTTGTCTTCGACCAAATTCGTGACCACACGGCGCAGCGGACGTGCCCCAAATTCGGGGTCATAGCCCTTGTCGCCAATAAAGGTACGGGCCGCATCAGTCACTTCAAGACCGAGGTTGTGTTCCTTCATGCGGGCACGAACTTCATGGAGACGTAGTTCTACAATTTCGTTGATTTCCTCACGTGTCAGCGAACGGAAGACAATCGTGCCATCCAAGCGGTTGAGGAATTCAGGCCGGAAGTTGCGGCGCAGTTCTTCGGTGACACGCTTGCGCATTTCCTCGTATTCTTCGGCCTGCGACATTTGTTCATCTTTTTCAAAGCTGAAACCGAGCGTCGTACCACGTTTGATGGTATCCGCGCCGATATTGCTGGTCATGACCACAATCGCGTTGCGGAAGTCTACTTGGCGGCCACGTGCATCGGAAAGGTGGCCTTCTTCCATAATCTGGAGCAGCATGTTCAGAGCTTCAGGGTGGGCCTTCTCAATTTCGTCAAACACCACAATGCTGTAGGGGCGGCGGCGGATGGCTTCAGTCAATTGACCCGCATCTTCGTACCCCACATAACCGGGAGGTGCGCCTGTCAGACGGGCGACGGTATGCCGTTCCATAAATTCACTCATATCGAGTTGAATTAGGGCATCTTCACTGCCAAACAGGAATTCCGCCAGTGCCTTCGAAAGTTCGGTCTTACCAACCCCGGTTGGGCCGAGGAACAGGAATGAACCAATCGGACGACGGGGGTCTTTGAGGCCCGCACGGGCACGCCGCACAGCCTTGCTAATGGCGCTAATCGCTTCGTTTTGCCCGATGATACGTTCATGTAGGGCGTCTTCCATGCGCAGTAGCCGCTGAGATTCTTCCTCGGCGATGGTCGTGACCGGGATACCCGTCAACATGCCCAAGACTTCGGCAATATCCTCGGAGCTAAGACGCGGCTTCTGGGTTTCAGGATTCCAACTGGAATGGAAAGTTTCTAGTTTGATCTCGACTTCGCGCAACTGGGTCTTCATATCTTCGACAATGGCGGGGTCAACGTCGGTGTTGCGCTGAACATCATCCAACTCATCCAGCAAATTCAGGCGTTCACGTTCGGTCTTACGATAGCGGGTGCTGTCGGGACTCTTGTACATGCGGACCCGGCTGGAGGCTTCGTCAATGAGGTCAATCGCCTTATCCGGCAGGAAACGATCTGGCAGATAACGGGCCGAAAGGTTGGCGGCTGCCTCAATTGCTTCGTTGGAAATTTCAAGGTCGTGATGTTCTTCATAATTGCTCTTGATGCCGCGTAAAATTTCGATGGTTTGTTCAATGGTGGGTTCATCTACGCGCACTTTTTGGAAACGGCGTTCCAATGCGGCATCATTTTCAATGTGCTTGCGATATTCATCGAGTGTCGTTGCACCGATACATTGCAATTCACCACGAGCGAGGGCGGGTTTCAAGATGTTGGCGGCGTCCACACTGCTGCCTGCCGAACCTGCCCCTACCAGCATATGCACTTCGTCAATGAACAGGATGCTGTCGGAGGATTTCAGTTCTTCCACAACACGCTTGAGCCGTTCCTCAAACTGCCCGCGATACATGGTGCCTGCCACCAAACTGCCGACATCCAATTGAAGCACGCGCTTATTCAGCAGGGGGGCGGGGGCATCGCGGTCTACGATACGCTGGGCCAGACCTTCAACAATCGCGGTCTTGCCGACACCGGGTTCGCCGATGAGGGCCGGATTGTTCTTGGTACGACGGCTTAGGATTTGAATCACACGTTCAATTTCCATCTCACGCCCAATGACCGGGTCGAGTTTGTTATCCTCGGCAAGCGCAGTCAGGTCGGTGGCGAGTTGGTCAATTAACGGGGTTGAACTCTTTTTCTCACGGGAGCGTGATCCGCGTGGCCCGATTTCGGGTGAACTTCCGCTTGATGCTGAAGACGAAGCCGATGTCGAACTGCCAGAGCCTTCACGACGCGGCGGAAATTCGCGGCGGTTACGGTCAGGGTCTTCTTGCAAAATCCGGCGGGTTTGGCGGCGCACATCTTCGGGGTTAATGTGCAGGCGCTTCAACACTTCAATAGCAACCCCATCTTGTTGACGTACTAAGCCTAACAGGAGATGCTCGGTGCCAATATAGTGATGGCCCATGCGGCGGGCTTCATCCACAGCTAATTCCAGCACTTTTTTAGTGCTCGGCGACAAGTCCATTTGAACAGGGCCAGTGGTGCGATTTGAACTGGTCATTCGTTCGATCAGTTCTTCCACGCGACGTTGGTCGAGGCCGAGTTCACTCAAAACACGACCCGCAACCCCACCCTCTTCACGCATTAAACCAAGCAGTAAATGCTCAGTTCCGATGTAGCTATGTTGTAAGCGTTCGGCCTCTTCTTGGGCCAGACTCAGCACCCGGCGAGCACGCTGAGTAAAACGCTCCATTTTGTTACCACCTTGATTTCGCTCCGCCATGGGATTGTCCTCCCTTTGGACATGTTTTAAATAACCGCCATAACTTCATTGAATGAAACAGCCTATGGCCTTTTACAAACCACCCAAAACGCCCAATAGGGCACAACTAATTTGAACTGTCCCTATTCAGAACTCTACCGGAAATTAGTCCGTTACGCTAGATAGAATGTCACTTGCAAACCATACCTTAACGCCTTTTTTTCAAATTTCTATTGTACAAAACACCCCACCCCAATTTGGATTGTTAATATCCCTACACGCTTATACGTTAGACGTTTCTCCCGCTGGAGAAGTTCAGATAGAATTGGAATTTCTCAGAGGAGAAAAACTTTATAGGTACAGCGCGGCTAATTTCAATTATAGGGGATAGTGGGGACTGACAGCAACAGGCTTAGGTAATTCTTCATGAACCATTTATTTATCGCAGTGCAGTGGTAGGATACTTTCTCACACGCTTCCTCACATCTTGCCACAACTTGACAGGATCAAGCCCAGTGCTTTTAATCATTTGAGTTGCAATAGTGTCTTTGCCACGTAAAACTCCTAACAAAAGGTGAGGAGTAGCAATAAAAAACGAATCCTGCCGTCTTGCTTCATCAACCGCGTGTTCAAGTAGCTTTTTGGTTGCTCGTGAGAGAGCTAATTCTGTTTCCCCACTTGGATAATCTGCCGTAAATTGCTCAAGTAGGGCAGTCAACCGTTCTTCATCTAACCCAAATTCAACAAGCATTTGATTGGCAGTTCCGTCTTTCTCTTTGGAAAGGCCAACCAAAACGTGTTCCGGGCCAATGAAAGTATGCTTCAGTTGTTCTGCCTCTTTCTGGGCAAGATAAAGGGTTCTTCTTGTTGGTACTGTAAAGCGATCTATAGGTTTTCGCTTCAGCATACACTTTCCCTCAGGTGATGATACTATGCCATATCTTTGTCTGAACGTAACCTAGCCATTTTTCCAGTTGAAAATCGGCCTTCGATCACCCTATCAGAAATGGCAAAGGCGGAACCCGAAAGTCCCGCCCATGTTCGTTGCTTCATTTTTTACAGCCGGGGCCGTTATTACTTCAGATTTGAATCCGCCATCTTCCAGTCGAGATCGAGGTATTCTGGCGAATCTACTTTCTTCAGGCTCAACCCCAAACGGCGTTGATCATGGTCAATTTTCACAATACGCAGGGTCAACACATCGCCTTTGCTAACGACCTCACGTGGATGACGCACGCGATGTTCAGACAATTCGCTGATGTGAATCAAGCCTTCAATTTCAGGGTGATCCACCAATCTTGCGAACGCTCCAAACTTGGTCAGCTTGGTGATGGTCGCTTGGATCAACTGCCCGACCACATATTGTGACTGCACTTCCGCCCAAGGATCACGCTCGGTGCGACGGATGCTCAACCCAATGCGGCGGCTGCTGGGGTCAACACTGATGACCTCCACTTCCACCTCTTGCCCCACCGCAAGTAATTCGCTGGGGTGGGTCAGGTGCTTCCACGAAATTTCGGTCAAATGCACCAAGCCATCCGCGCCACCGATGTCTACAAATGCGCCAAAATCGGCTACGCTGGTGATTTTACCCTTGCGGCGTTCACCAACCTTCAATTCTTCCAGCAAACGGCGTTTCTTCTCGTCGCGTGATTCACGGGTGGCTGCCACCTCGGACAAAATTAGGCGGTTGCGGGCACGTTTAATTTCGACCACTTTGACCATGATGGTTTCACTCACCATGCCACCCCAACGCTCTTCGGGGTTTTCGCCAGTGGCACGGGTACGACGTTCTGGGCTAATTTGGCTGGCGGGCACAAAACCACGCAGCCGTCCAAACCGCACAATCAAGCCACCTTTGTTGTAACCAGAAACGCGACCTTCATAGAGGGCCTTGCTCTGGAAATATTCTTCAGCTTCGCGCCAGTCGCTTTCTTCCAATGCACGACTGATGGATAAAACAGGTCGTCCATCAGGGCCAGCGGCAGCAACGACAAACACCAATACTTTGGCACCCTCTTGTAATGTTTGAATGGTGCTGGTGGTCAGGCGCTCCAACTCACGACTATTGATGACCCCTTCAACCGTTGCACCGATTTCGACGGTGACTTCAGTAGGGGTGGTCTTCAAAATCGTGCCTTCAATTAAATCGCCCCGCTTGACACCCGTATCAGGAGCGTGGGGAGATTCTACAACTTCATCTGCGGCATCGTGATGATCGCCCGCGCCTACTTCTTCGGCATAGGCCTCTTCATGTTCGGCAGGAACTTCAACTTCAACTTCAACTGCATTATCATCGGTAGGGTGATCGCCTGCGCCTACTTCTTCGGCATAGACGTCTTCATGTTCAGCAGGGGCTTCAACTTCAACTGCATTATCATCGGTAGGGTGATCGCTCACAGGGGTGGACGGTGCCTCCTCTTCTACAAGGCTCGATTGCGAAGTAAGGGCTGTCTCTGGCTGCGGTGATGAGGGTTGTTCTATTGCTTCTTCATTCACCGGCTCGTGACGGGAATCCATAATCTTATCTCCATTGGCTGGCAAAGCATCGGGTGATTATACTATGCCCGTCGCATAAATCAAAGGTTCAAAAGGAATTACCTTTTCCCTCATACATTTCTCATCTAAGAAAGCGCTCTCACTAAGGCAAGATAGGAGCAGGAATTGGGACTGCCCCTATCCGCACATGGGGATTTATTCTACAGTGGATTTGACCAGCATTCTAAAGACATCTGATTCGGTAATCATCCCAACCAATTTGTGGGAAGTGTCCAAAACGGGCAAGCCGCTGACTTTCTTTTCTAGCATGATCTTGGCAGCGGCAATCACCGTTGTATCGGGGCTAACGGTGAGCACGTCTTTGGTCATAATCTTCTCAACCGTCAGACGCCCCCACAGATAATTAATCTCCCAAATGCTGAGAGAGGTGGCGTCGGATGGACTGGCTTCACGCACATCACCAATAGTGATAATACCCACCAATTTGTCGTGTTTTACGACTGGCAAACGGCGGACTCTTTTTTCTTTCATCAATTGGTGGGCTTCGCCAATTGGGGTGTCAGGTTCAACCGTGATTACTGATTTGGTCATCCATTCGCTAACTTTAGTCGTCTGAATGGTCATGGGGGTATTAATCCTTTTGTAGAATTGACAATCTACTTTTATTCTACTCTGACAATATCGCATTTTCATTAGATTTGAAAAGTGGCATCTGACCTGACAATTGCCTACAATTCTGCCTGAATTTAACTAAGTAGTGGGTGTTTTATTCGATGGCCGATAGTACAGCCAAAGGTGGCTTTGTCTCCAATACCGAAAAATTACAGCGGCGCAACCGTGAACTTTCGATTTTGAACACGATTGCGGAGGCGCTGAATCGTGAAGTGGATTTGCTGCGTGCCTTGAGTGTGGCGTTGGGGCATGTCGCTACTTTGCTCGATCTGCACACGGGTTGGATTTTTTTGGTAGATGAGGACACCGGAGAAACCTATCTGGCGGCTACCCAAGATTTGCCTCCGGTGCTGGTTCAACATCCCCGACTTATGCAAAACACCTGCTATTGTTTGGATACCTATCTGGCAGGCGATATGGGAGGCGCGGCAAATGTCAATGTCATCACCTGCACCCGCCTAAAAGGATTGGTGGATGGCACAGACGGGTTGCGTTATCATGCCAGTATTCCGCTGTACGCCAGAGGCAAAAAACTAGGGGTATTGAATGTCGCCAGCCGCGATTGGCGTGAACTTTCTGCCGACGATTTGCGCTTACTCTATACAGTCGGTGATTTACTCAGTATGGCAATTGAGCGTGCCCTCTTGTTTGCCCGCCGAAGTGAAATCGGCGCAGTTGAGGAACGCAACCGTCTTGCCCGTGAAATCCATGATACCCTTGCTCAAGGATTGACGGCGATCACCTTACAACTCGAAACCGCCGATGCACTTTTGGAAACCAATGCTGATACGGAACGGATTCGCAAAGCCATTCAGCAGGCCATGACCTTGACCCGAGCCAATTTGGAAGAGGCCCGACGTTCGGTCTTGGATTTACGGGCGGCCCCGCTCGAAGGCAAAACATTGGCCCAAGCCGTCGCTGATCTCTTAGAAAATTGGTCAAAAACGGCAGAAGTGCAGACACATCTCGAAATTGAAGGAGGTCGGCGATCCCTGCCCGTTCGGATTGAGGCGGGATTGTATCGGGTAGTACAAGAGTCATTGACCAACATTCGCCGCCATGCCCATGCCAACACTGTCACAATCCGCATCAGTATGACGCCGGAAAACGTCCATTTAATGATTGAAGATGATGGTTATGGATTCGACCCATCGAACATTCCCCAAGAGGGGCGTTATGGCCTAATTGGGTTGAATGAGCGTGTCAAACTGTTAGGGGGCACATTAAATCTGCAAAGCAACCCCAATAGCGGTACGCGGGTCGAAGTCCAAATTCCATTAGGAGGCCGCTAAATGGCAAGCACCATTCGCATTATCGTGGCGGACGACCACCCTGTCGTGCGCGACGGACTGGTAGCAGTCTTGGGTACACAGCCAGATTTTGAGGTGGTTGGCGAGGCGTCTAATGGGAGAGAAGTCTTACGCCTATTGCAGGATCGCCAAGCCGATGTCGCCATGCTCGATTTGGAAATGCCAGAAATGGATGGGGTCGAATGTATCATCCGACTGCGCGAGTCGAACCCCGATTGCCGCGTGATTGTTTTTACCGCCTTTGATACGGATGAGCGTATTTTGAGTGCCGTCCAAGCAGGCGCACAGGGCTATTTGTTGAAAGGGGCGCGGCGGGAAGATGTCTTTAATGCGATTCGGGTGGTTCATGCGGGCGGTTCATTATTAGCCCCCGTCATCGCCTCCAAACTGCTACGACGGGTCAGCCAACCCGATACTCCGTCTGATCCTGCGCCCGACGCCCTGACCCCACGCGAATTAGAAGTCTTAAAATTGATGGCACAGGGGCAACAAAACAAAGAAATCGGTGTGGCGCTGTTTATCAGTGAACGTACTGTCAAATTTCATGTCAGTTCCATTCTCAGCAAACTCGGCGCAGGAAATCGGACGGAGGCGGTAGCGATTGCGGCCCAACAAGGCTTGGTGGACTTATAAACCGACGATTCTATGCCAATCGAAACCCTTGCCTTGACGCTCCTAGCATCTTGCTTTAAAACTGCTACCCGGCAAAAGCATGACTGGCTATCCCCAGCATGTCACGCTACACTAAACAGGTTTACAAATTCGACACGGTTGGTATGGTACGATGATTGACAGCCCCAAAGACATAGTGCAAGCCTCCAATTTTCTCACTATCCAGTTCACCCCAGATACATGGCGGTTGGTCAGCACCGAATTGGAAGTGCCGACCACATTGGTCGAGGCAAAACCGGATGGCTTAGTTGTGCATCCCGTATTTGTGCAAGCACGTCAACTACCAAGTGCCAGCCTATCGCCCGCCCAAATTATGCGGATTGTACTGGGTTGGGCACCTGAAAGCCGTGCATGGCGCTTAGGGATGCTGCTGCTTGATCCCTCTATGACCCAATACGACACCGCCCAAATGCAGTGGTGTGAATTGGCGGAGTGGCCGGATGATACTTTTGGCGGGCGTGTCAACGGGGCTAAAGTGGCAGGGCAATCATTGGCCCGTTTGCTCAATCGGCCCTACCAATTTGTGGATCCCAATACCCAACCGCGTGTCGCCGCCTTTATCAACAGTGACCAGCCCGAAATTTCCATGAGCGCCGAAAATGTCGCTCGACCCACCGTTCAAACCCATCGTTTTCCGGCGGTCTATTCGACTGGCGATGACATCCCCTCCGAGATTATCCCTCGTCCACCTATCCCGGAACTAGAAACCTTCCCAACCGAGCCATCCGTTAAAGATAAGCCCATCGAATTGCAGTATCCAGAGGTAGCCCCGGCACCGCTACCACTCAAATTTTCCCATTGGAAATTCGCGCATACATCGGTAGGCGTTCGCTGGCAGCGAGTCCAAAGCTGGTGGGTGATCAATATTGGCCGCGTGCTGCTGTTTGGGGCCTTATGTGTTCTATTCTTGATTTTGGGAATTGGCGCGAATACCAGCGGCCTTGCCGATGTTGAACCGACGTGGCTGCCAACAATCGGTCTATTGGTCGGGGTTCTCATGTTAGGAAGTTTGATCGTTACCTTGTGGCGCATGTTTAACGCCACGAGCGTCCTAGTGGACACCCACAAAAAAGAGGTCTACAACAAAGGGATGGTGCTACCCTTCGTCAATTGGCGTGTACCTTTTTCCCAAATTGAATATGTACTCGTCAGTCAGACGGCCCCACAGTCACAAGGACGGCGTAGCAAAACTGACCCGATGAAAATCAGCATGGATACATGGATTCATGTCTTTGATGGGCAGCAATTCCACCTGATTGCCGATTTGGAAGGCGTGGAGGGACGCAGCCACGTGTGGGATATGGTCAAACAGCACATGCAAAATCCGAATCGGCGTCCGCTCCAATTGGCCGAATATGATACCCCCGCCCATCAAGCCGCTCTGCAAATCGCCAATCGGATTGGTGTTCCAGTTTACGTAGAGTTTGCGTAAGTGGACTGATGTTGGGATTTAGACTATACTGCGTATACAAACAATAACCGATTACACAGGCAGAGCGTATGGGTTTTGACAGCGGTTTTTATGATGTACAGCAGGCGCGGCGTTTTCGGCAAAGCATTCTGTTGTTCATAATTTTGGCAACGCTACCCTGCTACTGTGTTGGGGCCATTTTGTTGGGTGTTGCCCCAAATGACAATACGTCTGAGACCGATCCGACCAACACCCTGCCAGCCCCTGCCATTCAAACCCAACAGGCTCGCACCAGTCAAGCCCCGGTAGCACCCTCGACTGTCACCCTGTTTCCAACCCAGAATCAAGGGCCGCTGCAATCCACACCCGGTCAATTTGTCCCAGCCACCAGCACACCTCTGCGTTTTGCGCCAACTTTGACGGTTGCGCCGACGTTTACACTGTTCCCCTCAGCGACACCGACAGCAACGGCAACCGTTACATCGGCCAGTAGCCCAACACCGACCAACACCGCCACCCCAGCAGCAAATCAAAATCCGGCTTTTACTGCGCCGCCAGTAGATATTACGCTAGAGGTCGGGGGGTCAACAACCGTCGCATTTAGTTTTGTGGATCCGGATGGCGACCCGGTGAGTTTCACCGCCAGCCCGACCAATCCGGCGATTGCTTCTGTTGCCAGTTTCGGCCCCTCTAGTTTCAATGTCCAAGCGCTTGCCGCAGGAACTACCACTATTACGGTACTCCTCCAAGACAATCGCGGGGGGTCGGCAACCGCCTCCATCAATGTAACGGTCAATGCACCTCCTGCGACCAATCAAAACCCCACATTTACCATTGAGCCGTCTCCGATGACGATTCCTGCTGGGGACAGCCAACCCGTATTCCTCCAATTTTCCGACCCAGATGGCAACACCGTCACCTATACCGCAACCTCCGCCGATACGGGCGTCGCCGCTATCACAATTGTGGATGGAACTTCATTTATGGTTCAGGGCATCGCAGCGGGGAACACATCCGTTACGGTGACACTGAGCGACGGCAACGGTGGGTCGGCGCTACGGAATATCGCTATCACGGTCAATTGAATTTTGGAACTTAAATCCTCGCAAAAATCGAATGAATAGCACTTCTCCGGGCCATTGCGATTTACATACCGCCGCCTTGCCACTCGCTATCTCCGGCCTAGCTGTTATAATTGGGCAACTACAAAGCAAAACCAGTGTTATAGTGAGTGGTGGGCAGTCAAAATGCCCCTAGAAATTCAAATTGGCGACATCGTGCAGATGAAAAAAGGCCACCCCTGCGGTGAAAATCGCTGGATGATTTATCGAGTTGGGGCAGATATCGGTCTACGTTGTACCAAGTGTGATCGTCGGCAACTGATGCCTCGCAGCAAATTTGAAAAGGCGTTTAAGCGTAAGTTGGAAGCGCCCAAAATTGAACCAAGCGAATGAGGCGTTGTTAGAAGAATCCATGCCCACACCCCAGTCCCCCCGCCGAGTTTTATTGCTCATGTCAGATACGGGCGGCGGCCATCGTGCAGCAGCCACCGCCATCCAAGCCGCGTTAGAAAACCGCTATCCCGGTGCGTATACTTTCGATATGGTGGATGCGTTTCGCTATTACACCCCAACACCCTTTAAACATATGCCCAAACTCTATCCACTATGGGTCAACCATGCGCGGCAGTCGTGGGGAACGAGCTATCGAATTTCAGATGGGCCACATCGCTCCAAGCTGGTGATGGAAAGTTTTTATGTCAGTTGGCGGCGTGGTTTTCGACGTTTGTTTGATGAGCATCCAGCGGATTTGGTCGTGTGCGTGCATTCACTGTTTAATCACAATGCCATGCGTATCTTGCAAGATTGGCCCACACCGCCACCTTTTGTCACGGTTGTCACTGATCTTATTTCGACCCACGCCTTCTGGTATAACAACAAAGTCAATTTGTGCCTTGTCCCAACCCAGACCGCTTATGATCGCGGCCTAAAATATGGGATGCAGCCGGAAAAGATGAAAATTACCGGGCTGCCCGTTCATCCCGATTTTGTAGCAGGGTTGATGGGCAAGCAGCAGGCCCGTGCTGAACTCGGCTGGGATGCTGAAAAACTGACCGTCCTGTTGGTGAGCGGCGGGGATGCGATGGGGCCACTTTTTAAGACCGCCCGCGCCATCAACGATCAAAATTTGAATATCCAGTTGGTCATTATCGCTGGACGCAATGCCCCCCTCAAAGAAAAATTGGAAGCCTGCGAGTGGAATCAGAAAACCCTCATTTACCCCTTTACCAATAAGATGGCCCAAATGATGGCGGGGGCCGATATTTTGGTGACCAAAGCTGGCCCAGCGACAGTCTCCGAAGCATGTGTGGCCGGGATACCGATGATCCTCAGTGGGCATGTCCCCGGTCAAGAAGATGGCAATGTGCGTTATGTCGTCGAAAATGGGGCAGGGGTGTACGCTCCCGGCCCAGCGCGAGTCGCCGAAGCCTTAGCTGAATGGGTCAATCGTCCGCCCGATTTCCGCCAGCGGTTTGCCGATGCCGCGAAAAGGATTGGCAATCCCGATTCAGCCTCGCTCATTGCCGATGAGATTCATGGGGTCGCCCAAACCGCTCAAATGGTGGTGCGTCACCCGCGCCGTTCACCCCGGTCTCTATTATCGAATCGTTTGCGTCCAAATGTTGCCCGTCCGCGTGGTGGGGCACTGTAGCTTTACGGGGAGGTAACGACAATGCTGCGAGCAGTCGAAGCGATTATTGATGAGCATGGCAATGTGCGGTTATTAGAAGAAATTGCCCTGCCTACCTCTCGTCGTGCTATTGTGACAATTTTGGAGGAGACTCCATTGATTGAAGAAATCACACTGTTAAGTGAAGCGGCCCTTTCCAAAGATTGGAATCGTCCAGAGGAAGACGAAGCGTGGTCACACCTCGGCAAATTCGAGCTTATTCGTGGCCCAAATTGCTACACTAAAACCTGAGATATTTAAGCAAATCATTGACGCTGTGGTACAAGTTTTGCAAAGCAGCCTCGGCTCGTGATTTTATAGTAAACTGTGTTCGAGAGAAAAGAATATTTTCATAAGCCGTTATCGCCCAATCACAATTTCTGGGTGATAAACGGCATTTTGTGTTTATAAACTCAATAGTGTTATTGACATTTAAAACTGAAGCGAATATTATTTTAATTAGAAATGAAGTTTCATGAGGTGTAATTTAACATCTCTGAAGAAAATTTCAATGAGATGAAAATGGAGGTTCACCGGGGAATGTATCATCCGATTTTGACCCACTGCCCCGTTTGTAATGGCCCGTTGATCGTCAAGCAGCTACATTGCGAAAACTGTGACATCAACATTGAAGGGCGTTTTGAAGTGAGCGGACTGACATCGCTGAACGCCCAACAACTAGAATTTGTTGAAGTCTTTTTGCGCTGTGAAGGCAAAATCAACCGGGTCGAGAAAGAACTCGGCATTTCGTATCCAACGGTACGCAGCCGCCTGCACGATATTATCCGTTCGATGGGCTATGAGCCTACGATGGAGACCGAATCTGAAGACACCAATCGCGCCCGTATCCAAGTTTTAGAAGATTTATCGTCGGGCACAATTACTACCGAAGAAGCAATTACGATCTTACGCAAAGGCAATCCATAAGAATCTTTAGTGCTTATAAGAGGTCGTTCATCCAATCGTTAGTTAGCACGAGTGAGAGGGAGAAAAGGGCATGGCACGTATCGAACAAACGGGCGCGATTACTGAAATCATCTTTGAGCAAGTCGGGGGCGATCTGGTCATTCAAGGACACAGCGGCCTCGGTTTTCAAATTGACGGGGACGACCCCGAGATTCACCAAAACGAGTCCGGCGCGGTGTTCATTAATTGCGGCGGCGATTGCACAGCAGCCGTTCCCGACGGAATATCCGTGAAGGTAATGTCGGTAGGCGGCGATGGTAAAGTAACCCACGTTACGGGCGAAGTCCTGCTGGATCAAATTGGCGGTGATTTGGTGCTGCGCCATGTGGCCGGACAAACCACGCTGGGGAATGTGGGGGGTGATCTAAGCATCCGTCATGTCACCGGCACACTGACCATCAACAGCATCGGTAGCGACCTTGATGTGAAACACTGCGCGGGTGAAATTGTAGTATCGAATGTTGGCTCGGATGTGGTGTTCAAAAACATCAACGGCAATCTGAGCCTCGAAAATGTTGGCTCTGATTTATTGTTGCAGAGCGTCAATGGCGATTTGAAGGTTGAAGAAGTCGGTTCCGATTTGAGCATCACCGATCTAAAAGGGTCATGTTACTGCCCATCGGTGCATTCGGATATTGTTCTGACCCTCGCCTTTGACCCCGAAAAAACCTACCTATTCGGCGCTGAGGGGGATATTGTTTGCATGGTCATCCCCGGCACCCATGCCCGATTTGTCCTGCCAAGTGATGTTGAAGTGGAATGCGATGAGATTGAAGACGCGGCCTATCAGCGCGACAACAGTGGACAGATTGTGTTGGTAGGGGATGGTGGTGCAGAAATTCAAATCACTGAGGCTGAGTCATTTAATCTTGTGCCCGAAGAACGCAACAGCAAACGTGGCTTCAGTATCAATGTGGATTTCGATAACGATGTGGACGAGATGGTCAACAATATCGAAAACACCATTAATCAGAGTCTGCGCGGCTTGGGCGAACGTCTTGAGCAGCAAACACAGCAGGCGGTAAACGCGGCCACCAATCTTAGCACAGGCTTTTTCTCCAACAGCAAAAATTGGAGCGCCAAAGCCGAAGCGATGGCCCGCCGCGCCCGTGAACAGGCTGAACGTGCCCGCGAACAAGCCGAACGGCTGCAAGAACGTGCCCAGCGCCGCCAAGAGCGTTTTGCCGAACAATCGCGGGAGCGTCAAGAACGTTTCCAGCAGCGTTTTGAAGGCGGCCAAAAAGCCAAACGTACCGGTGAATGGGAACCCGTTTCTCAGCAAGAACGTCTCGTGATTTTGGAAATGCTCCAAAATGGTTCAATCACAGTTGACCAAGCCGAGCAACTCTTGAAAACACTCGATGGGGAAGCCTAGTTATGTCGGCTGCTGCGCTTTCACGTAACAAAAAGCAGGCCCAAGCGCGTGAGGTCGGTCTACGTCCAGTCCGCCTCCGTCAAGATTTAGGGGCAGTAGCCGATCTCATTGAACTTGCCTTTGGCCCCACGATGGACGCAGGGGGGAGGGCAGCGGTGCGAGAGATGCGTACCCTCAGTCGTTCTGGCCCCATTCTGTGGTTCATTGCTGGGTTAGATCGTGCCGTACAAGCCCTCATGCGCGGTTTCGTGTGGATTGATCCCATCACAGGTCGGCTCATTGGCAATGTTTCGATTTACCCGGCGGGTTATGATGATTTATGGGTCATCGCCAATGTCGCGGTACATCCCGATTTTCGGCGGCGCGGTATTGCCGAAGAAATGATGCGGGCCTCGCTAGATTTTGCCATACAGCAAAAAGCGTCCGGGGTAGCCTTGCAAGTCGAAGCCGATAACGATGGAGCACAACGGCTTTATCACAAATTGGGTTTCCGTACCCTGCGCGGCTTCACCCGCTGGCGCCGCCATCCCTATCTTGACCCACCCCTACCCTTGACGCAGATGCCCGACATCACCTATTTAACCCATCGGGAATGGAAAGCCGAATTCGCGCTTGCCGAGCAGTTACGCCCCGAAAGTCAGGGGGGCATGGGTTGGCTGCGTCCGACTCAACAGCGCGAATTTCGACCCAAGTTTTCGTTTGGACGAACTTTTGGAATGCGCCATGAGGAACACTGGGTCGTGCGTGATCCTAGAGATGAAGGGTTATTGGCGACTTTGCGAACCGACAGCCGTTTTGGTTCGACCTATACCCGCGCTGATGTGCTGGTTGCCCCTGCATATCAAGGTGAATTGGAATGGCCGCTGCTGAATTTTGCCATTCGTCATGCCGCCGATCAGCGCCGAGGTTTGATGATTGAACACCCGTCGGATGATGAAAACGCTACCCTCGTATTTAGTGAGAACCGTTTTGAGGCCGTGCGTCGTCTTATTCATATGCTGTGGACGCCAGCCCAAAAATAGACGAGGTGTGGTCATGGAAATTCGATTTGAAGCCGAACCCACCGAAGCCGATTTCAGCTTTATCCATCAGCAGTCGGCGGCATCATTGGCAGCGAAATATGGCGAACCTGTCCGTGAGCAGCTTGGCGCATTTATTTATGGCGACCCCATAGCTGAATCCGAAGATCATTTGATTTTAGGTGGGATTGAAGGACAGGTTTCGGGTAGCTGGCTGTACATTGATACTCTGTGGCTAGATAAATCGTTACGCGGCAAGGGTTATGGCGTGCGCTTGATGAATGTCATTGAGCAGGCTGCTGTCCAACGAGGCGTTCAAAAAGCCTTTTTGGGTACAGCCACCTTCCAAGCACCTAATTTCTACAAAAAGTTGGGCTATCAGGTCGTGGGCGAAATGCAGATGGCGACGAGTGACTATCATCAATTTTTGATGACCCGCCAACCGCTGATGCCCTATGATGTAGCGCCAGAAACCGAGATTCAATTGGCCGCACCTCCAAGCGATTATGACGTTGAACGCTTGGGGGAACATCTCCGCGACTACAACAATCAGTATATGCCTCTCAATCGCAGCTTGTTTGGCGCGGCTTTCCTAAAAGATGAATCCGGGAAAATCTGCGGGGGTATCACAGGTTATCGTGTTTTCGAGAGTGTCCTGTTTATGGGAACTGTGTGGGTGGATGAATCCATGCGCGGGCAGGGTTACGAAACCCGACTAATCACCACCTATGAACAGGCCGCTGTGCAGCATGGTATTTTATCGGCTGCGATTTCAATAGCCGATGATGAATTGGCAGGTTGTTTTGAAGCAGCGGGGTATCAGGCGCTTGGGGTCTTTCCCGATTTTCCGGCAGGGTGTACCTCACGTTATTTAATTAAGCGGAAACTGGTAGCATGACACAGGCAGGATTTAAGCGACACGAGGTAGCCAAAAACCTCCAATCACAGCGCGGATTTGCGGCGTTGTGGCTTGGCGTCGTTTTGGTTTTATTGGTCGCGGCAGCCCTGCGTTTTTATGACATCCACCGCTATCCCCCCGGCTTTCATTATGACGAGGGTGCGTATTTTATTGCCTCGCGGGAAATCGCATTTTTCGGGGCGCGGCCCTTCCCAGTGTTTGCGGCGTTTAATGGGCGCGAAGTTTTTTACTTATATGTCAATGCGCTCATGATGCGGCTGATGGGTGAGCAAATTTTCACCATGCACTTCGTCAGCGGCATGATGAATTTAGTGACAGTAGCCGCCACGCTTGGTCTAGGGCGGGCTATTTTTGGTGGACGACGTGGAATCATTATTGGATTAATTGCTGCGGCATTTCTGGCGGTTTCATTTCCCCAGATTTTTCTGGCTCGACAGGCCTTTCGTGCTGTCAGTCAGCCGATGCTGCAAGCCTTGACGCTGTGGGTCTTATTTGTAGGGCTACGCCAACCGTTGACCCAGCACCGAAAATGGGCTGTCTGGCTATTAATGGCGGGCTTCCTAGGAGCAACAACACTTTATACCTATATGGCCTCACGCCTATTTCCTATCTGGATTGGCCTGATTTTGGTCTTTATCTGGCTGGCAGATCAGAAACACCGCCGAAAACGCTTTTTGCAAGCGGCGTTGGTGGTGATAACACTACTCATTGTCGCCGTGCCAATTCTGAAATATTACTATGAAAATCAAGACGTTTTTAATGACCGCCTATCGCAATTAAGCAATTCCGAAGACGCGCCGAGTTATTGGGAAAGCATCGAACTGCACGCCAAGATGTTTTTTATCAAAGGCGACCCCTATAGCCGTTATAACGACCCCGACGCACCCTATTTCCCGCAGTGGGCAGGGGTGTTGATTGTGGTTGGGTGGTTGGTCAGTCTATGGCGGATTGTTCGACCCGCCCCTGACCAAGACGCGGTTGCACATACAGGCTATTTCCTCGCGGCGATTGCCCCCCTTATGGTGATTCCGAGTGTACTGGCGGTGAGCGGCCTGCCCCCCAGTCATATGCGTTCGGTGGGCATGGTTCCGGCGATTTTTCTACTGCCCGCGATTGGCCTCGAATTTTTATGGGCGCAAGGAACACAGTTATTATCCGCGAAAAATCTGTCTTTCCGTCCCCAATTCATTGCCGTGACCTACGGGATAGGCGTGATTAGCCTATTGATAATGGCAGGGACGGTCTGGCAGCGTTACGAAAAATGGGCCTCGGTTCCCGAACTGTATTATCAAACCGATGGCGATATGATGGATGCTGGGGCGTGGCTGATGGAACATCGCGGCCCAAACACCCTCATGTATGTGACTTCCGGGCATTACGACCACCCCTCGCTGCGCTTTCGTCGTCTGCCGGGGGGCGACATCACCTTTTTGCTGGGCAATCGCGTGTTTGCCCCGCCCGCCAATCGGGATGCCTATTTGATTGAGATTCACAATGCCCGCCTCAATGAGTCCCTGCGCAAATGGGTGGAACAGCATTACACCCAAGAAGCGACTTTCTATGGGCCAGATGGCGACATTAGTTTTATCGTGTATCACGCTGTCAGCACAACGCCAATTGCACAAAACGCGGCTTTGAATCATTCGGAAACAATCGGCGGATGGCTGTCGCTGCTGAATACGAATTTGGTAGAGGTGGTTCCGGGTCAAAAGGTGAGTGTATCTACAGAATGGGGCATCCTCAACCCTCCAACCTATGGCGATTTGACCCCCATCTTTTCGCTGGAAACGTTGGACGGAGATGTGCTGTCGCGTGATGAACCCTACACCCTCTACAGCGACCAATGGCGGGCAGGCGAAACGCTCTATCAGCAGGGTAATTTGGCCGTTCCACCCGGCACACCCCCCGGTGCATATCGTGTGGTGATTCATTGGGTGGCGCGGGCCGAAGATCAATATGTCGGGCGAATTGATGCACAGGGCAATTTTGCGGGGATTGCAACCGACCTCGGCACCATTACGGTGAGTCGGGCGGCTAGTTTCCCTACACCGGATATACTAAATATTACCCACCGCGAAAGCCACGAAATGGCCTCCGGACTACGTTTACTTGGTTGGAGCGATATTCCTACCACCGTCCGCCCCGGTGAACAATTTAAATTTGACTTATTCTGGCAGGTTATCGCAGGCACACGCATTGACGAACCGATGACGATAGCGGCGGTCAGCGAAAATGATGAACTGCCCCTCTGGTCGGGCGACCCGGCGATGAATACCTACCCCTTTGACCAATGGATTGAGGGAGAATTGGTGACAGATCGCCACCGCTGGTCAATTCCCACCGATTTTCCTGCGGGGAATTATGCCCTGCATGTGCGTGTCGGCGATGCGGATGTCATGCTCGGCGATTTCAGTGTGCTGGAACTCAATCGGGTGTTTGACGCCCCTTTGATTGAAAATCCACTTGATGTGGATTTGGGCAATATCGTTGGTCTCAAAGGGTACAGTATTTCCACCACGACTCTGACGGTGGGGCAGCCTTTTGACCTTACCCTGTTATGGCAGTCGTTGGAACAGACCGACCTACCACTGACGGTTTTTGTGCATGTGGTGGGGCCAGATGGTCGCAATTATGCCCAAGCCGATATGCAGCCGCGCCAGAATACCTATCCAGTGGCCCTGTGGCTGCCGGGGGAATATATCACCGACGCTTATCCATTAACCCTCGCTGCCGATGCTCCACCCGGCCAATATGAGGTGCGGGTTGGGTTGTATCTCCAAGCCAATGGACAGCGGTTAAGTATTACCGATTCGACGGGTCAATCAGTGGGTGATTTCTGGTCGCTGACGGCCCTTACGGTTGAATAAGAAGGGAGCATACGATGGAAGAACGCCTCAGAATTTTGGAAATGCTGCGCGAGGGGCAAATCACCCCCGACGAAGCCGAAAAGCTGTTGCAGTCGTTGGGTGACGAACCCTTGACCGAGGCCGATGACGACAAGGTGGTAATTTTGCCAAAAGGCGAAAGTCGCGGCAGCACCAAAGACCCCAGTCTGCCCAATACCGCCGAATGGTGGAAGGTACTGTTCGGGGTGGGGATCGCAGTATTTGGCTTTTTCGGCTTCCTGCTGCTGACCTTTTTCGGCTTTTTTGCCTTTCTATGCCTTAGCCCGTTTGTGTTAATTGGGGGGGCATTAGCCGCTGTTGGTCTGTGGAGTAAATCCTCCCATTGGTTGCATGTGCGGGTCAAGGATAAGGACGGCACCAATATCAACATTTCGCTGCCCCTGCCCGTGCAATTTGCCAGCTGGATCATGCGGGTGGCACAGCCGTACATCAAGGCTCGCTCCGGCGATGATGTTGACCTAAGCAACCTAGATATTGCAGGCATGATTAGCGCGATGGGCGATGAGCTTTCTCCCGAAAATCCCATTATGGTCGCGGTTGAAGATGATGGCGATCAGGTTTTGGTTTACATCACGTAGTTGGTTTCATAACGCACAATCGTAAGTTCAAGTATTGGAGGGCACAATGGTTACATCAGAAGAACGAATGCGGATTCTCAATCTGCTTCAGGAGGGCAAAATCACCGCTGAGGAGGCCAGCCGATTGTTGACGGCGCTGACTCAGACATCCAAGACCGGGCCAACAAATTCGCGTCCGGCGGCATCAGGGCGTACCCCACGCCAATTACGGGTGCGCGTCACCGATATGAAAACGGATCGCACCAAAGTCAATGTCACCATCCCAATGGGCCTTGTCAACATGGGTTTGAAAATGGGCGCTCGGTTTGTGCCAAATGACGTGGATGTGGACGTTGAAGAAATCAAAGAAGCCATCGCCAGCGGTCAAATGGGCAAGCTGGTAGATGCAGAAGATCATGAGGGCGGCGAGCGCGTCGAGGTGTGGGTCGAATAGCCATGTGGAATGGAACAAGAGCTTAGGGACGAGGGCAAACCACCCCTCGTCCATCTCCCATTCCAAGTCCCCTAGCTAATCAAGTCGGGGGTCAGGTGGACTAGTTTATTGTGGAAGTGCAGCCGCCAATCCGGGCGATTGGGTACGGGGCGATATTCTAAGTGGGTGATGCCTGTGTTGTTGCTCATCACCGCCACCACGCTCCAAGGGCCTTTTTCAAACACATACTCAAAAAACGCCTCAATCACGCCACCGTGACAGACCACCAACACACTCTGTTCGGCTTCTTCTTCAGGAGTAGGACGGTTGCTGTAATCAATATACTCAAAGACGCGGAGTAGGCTCTCGATAAACGACCCCACCCGTGTGCGAAACTGCATCCAGTTTTCGCCGCCCTCCGTAATTGGGTCATAGGGCTGAAGCGTTCCCCAGATTTTTTCATAATAGGGTTTGAGGTTTTCATCCGTTACAGGTGATCCATCGGGGTTAGCCGTGCCCACTTCACGTATCCGGTCATCAAAATGAATCTCTAGCCCGGTGGCGCGACTGATGGCAGTAGCCGTTTGGCGTGTTCGCATCATAGTGCTGCAATAGAGATGACGGGCTGCGATATTTTCTTTAATCCACACCGCCGCCGCTTGCGCTTGTTTTTCGCCAAGATCGGTGAGGGGTTCATTGCGATGCCCGCCCGAATAATCGGCGAGATTGATATAACTCTGTCCGTGTCGAATAAGGTACAGGTGCATAAGGGTTTTCCTTTGGGCGCAGGGAACGTAAAGGCGGTCTATGGATTCAACCGCCTCTCCGAAAGTCTGTTTATTGTACCTGAAATACGGAGCGTAAATCTAGTTGATTAAACAGGTTTTACCCCTTCAATCGGATTGGATAATATCGCCGCCAACAAATCTACCGACGCTTGTACATCCACCATATCTACCGTTTCATTGACGGTATGGACATAGCGACAGGGGATGCTGATACACCCGCTGGGTACGCCACTTTGGGCCGTTTGGATTGCCATCGCATCCGTCGAGCCGCCATTGAGGATTTCCAGTTGATAAGGAATTTTGTGTTTTTCGGCGGTGTCCACCATCAAATTTTTGACAGCGGGCGGGACGATCATGCCAGCATCACGGACTTTAATCGCGGCACCTTTGCCAAGCCCAACCGCCATGTGATCGCCTTTGGCCGTGTCGCCTGTGCTTGTGACATCTAGCGCGATACCCAGATCGGGATTGATACCATGTGCAGCAGGACGCGCTCCACGCAGGCCGACTTCTTCCTGAACCGTGAAGGCAAAATAGACCTCATGTTTGCAGCCTAATTGCTTGAGTTTACGCATGGCCTCAATCGCCACGACACAGCCAATCCGATCATCCATACTCTTGGCGACGAGACGATTACCGCGTTCTTCAAAGGTGCGATGGAATCCGGCGGGGTCACCCACTTGAATGGCGGCGTTCTTGTTGCCGCTGTCGCCGTTTAGCCCTTCACTGACATCAATGTAGAAGCCGTCCAGTTTGGGCAGTTCGTATAGCTTGCCCCACATATTTTCGACGGCGATGGTGCCGATTACGCCATTTTCAAATTTGACGCGGTTGCCGTTGAGGGTGGAAGGAATCAGGCCGCCGATATTGGTAAAACGCAGAAAACCGTTGCGGTCAATATGTGAGACCATCAGGCCGATTTCGTCCATGTGGGCCGCCACCATCACCCGCAAATTGCTGTCGGTTTTTGTGCCTACCCGACAAATCAAACTGCCCATCGGGTCAATCGTCATCTCGTCGTAGAGGCCTTTAACTTCTTCTTTAATTAGTTCGCGCATGTGGTGTTCATAACCGGATGGCCCCCATGCTTCGACCAGTTTTTTAATCATTGCTTTCATGGTTTATCGCTCCAAATCGGAAGGGCTAAGTTGCATCAAGGTGGCACGCAGTAATTTCACGGCGTTTTGAAAATCATTCAGGTCAAGAATCAAGTAGGGGCTGTGCAGATAGCGACACGGCAGCGAAAAGGTGAGGGTAGCCACCCCCGCCAATGACGTTTGAATCGCCCCTGCATCCGTTCCGCCTGCATATTGAGGCGAGCGGAATTGGTGAGGAATCCCTAATTGCTCGGCGACCCGCACGAACAATTTTCGCAGGCCGGGGTGGGCAATCGAGCCTTTATCCATATAGGTAATAACCGGGCCATGCCCCAATTTTGTCACGGTGGTAATGTCGGGTTCATCCTCATCTTGCGGGACTTCATGGGCAGCGGTGGTTTCGAGGACAATAGCGACATCAGGGTTGAGCGCTTGGGCCGCAACTTTCGCCCCACGCAGGCCAATTTCTTCTTGGACAGTGAAAGCGATTAACAAGTCAAAGGGGAAGGGGTCACCTTTGATAATCTCAATCAATTCGGCGCAGCCCGCCCGATCATCAAATGCCTTGCCACGCACAATAGTGTCGGTTAGGGCGATGGTCTCGCTGGCAAAGGTGACGCGATCCCCCAACTTGGCTTTGCCCTCTGCCGCGCCTTTGTTTTCCGCACCAATGTCAATGCGGAAGCTGTCCGGCTTTTTGACCTCTTTTTCTTTCCAACTGAGGTGGATGGGTTTCCACGTAATCACGCCGGGGGTTTTATCTTTACCGACATGCACACGCAGGGCGGGCAAAATACGCGGGTCAATGCCGCCGACACTGGCAAATTTGATCAGGCCCTCGCCATCTACCCCTGTTACCAGAAACCCGACCTCATCCATGTGCGCCGCCAACATGACCCTGAGCGAACTTTTGCCAGTCCCTTTTTTGACCGCCAAAATATTGCCCATCGTATCCACGCGCAAATCGGTCACATGGTCTTTGATGGCATCATAAATCATCTGGCGAACCTCATCTTCTGCTCCCGAAACGCCAGCCGCCTCCGAAAGCTGTTTCAACATTGTATCTTGCAGCGCCATTATTGATCGGCTCCGTTCTTTTTCTCGCCGCTATCAGGCTTCCACGCGATTTTGTCCAGAAATTCGTTGGTCAATCCAACAATAAATTCCGCCATCAATCGGCCTACGCGGTCAATATCTTTGACCAGCACGGTTTCAATTGGCGTGTGCATATTCCGCACCGGAACACCCAGCAGGGCAGTAGGAATCCCTTCCCGACTGACTTGGATTGACCACGCATCGGTGCCCGTGTTGCCTGTGTAGGTTTCAGTAAAGAGCGACATTTCTAACTGCTTGGCGGTGTCTTGCAAGCCTTTATTGAGGCCGTCATGCAAATTCGGGCCGATGCCAATGACCGGAGCGCCGCCGTGTTTGGGATATTCGTCGCCATTCACCCCCGGCTGCTGTGCAAAAGCCACATCTAGGGCAATTGCCAAATCGGGCTGCACCTTATAAGCGGCGCTGGCAGCACCAAACAAGCCCGTTTCCTCTTGGGCGGAGGCGACAGCGTATACGTCCCATTCATGCTTACGTGATTTCAGATAATCCAAGCAGGCCGTCACCGCCGCTACACACGCCCGGTCATCCATCGCCTTACCCGCGATTTTGTCCCCCATCAGTTCAATAGCAGGGGCGTCCATCGTGACAATATCGCCAATGCGTACTTTCGCGGCAACTTCGGCAGCAGGCAGACCCAAATCTACCCATAACTCCTCCCATTCAGGATAGGCGTCTGCTCCACCCTTCGCGTTGGAAATATGCGGCGGTATAGCGGCGACTAATCCCTTGAGTGGGCCGCTGCGGGTATGGATGAGGACGAGTTTGCCCAGCAAAATCCGCTCATCAATGCCCCAGATGTCGCTGAGGCGCAGATAGCCGTTTTTGATGTCGGCGACCAGCATCCCGATTTCATCCATATGGGCACACAACATAATCTTTTTGCGGGGTTCCGGGCCGCTACCCCGCTTAATGCTAATGAGGCTGCCAAATCCATCCACTTCAAATTCGTCTACGTATGCTGCCCATTGTTCGCGCAGATAGTGACGCACAGCCTCCTCATGACCTTGTGGGCCAGTCAATTCTGTGAGAGTTTTGAGATGTTCTTTTAAGTCCATAAATAACTTTCTTTACTTAGAGAGGACTCGACTACAACAGAATACTAACCTAGATAGAATAAGGTTTCAAATCGTTGAAAAAAATTTCAGTATCCCAAAAAATGTTGGACAGTCAGTGAATCAGATAAAGGTACTGACAAACTGCAAGCAGGGGGTGAAAGAGGGAAAAACCTACCTAAAAGTTAGGCGTAGATGGTATAGAACGACAAGGATAGGGAGTTGGATCTACTAAATCAAAGATGTTGTTGGTGAATTCCAAAGCGAGGCTTCCCATTGTTTTGGATTCCATCTAAATTCAGAACGGCGGCTTTAGCCCTGTGTCCCAAAACCTCCACGACCCAAGCGCCTCATCGCTGAATTTCGACCACCACACCGGGTTCCGCCCAATCATATAGGAGTGCGGCATTATCCGAACTGACCAAGATACAGCCATAGGTGACGGGATGGCCTAAGTCGCCTGTCCACAATAATTGGGATGAGCCGCGTGTCGGGAACCCATGAAAGCCGTTCATAAAATCGGAACTGGGTACAGGCCGATAGACCCCCATGAAATGCGGCATCCACAAATTCCAATTGCCTGCGTAGGCATCTTCTTCATGGGACTGGATTTGGAAAATTCCCGGTGAGGTCGGGCTGCTAGAAATCCCTGTGCTGGCGACCCAATCCCAAATCACCTGCCCATTTTCATAGACCCACACATGCTGCTGGCTGATGCTCACCACAATCCGCTTATTCGGCACAATCGGCAGCGGCAAAAATTCGTCCAATGAGGGAATCATCAGAGTTTGGCCCACGCTTAGGTCATCTGGCACCCCGGGATTCGCGGCTTGAATCCAAGGATAGGGCACACCGAAATCATAGGCGATACTTGAGAATGTGTCCCCAGTCTCGACGGTATACTGGGTATCGTGATGATACACACGTATCAGCGGGTCGGTTCGCATGGCGGCAATCGCCTGTTGAATCGCGGCAACCCCCTCATCCACCTTCAGATACCGATCCGCACCCAACGTGCCAGATTGCTGTTCCAAAAATGTCTTGATGAGCGACGTATCCATATTCAAGGATAATCCAGTTGGGCTGTTGGGGTCAGAAACCGCCATCAAAAACGCGGCCCATTGTTCTGGCGACAAACTCCAATAAGTGGATTGGTTGGTGATCGGATCATAGGCGTTGATATTGAGTGGGCTGGCTAACAAAAGGGTTGCCTGTGCCACCATTGCACTCGAATCAGTGATGGTTGGCGGAACTGCCATCATGACCAAATCAATCACCCCGTCGGCCAATTCCTGACCGGGATTTTGTTGCAGCCCTATGAGCGTCGCTTGGACATCCAGCATACGCCCATCTTGAGCCGGGGTCGGCTGGACTTGCCCATTGACCAATTGCACCCCTGCATTCAACGCCGGGAGATTCACTTGGGTTGCGAGATCGTTTAATCCGGTTTGAGCGAGGGCCGGATCAATCACCACAACTGGCGCAACATCCGCGCTAAAAAGACCTTTTATCTTCGCCCTAAAACCACCCTCTGACCGACCATAATCCTGTGCGGCGCGTGCGGTGGCCTGCGCATCAATCGCAATGCCCAAAAGAGTGGGGTCAATGCGCCATGTTCTATCCCCATCCCGTAGCAGAACACCTTCATTCTGCCATGCAGCTTGAATCGCAGCAGTGGCCTCCGTCTCAGATTTTCCACCAAGATCAACCCCGGTGGAATGAACACCGGGTAAAATCTTGCCACCCCCATAAACAATCCCAGCGCCCAATGCCAAGACCATACACATCACGACAAACAAGCCGATCAACCCCATTAGCCCCATGAGCCAAACATTACGATTGGCAAAAATCGAAGGGCGGGCAGGTGGTCGCTGAGGTACAGGGCGGGCAGGTGCCGGTTGTGGAGACTGATGAGCCGGATACACGGGGCGCGGTGCTAAATTCTGACGTGGCTGAAATTGCGGACGTGATGGGCGAACAGGTTTCAGTTGCATGGAGTTTTTGATTGGAGGCGCTCGTTAAATTGACCTTTCTCTTAATAGGCTAAGGCGGGTCAAGCCAGTTGTCAAGCGATTGTCACGAAACCGTAACCCTTCTGTGCTGGCAAAGCTATTTAGGCGTGCTATAGTTAGTGCGCTTGGGAGAAAATGATTTGATGAGAAGAAAAAAACTGTCCATCCCACCAACACAACAGTCCAACGGCGCACCTCCACCGCTTACTCCGCACCCCGCCCCGCCGATGGGCATGGTCAAACCGCTGGCTGAAGACCCCCCTTCATGGTTATTCGTCAGCTTTATGGGCATCGGCACTGGCCTATTGCTGGTGTCGTGTATTGTCTTGGCCGGGGTAGGCTATTGGATACTCAATGGCCGTGAAGACAACCCAGATAAAGAGGCGCAAGTCGAAACGCCTTCTACCCCCGCAACAGCTACCATCTTTGTGGTGGGGGAAGTGCCTACCAACGGCCCCACCGATACAGCCACCGCTGAGATTTCGCCGACGCCTAGCAATACCGCGACCATCCCGCCAACTAGTACCTCGTCTGGGCCAACGCTGACCTATACTTTTGTTCCACCCACGCGCCGACCCGCGACAAATACCCCCACTGCCACTCGTACCTTGCTGCCCACCAATACGTCTGAACCTACTATGCCGCCAACGATTGGGCCAACCGCCACCATCGGATTTACGCCTTTTCCCACCAATACACTCGACGCGCCTCTCCCTTCTAGCAATAGTCAACAAGCTGGGGTGGTCAATTCACCTACCACGACCCGAACCTTGCCACCAGCGACTCCAACACCCACCGCTACCGCAACTCCCGCAACAGGCCAGCGCATCCGCCTGTTTTATGACAATGCCAGTTTCTATTTATGGAATCCGACTCGCAACCGCATTCTCCTAGAAAACATCGCATTTGAGACGATTGACAGCACGGGTCTTTCAACGGGGTATCGTTTTGATGGCTCACGCTGGGCGGAATTTTATGAATATGTCGAGCCAAACAACTGCGCTAGTATCGAAATTACCGCTGGCCCAACATGGTTACGGCCTCGGCAATGTGTGGTCTATAACGCCGAAGTCACGCCCCAAAGCAGCGCCCCCTTTATTTTTTGGATCTCACGTTCCGGCGTCACTCAATTTCGTGTGTTGTGGAATGAGCAAGAAATTGGCCGCTGTACCGTTGGGGCAGGTCAGTGTGATGTATTTTTGCCATAGGGGGATAAACAAATGCAGCCGATTATCGAAAATATCTATACCTTTACCGGACTGCCCGCCGGACGGGTATATTGTTTGGTGGACAGCGATGGCTTAACCCTCATTGATGCCAGTGTCCCGCCTGCGGGGAAGCGAATCCTTAAACAAATTACGACGAAGGGGTATCAGCCTAAAGATGTCAAACGGATTTTGATCACCCATGCCCATCCCGATCATGTGGGGGCATTGTCATATTTGAGAGATGTAACAGGTGCAGCAATCTGGAATTCAGCAGCGGAAAAACCCGTCATTCAAGGTGAGATAGGGATTCCCCGTCGAAGCAGCGGTATCCGTCCGCCGAATACCATTTTGAAACCCGTTCCGGTTGCCCGCGAATTAAGCGATGGCGAAACCCTGTCTGAAATCTTGGGTGGGTTGCAGGTTATTGCTACACCGGGTCACGCACCGGGACACATTTCGTTCTGGCATCCCGAAAAACGGATATTGTTTACAGGCGATGTGATTTTTAACATCCCGCGTAAAATGCGACTGCCATACGCATTTTTGACCGTAGATATGGATGAAAATCGGCGTTCTGTCACCAAAATCGCGGCCCTAGAACCTAAAATTATGTGTTTTGGGCACGGCAAGCCGATCACCGAAAATGCGACGGAAAAATTGCGAATATTTGCCCAGAAATACGGATTGTCTTAATCAATACGCCCGATTGACAATAAACGCCACAATATTAAACAACTCATCCCGATACTCCGACGGGGTGGGGTACTGCTTTTCTAGCCCCTGCACCACTTCGGCATAATGACTTTGGGCCTCAGCTTGAATCGCCTCCTGCACCCCTTCTGCTGACAAAATATCATACAGGCGAGCCGTAATGTCGGCAGGCAGCGGCGCAGGGTGTTGATAAAGTTCCCGTAATTCACTGACCACATCCGGCGCAAGATGTTCATACGCCCATAGAATCGGCAGCGATTTTTTCTTGGCCGTCAAGTCATCGCTGGCGGATTTGCCCGTTTCCTCCGGTTTGCCCCAGATGCCCAACACATCATCTTGAATTTGAAACGCGACTCCCAAATGCCGCCCAATCGAAATAAGAGTATCGGCTTGCGAAATCGGTGCTCCCGCAAAAATCGCTCCGCCTGCCAACGCCGCCCCCAACAATGGCCCGGTTTTAAGTTCAACCATCAAACGATATTCATCGGCCTGCACATCATCGCGGCTCTCAAACGAAATATCCAACATCTGGCCTTTGACCGTATCCACACACGCCTTCGATAAAATGCGTTCAGCATGGACAATCACACGTGGGTCGAGATTCGGCGCATCCGCCTCAGCCACGATTTGAAAGCTGATGCCATACGCCCCATCGCCTGTATTGACGGCCTGATTCACCCCCCACAACTTCCATATCGTCGGACGCCCCCGCCGCAAATCGGAATGATCCATCACATCATCATGAATCAGCGAAAAATTGTGGATGAGTTCAATCGCCGAGGCCATCGCCAACGCATCTTCGGGATTACCGCCCATCGCGCCGCACGAAAGCATGGTAAGGAGCGGACGGATTTGTTTGCCGGGGTTGATTTTTGCCGGACGCCCATCTGTGTCCAGCCAGCCGAGATGATAGCCGAGCATGGATTCTAGGAGAGGAGAGTCGCTTAAATGTTTTTGGATGGTACGCTGATAATAATCGTTGAAGGTCGTTAACAGAGAAGCAGCGAAATTTTGCTTGCCCATGAAATATCCTTATGCCGGGGGGCGATTCATGCCATGATTGTACAGGGCAGTAAGCCAAATTTAAAGCAAGACTAGCCGAATTTCACGATATACTAAGCGATTGCATCTGATTTTTGGCATCTTTAGTGAGGGTGACATGCGCTTAGCGTTGGTACACGATTGGCTCAATCAAATGGGCGGGGCGGAAGATGTCCTAGAGGCATTGGTCGCCCTCTACCCCGATGCCCCTATCTACACCAGCATCTATTGGCGCGAAAAGATGCCGGCCCACTGGCAAAAATGGGACTTACATACCCTCTGGATAGACCACTTACCCAAAATCCATCAGAAACACCAAGCGTTTTTTCCGCTTTACCCACTGGCATGGGGTGGCTTAAAACTCTCCGATGTAGATGTCGTCCTAAGCAACAAAAGCGGCTTTTGTCATGGATTAAAGGTCGGGCCAAAGACGGTGCATGTGTGTTATTGCCTCGCTCCCACGCGCTATGTCTGGCAATATGACGCCTATATGGAACGCGAAAATGTGCCGAAGCCGATTCGACTGGCCCTGCGCCCTTTAATCGGCCTACTGCGAAAATGGGATTATCGCGCCGCCCAAAACGTTCACCACTTCGTCGCCATCAGCACCGAGATTCAGCAGCGTATCCAGCAATATTATGATCGGGAGTCAGTCATTATCTACCCCCCAGTGGACACCCAGCGATTTGTGCCCGTCCCTGACGTTGGGGATTATTTTTTGAGCATCGGACGGCTGATACCCTATAAGCGGGTGGATTTGGCGGTGCAAGCGTGTACCCGGCTCGGTTTGCCCCTCAAAGTTGGTGGACGGGGACGTGATATTGACCGATTGAAAAGCATGGCTGGCCCGACGGTGGAGTTTTTGGGGTACGTGCCAGATGAAGAATTGCCGGGGTTGTTTGCCCGTGCCAAAGCCTTTATCTTCCCCGGCCTTGAGGATTTTGGCATCACCCCTGTGCAGGCCCAAGCCGCCGGACGCCCGGTGATTGCTTATAAGGGTGGCGGTGCGCTGGATACGGTTATTCCGGGCAAGACCGGGGTACTGTTTGAGGAGCAAACCGTTGAATCGCTGATGGCAGCAGCATTGCAAGCGTTTGATGCCAGCGCGTATAATCCTGCCGACTGTCGCGCCCATGCCCTGAAATTTGATGTGCAGGTGTTTAATCAACAAATCACTTCGTTTGTAGACAGGGCGTTGACGGATTTTCGATAAAAACAGTAAGATGAGTATTAGGCGTCCAAATTCAGCCGGGTGTGATTATTCATGGGCATTCCTCATCCAATTCCCTATCAAGGCAGCAAGCGCAAACTGGCTGAAATGATTTTGCGCTACATCCCCGATGATACTCAGCGTTTGATTGAGCCATTTGCGGGTTCAGCGGCTATTTCCATCGCAGCCGCCTATCACGGCAAAGTACAGCAATTTTTGCTGAATGACCTCAATGTGTCCTTGATGGTTTTATGGGATCGTATCATCCATCAGCCTTTCGATATAGTCGCTGGTTATCAACAGTTGTGGGAACGGCAACACGGGCAGGAAAAAGATTACTACGCTTTTGTCCGTGATGAATTTAACCGCACTCGCCGCCCTGACTATTTCCTCTATTTGCTGGCGCGGTGTGTCAAAGCGGCTGTGCGTTATAACACTGCTGGCGATTTTAACCAAAGTGCCGATAATCGCCGCAAAGGGGCTGTCCCCGATACGATGCGACGCCATATTGTCCAGACATCGCAGTTATTGTCGGGAAAGACAACGTTGCGGGAAACCGATTATCGAGAGGTGCTGGCAACTATCCATTCATTAGATGTGGTCTATCTCGATCCCCCCTATCAAGGCACGTCTGATGGGGCAGATGGGCGTTATTTTGCCGGGCTTCGGTATGATGAATTTGTAGATACACTTAAAAATCTTAATCAGCGCGGGGTCGCCTATATTTTGAGCCATGACGGTCAGGCCGGTGCCAAAAAATATGGCAAGCCGCTGTCCAATTCGCTCGGTTTGACCAAGCTCGTGCTTAATGCGGGTCGCTCGTCGCAAGCGACCCTGCTTGGGCGGGATGTCATTACCTATGAATCGCTGTATCTTTCGCCATCTTTGATAACCCGCCTTGATGCGTCATCCCAACAACCCACGCCAACTCCTTTACCGTTGGTTTCCACTTTATGAATCCCGAAAATTTGCCCCAAGAATTTTTGGAACGATTACGAGCCATCAAGGGAAAACGCTCCCAAATAGTCGTTGACCACATTTTAAAACACGGCTTCATTACAACCGAAGACCTTGAGCAACTTTATGGCTATAAACATCCTCCACGTGCCATTCGAGATGTCCGTGAACAGGGCATCCCCCTCGAAAGTTTCAACGTCAAAAATCGAGATGGCCTCACCATTAGCGCCTATCGTTTTGGTGATCCAGCCCAAGCCCGCCCACAACAATTGACTGGCAGACAGCCTATCCCTAAAGCCTTCAAACAGGCATTGATAGAAGCGCATGGGTCAAAATGCTCGATATGCGGCGGAAATTTTGCAGGGCGTTATCTCCAAGTAGACCATCGTGTCCCCTATGAAATCGCAGGTGATAGGGTAGGTCTGGAAATAACCGAATTTATGCTGGTCTGTGCGTCGTGCAATCGGGCAAAATCATGGTCATGTGAACGTTGCTCCAATTGGCATGACACCAAATCCCCTGCAATCTGTAAAACGTGTTATTGGGCCAATCCAAGCCAATATGACCATATTGCAAGGCAGCCCATTCGGCGACTAGATATTATTTGGGCTGATGAAGAAGTCGAAATATTTGACGCCGTAAAAAAATCGGCTGAAACTTATGGGGAGTCTTTGCCAAATTACGTCAAGAGGCTGCTCGAAAAACAATTCAAATCGAAACAAGGTGAATAATAGTGGAACTGCTCACCCTTTGGAACTTTGTCCTGCGCCGCTGGTGGCTGATTGCCATTCCTGCCGCGATTACCCTGCTGTGGAGTCTACCCGCCATCCCCGATGCCATCTCCCCCCCGGAAACCTATGGCGCAAGTATTCGCTTTACGGCGGCTGCCCCACCTGATGAAACCAACGCACCCGAAAATTCGACCAGCGGCACATATGAAGATACGGCTTATGTCCCGTGGCTGGCTTCGGAATACGTCGTGGTCAATATGCCGCAGTGGGTGACGAGCAGCAATTTTGCCCGTGAGGTCAGTGCCACCCTGCAAAGCGACTACAATCTCGACATCAGCGCCGATGATTTACGCCCCGCCTTTGCCGCCGACAGTGCCCGCAGCATCTTTGTGGTTTATTTTGGCTGGGACGATGAGGCCGAATTGGAGAAAATCGCCGCCGCCACCATCAGTGTTTTGCAAACCCGCAATCAGCAATATTTCCCTCAGTTCGCCTATGCCCCTGCCCAAATCGTGCCCTTAGATGAAATTGATGTGGTGCGGACTGTGCCACCGATGACCACCCGCCTCAACCCGTTTATACGTATCGTGATTGGTTTAGCGGCAGGGCTTGGTTTAGCGGCATTGGCCGAATATTTGGATGACAGCGTGCGTGAGAAGGCCGACCTTGAAAAAATTGGCTTGGAGGTTTTGGGAGTCATTCCTCGAACTTAGCCGATTGCACCACCCCTTGACGCCGCCTAACAGACGATTGAACAACGGGCTAGGCGATTGGGGTTGTCTGCCGCTATAATGTGCGGCGCTTTGCCACAACTGCGGAGAATAAGCATTTATGAATTTGCTCGACTATGTGCGTGTGCTGGTGCGGCGCGGCTGGATCATCATCCTTGCGATTATGATTACCGCCGGGGCCGCGTTCGGCTTTAGTAAGGCCCAAACGGTGGAGTATCGCGCCACCCAAAAAGTGCTGCTGCTGCCTGCCCGAAACGACCTCGGCCTCTCGGAAACCCTGCGTATCTTGCTGCGAAGTTTTGTCGAATATTTAAATACCGACTCGGTAGCCAACAGCGTCATTGATACCCTCCAATTGGATATGCAGGCGGGGGATTTGCGCTCGAATACGACCATCAATTCCGACCCCACGACCTTGACCATTCAAATCGCCGTAGACTTGCCGGATGGCCCACAAGCCGCCGCCATTGCGACTGAATGGGGACGGGAATTGGTCGCCTTCCGGGATCGAGAAAATAGCCAACTCACCCGCCAAGACCGTATTGAAGCCCAATTGCTGGATACCGCCACCTATGGTCAGCATCGGCCCAACACCCAAGTCAACGTATTGGCAGGCGCGATTTTGGGTCTAATTGTCGGGTTTATCGCGGTGTTCGTTTTGGAATACCTAGAATCGAATATTTTGCGTCGCGCTGAGGATGTGGAGCGCCTGCTTGAAATCCCCTTGTTGGCGATTGTGCCGGAGGCCGAATAAAATCATGGCTGTTGATCTGATTACCCTCAAAGACCCACGTTCGCCCGCGTCGGATGCCTATCGCACCCTGCGAACCAATTTATTGTTTAGCAATCTCGACCAGCAGGTCATCACCATTGGTGTGACTGCTCCCGCCCAAGACAATCACAAAAGCATTGCCACCGCCAATCTCGCCGTGACCCTCGCGCAAAGTGGACGCCGAACGGTTTTGGTAGATGCCGATTTACGCCGCCCCGAACAACATACGGTTTGGGGACTGCCCAATGAGCGCGGCCTAACCACGATGGTCTTGGAAAATAGCGCCCTCGAAAATCCACCCGTAAACGAGACCGAAGTTGAAAACCTGTGGGTCCTAACCAGCGGCCCATTACCGCCTAATCCAGTAGATGTGCTGGCTTCGGTGCGGATGGACAGCGTGATTCAGCAATTGATGAAATCAGCAGATTTTCTGGTGTTTGAAATGCCGCCCGTGCTGGTCGCCGCCGATGCGTTGGTCTTGGGGCAGAAACTCGGCGGGACATTGTTGGTGGTTCAAGCCAATAAATCACGCCGTGACCATGCCACCCGTGCTAAACTCCAACTGGAGCGTGTCGGGGTCAGATTATTAGGCGCAGTTTTGCTCGACGCCAAACCAGACCGCACCTCCATGAGCTATCGTTAACGACAAAATAGATTAGGCATCTCAATTTATCATCGGATGCCTTCTCAACATCGTGTTTTATAGAGAACAGAGGGGACGATCTTGAAAGGACTTATTCTCAGCGGCGGGAAAGGGACTCGGCTTTATCCGCTCACCTATACCCGCGCTAAACAACTTATTCCGGTTGCCAACAAGCCCGTATTGTTCCGTGTGATCGAAGCCATCCGCGACGCAGGGGTAGAAGAAATCGGCATTGTGATTGGCGATACTGGCCCACAGGTGCGTGAAGCAGTTGGCGATGGCAGTCAATTTGGCAACGTTCGCATTACCTATATTGAGCAAGATGCGCCAGCAGGGTTGGGTCACGCCGTCAAAATCTCCCAAGAATTTTTGGGCAATGAACGTTTTGTCATGTTCCTCGGCGACAATGTGCTGCAAGGTGGCATCAGTGAACTGATTAAAGATTTTGGCAACCACCCCGAATGGAACAGCCAAATTGTGCTGACCCCCGTGCGTGAGGCCCAATATTATGGCGTTGCCAAACTGCGTGAAAACGGCAGCATTGAATATCTGGTCGAAAAACCCGCCGACCCGCCGTCCAATTTGGCCCTTGTCGGCATCTATATGTTCGACCCGAATATCTTTAAGGCCGTCCATTCCATCAAGCCCTCCAAACGCGGCGAGTTGGAAATCACCGACGCCATTCAATGGCTGATTGAAAATGGTTATGTCGTGTTCCCCCATGTCCATCGCGGGTGGTGGATTGACACAGGCAAGCCTCATGACATGCTCGACGCCAATGGTAAAGTTTTGGATGAACTCGTCCCGGCCATCAAGGGCTATGTAGATGCGAGTTCTCTGGTGGATGATCGTGTCACCATTGAAGAAGGGGCGGAGGTCATTAACAGCGTGATTCGCGGCCCCGCCATCATCGGCAAAAATTCGCGCATCGTGAACAGTTTTATCGGCCCATTCACCAGCATTTATTACAATGTCGTCGTCGAAAATAGCGAATTGGAACGCTGCCTTGTTTTGGAACACTGCCGCATCTCGAATGTGCCCGTGCGGATCCAAGATAGCCTGATCGGACGTTATGCCGATGTTGGTGTTGCCGATTCCAAGCCCCATGCCTATAAAATGGTATTGGGCGATTACAGCCAAGTTCGTTTGTTGAAATAGCCAGTTTGAGGAATTGAAAACCACAATGAAGAACATTCTCGTTACAGGCGGGGCCGGGTTTATCGGCAGTGCCTTTGTCCGCCGCATGGTCAAAAAATATCCCGACTACAACATCATCGTGTTGGATAAGCTGACCTACGCAGGCAATCTCGATAATCTGCTAGAAGTGGATGACGAACCCAATTATCGCTTTGAAAAAGGCGACATCGCCCACGAAGAAACCGTCCAGCGCGTTTTGAAAGATTTTCAGATTGATGCGGTGGTCAACTTCGCCGCTGAGTCGCATGTAGACCGCAGCATTTTGAATCCTCACGCTTTTGTCCATACGGATGTCGTAGGGGTCTATATTCTGCTGGAGACCTGCCGCAAATTGGGTATCAATCGTTTCCATCACGTTTCGACGGATGAGGTCTACGGCAGTATCCCCGAAGGCTATTTCAAAGAAGGCGACCCACTGGAACCCAACAGCCCCTATGCTGCCAGTAAAGCCGGGGGTGAACTAATGCTGCGGGCCTATCAAGTGACCTATGGAATGCACACCACCGTGACACGCGGCAGCAACACCTTTGGCCCGTATCAATATCCTGAAAAAATCGCGCCGTTTTTTATCACCGAGGCGATTGATAACCGCCCCCTACCGCTGTATGGGGATGGGATGCAGGTGCGAGATTGGCTGCATGTAGACGACCACGCCGACGGCATTGATTTGATTTTGCATCAAGGCGCTCCCGGTGAGATTTACAACATCGGGGGCGAAAATGAGCGGCACAACATCGAAATTACCAAGCTGATTTTGGAAACGCTTGGCAAACCCGAAAGCCTGATCAAATATGTCGCAGACCGTCCCGGCCATGACCGTCGCTATGCCCTGACCAATGACAAACTACGGGCACATTTTGGCTGGCATCCGGCGACGGACTTTGAAACCGCCATGCGTCAAACGATTCAGTGGTATATTGATAACGAATGGTGGTGGCGCAAAATCAAGACGGGTGAGTATCTGGAATATTACAAACAACAGTACGAAGATCGCCTCGCCCAAGCAAAATAGGCCAAAATCGGGGGCGGTTGTTATAATCGCCCCTAAAATCATTCTTGAGGGCTTAAAAGCTGGTGAAGCGATTATTTGATAGAACGTTCTGGAAACACCTTTGGCTGTCTATCAGTCGTCCAGTTGAACGGATGTTGGTTCGGCTAAATAATATGACGGATGGCTTGCTTGGGGAGTTGTTTCATGCCGTCTATCGCTTTACCAAATATGGCCCACACGAGGCCGCTGCCCTCTCCTACTATGCCCTGTTTTCATTATTCCCGCTGATCTTACTCATCATTGTTCTGGGTGTTTCCATTGTGGGGGATTCAGCCCGTACACAGGTCGGTGATGTCTTGGCGCTGTTTTTCCCCGGCGAAACAGCGGCGGTGCTGCAAGATGGCATTACGCTGGCCCTTGATGAACGCGGCTCGGTTAGTCTATTTGCCGCGATCACATTGGTATGGTCATCCAGCAGTCTGTTTGGCAACTTAGAGGCGGTGTTGGGGCGAACCTTTGGCGTTCCGACAGGCCGCAAAATTTATGAGCGCCGTCTGATCGGGGTGTTCATGATTAGCACCTTCATCATTTTTCTGGTGGCCTCGCTCATCACCAATCTATTATTCAGTTTTTTGAATCTGTTGTTTTTGAATCAATTTAATACATGGCTGCGCATGGCAAGCCTTTTTATTCCCACTGCCTTTAATGCTGCCATTTTTGCAATGCTCTATGGATTTTTGCCGCGCCGTGCCCGCCTGCGTTGGGATGCCATTTTGCCCTCGGCTTTGCTTGGGGGGTTGGCGTTTGAGCTTGCCAAGCGGGTCTTTGTCTACTACCTCTCCAATATTTCGACCCTAAACTACATCTATGGCTCGGTGACAACAGTGGTCGTCTTTATGCTGTGGGCCTACTATACGTTCTCATTGGTCTTAATTGGGGCGGAAATCTGTGTGGCGCTCAATGAATGGCTGGGGCCGCAGTTGACTTCCATTCGTGAAGAAAGCCAACCGCCAACCCTGATGTTAAGCGGACAGATTTTTCCACCGCGCCTCAACCCACCTGACCAAGACACTCGTCCCTAAATCATATAATGCAAAAACCATGAAACTACGCCAAAAAACGCTTCTTATCATCGTCCTTACGTTGGTTAGCATGGTCGTGCTGCTGGTGGGGGCCTCCCAATTCATTCTGCTAGATAGCTATCGTCAATTGGAAGAGGATGATTCAAAACAAAACGTCCAACGGGCGAGAAATGCCATCCAAGTGAATGTGGACGACCTGAGAAAATCAACCGTTGACTATGCCGCATGGGATGAGACATGGCAGTTTGCGCAAGGTCGTTATCCAGAGCACATTGAGACGAATCTACACGCAGATGTTTTTGAAACCATACAAACTGACATCCTCATCATTTTGGATGTGGATGGAAATGTCATCCACGATGCTGAATTGGACAGTGCCACCGATGAACTGATTCCACTGTCCCAAGAAGTCGTTGATAATATCCTTGCTTTTCCATCCTTCACCACCTATCAACGAACCGATCAAAGCACCAGCGGGATTGTTTTGTTCAACAACACCCCCTTATTAGTCGCCTCCGCCCCCATCATTACCAGCACACGCACTGGGCCAATCACCGGGACATTTATTTGGGGACGCTATATAGATGAAACACAGATCGCAGCGTTAGCGGAAACCCTGAAGCTGTCATTGGAAATCTACCCTATTGATGACCCTTTACTCTCGGCAGATTTTAAACAAGCCCAATCGGAGTTGGCGTCGGGCAATGCCATTTTTGTTGACCCCCTGAGCGAAAATCGGGTGGCGGGTTATACGATAATGGATGATGTGGCGGGTAATCCTGCGCTGCTAGTACGAGTAGACCAAGCCCGTGATATATATGAGCAGGGCCAACGCACTTTACTCTATTTCGCCCTTGCACTGGTCGGTATCGGGGTGGTCGTTGGCATGGCAATGTGGACTTTGGTAGATCGGGTGTTGGTCAAACGGCTGACTCAATTCGGCGTGACGGTTCAAGCCATTGGTGAACAAGGTAATTTATCCAAACGAGTAGCCCTTAGCGGCACAGACGAAATCACCATACTCGGTCAAGAAATTAATGCAATGTTGGGAGCGCTCGAAAAAACCACTTCCGAACTGCGCCACGCCAAAGAAGAAGCTGAGGCCGCCAATCGTGCCAAAAGCACTTTCCTTGCCAATATGAGCCATGAATTGCGCACGCCCATGAACGCGATTATTGGCTACAGCGAGTTAATTATCAAAGGCACCTATGGCCCGGTCACGGAAAAACAGATCAATCGGCTGGATCGGGTGGTCGAAAATGGGCGGCACTTGCTGAGTTTGATTAACGATGTGCTAGATTTGAGCAAAATTGAAGCAGGCCGGATGGAACTCCATCTGGAATCCTTCGCCATTGAAGACTTGCTGCAAACCGTGATCGAATCTGTCCGTCCCTTATCCGAGCGTAATCAGAATACCCTAACCGTTACTATTGCCCCAAATCTGGGCCATATGCACGCTGATTTGACAAAGGTACGGCAGGTCTTGTTTAACCTGCTTAGTAACGCCGCCAAATTTACCAATGCAGGTACTATCACGCTGACGGCTCAACCCCAGACGAAAGGAAATCGAGCAGGTTTCCAATTTACTGTCCAAGATACAGGGGTCGGAATTCCCCTTGAGCAACAAGATCGCCTATTCCAAGAATTTATGCAGGCCGACAGCAGTACCACCCGTCAATATGGGGGTACGGGTCTTGGATTAGCCATTACCCGTCGTTTCTGCCAGATGATGGGTGGTGATATTGAATTTACAAGTGCTGAAGGGCAAGGCTCAATCTTTACGGTTTGGCTGCCCCAAGCGGTTGAACCTGTTGGCGTTGGGGCCGTAGCCGCTGCCGCTGAACCTGCCAGTGCCGCCGTCAAGCCAACAGTGGATCGCCGCCCGGTATTGGTCGTGGACGATGACGCCGCCACCCGCGAACTGATTGAATATCATCTCAAAGAAGAAGGGTTACCAGTTGTCACCGCCCAGAGTGGACAAGAGGCCCTACGACTGGCGAAAGAAATCCATCCCATCGCCATTACCCTCGATATCGTGATGCCGGAGATGGATGGCTGGAATGTCTTGACCCGCCTCAAAGCTGACCCTGAATTGGCCCACATCCCGGTTGTGATCTTGACCATTCGTGATGATAAAAACGTCGGTTATGCACTGGGAGCAACCGATTTTTTGACTAAGCCGATTGAACGGGATCGGTTGATTGGGGTACTCAAACGCTATGATTGTGCCCAGCCACCTTGCCCAGTGTTGATTGTAGAAGATGACTTGAATACACGCACCATGCTGGCGGATATGGTCAAAACCGAGGGCTGGCAGGTCATGGAAGCCGAAAATGGGCGCGAAGGCTGGCAGCGCATGGAAGAAAATCAGCCCGCCCTTATCCTGCTCGATCTAATGATGCCAGAGGTAGATGGCTTCCAGTTTTTAGAGAAAGTGCGTCACCACGCAGCATGGCAGCATATCCCGGTAGTTGTTGTCACCGCGATGGACTTAAGCAACGAGGATCGCCAGCGGTTGCACGGCAGCGTGGAAAAAATTATTCAAAAAGGGGCGTATGGTCGGGATGCTTTATTGGGCGAAATTCGGCGTTTGGTGGCGGCCTATGTTCAAAAGTAGTCGTTTAATTGGTTTATTGCTCGCTATTATCGTTTTTCTAGCCCATCCATCGGTTGTATCACAAGCCCAATCCACGCCTCTCTATATCGTCTATATCAACGATCAAGCAGGTCTTTCACTGATTGCCCTCTCATCGGAGGGGTGGAGTGCGCCACAGCCCTTTGTCGCTGCGATTGACCTGCCTGTATATGCCCTGCACGCCTCCCCCGATGGGCAAAAAATCGCTGTGATCTATGCCCAACCCTATGCCAACGGCTCCCCTGTCTTGCTGAAAGTCTTCAGCGTACCTGACGCCGTCCTGCTATTTGAACAAAACTTACTGCCAGCCAATCTGCCTATTTTCACCGAACCCGACTTAGGCAATCCCTTGTATGAAATGGCGCGTGCCGTGACCACCGCCGCTTGGTCGCCCGATGGACAGCGATTAGCGTTCGTATCCGGGCAAGAGGGTGTCAGCGCCAATGTCTATCTGGTGGATTTAGCCGCCAATCCCACCCCCACCCTTCTTGAAAATCATTCGGGTGCGGCAGCCTTTCTCAGTTGGTCACCAGATGGTAACTGGCTCACCTATAGTGATTTGGAAACGTTTGGAGGAGCGGGTTACGTCAGTCAGGGGATTTATGCGGTGCGCCCAACCGATGGGCAAACCCTGACACTGGACGACGGTACACTTTATCCCAATGATGTCACCCGTGTGGGTTGGCGTGGGACGGATACCCTACTTTTTTCGCCCCCCAGCTACACCGCCGGGGCACGTGGCCTCTATGGGTGGAATCTAAGCGACGGCACAGCCACCGCCTATTTACCGGAAGCGTCCGAAAATACCCTGCCCGTCTATGACCCCGTAAGCGATATTGCCGCGTTTGCCGTTCCATCCCAAGCCGTCAGTTTGGTTTTTGAGCCGGGGGTTTATATCATGGCGCTGGCGTCCAACACCCCTGTTCAAATTACGACAGGCGATTGGTATGATGTGCGATTGGTCGGCCCGTCTTATTTCCAAGCGGTTGGCGGGACGGGCGAAATCCTGATTAACGGCCAAACCTATCAACAAAACAGTCTGCCCGTTGGCGAACTAGGCACATTTGTCACGCCCAACCTCAGTGGCGCAGTGACCTATTTTAATGATGGCATCCAACTCAGCAGTCTCGATGGCAGCAACCCTGCCAAACTTCCCATCGAGGGCGCATTACCCCCCACATGGTCACCCGATGGTCAATGGTTTATCACCTATGGTTTTACGAGTTCAGGTGCGGGCCTGTTGAGCGTGGATGTCACCACCCAAGTGGCAACCCTGCTCGATACCGCCGCCGCAATTGGGGGCTTGTGGACGCTGGTATTTGATACCACCCCCTAAAAAATTCGTGCGACCCTATTTGTCTCGATTTCACTACTTAAATAAAGGTAGCGCCTTAAAAGGTTTAGGTTAAAATACCCCTTTGCAGAAATTGCTGCATTTTGGAATTTTTACCCAAGCCGATAAGGAAATAGACCAATGGCGGATATTCGCAACACACAAGAGATTTTTGGCGATTTTATTGGCAGCTTGTTGACGATGGGGGAGCGCGGTGTAGAGGCACTCATCATCACCCGTGCTGTTGCTCGCAGCCTTATTCGCAAAGGCATCCTGACCGAACAAGAACTGCTGGACACCATGCGTGAAATCTTGGCACAGGAAGTCGCAAAAAATCAGGAAAGCCAGTTTGTCATGGAAAAATATAAGGAATTACTAGAAAGTTTGGGGCGTGGTGGGGCGACTGGCGAATAAGTCCATCCAAACAAATGACCCAGACTTTCCTCTGATGTGCCGAACCTATACAATTATGCAGATGGGTAGTGTAACTCCCCAGACACACGCCGCAAGTTCGGGACGGTTCGGAAGTATATGGCAAACATAAACAAAATAGTAGAAACATACCGAGGGCGGGGGCTTTCCAAAGCTGAAAAAGGCGACTACGCAGGTGCGATTGATGATTTCACCCAAGTCCTACGGCTTGATCCGAGTGACGCCGCCATCTATTACAATCGCGGACTGTGTTATCTCTTCACCTTCCAATTTGATCGGGCAATAGACGACTTTGACGAATCTCTCCAACAATTTCCAGTCTATGCGGTTGCCATTCAGAACCAAAGCATTGCCCGCGCCAACTTAGGCGACTTTGATGGGGCGATGCAAGACTATGATGAATTGTCGGTGATTACGCGGCTACAGGCCGAAGCCCATTTTAATCGGGGAATTGCACGCGGCGAACAACGCAATTATGACGCGGCCATTCAAGATTTTAATGAGGCCCTCCGCATCCAACCCAAAATGGTCGAAGCGGTGCTCAGTCGGGGGAGTGCTCATTTGGGGAAAGGGCTGCCGGATAAAGCGCTGGCCGATTTTTCTGAGGCGATTCAGATTGACCCCTCATCGCAAACGTACTATGTGCGGGCCATTACCCGTATGGATATTGGCGACGTTGAGGGAGCCATTGATGATTTTACCCAGTCGCTCCAACACAATCCGGACTTCCCCGGCGCCTATTACAGTCGCGGGGTGGCGTGGGGCGATTATGGCGAGACCGATAAGGCCCTTGCCGATTTAAATGAGTTTGTGCAGCGTGAACCCGAAGACCCGTTTGGCTACTACACACGAGGCATGATTCGAGCCGACCTGTTTGATATTCAGGGCGCATTGGCCGATTTTAGCGAGTCTATCCGGCTTGAAGCCCGGTTTCCGCCGATTTATAACGAACGCGGGACATTGTATATGGAAGTGGGACGACCAGACCTAGCATTGGCCGATTTTACCCAAGCCATTGAACTTGATCCTGACTCGGAAGAGGGCTTTTTCAATCGAGGGTTGGCTAATCTGGATATGGATAATCTGCCTGCCGCCATTGCTGATTTCACCACCGTGATTGAAAAATCACCCACCGCCGAAATATACCTACAGCGATCCTTTACCTATGCGCGGCTGGAAGATTGGGAGAAGGCCATCGCCGATGTTAATCGGGCCATTGCATTGGAGCCACAACTTGCCGGGGCCTATCATGCACGAGGGCTGCTGCGCATGGATCGGGCAGAATATCAAGCCGCCATTGAGGATTTTTCAAAAACCATCGCACTCGACATCGAAAATGTGGATGCTTATAACGAACGCGCCTTTGCCTATTTCCAATTGGATGATATGCAAAAAGCGATTCAAGACCTGAACGCCGCCATTAAGATTGACCCCGATTATCCAGAATCGTATAACAATCGGGGGCAGATGCGCAAAGTGCAGGAGGATTTTCGGGGGGCCATCCGTGATTTTGGCAAGGCCATTGCGCTTGACCCTGATTTTGCTGAAGCGTATGCCAACCGCGCCGACGCCTATATCATGACGGGCAACCTAGATGCCGCATTTCATGATTTGAACCGAGTCATTCGCCTTGAGCCGGACGAATCCTTACATTATTTGGCGCGAGGACTGCTCAACGCCGATTTCCAAAATTTTAAGCAGGCTATCGCAGATTTAAAGCGATTTCTCAAAATGGGTGGGGGTGAAACCTATGGCAACCAAGACAAGATCGAAGGGTTGCTAAAGGAACTCGAAACGCAAAAGAAAACATTGGATACCCCGCCGCCTGTGGCTAAACGGCCCAGCCGAAAAAAGCCAGCAGGGGATCCAAAGTCGAAGCGTCAAACACCCAAAATGCCATAGAATTGGAGATAAACAGCGTGGTTATTGGAAGTAGGGGAAGGGTGCAATCTTGAATATGAATGACGAGAATACAGAAAGAGATTCTGCCCTTGAGCGGGTGTTGGATATTAGCCGCCGCATGGCCGAAAATCGTGAATTACAGCCTTTGTTGGAATTTGTCATGCAGCAGGCCGTCGAATTTTCTGGGGGGCAGCATGGCTATCTCGTCCTTGTTGAAGCGGATGGCACACTGAACTTTCAAGTAAAGTATGGCAATCCATCGGATCGTGAAGGCCAATCGGTCAGTCGGTCAATCGTGCAGCAGGTCATTAGCACAGGCGAACCCGTCCTGACCCGCAACGCATTGGAAGATGACAATTTTAATGCCATCAAGAGTGTCCTCCGACTGCGCCTGCAATCCATCCTGTGTGTACCCTTACGTTCACGCGGAAAGTTGTTGGGCGTGCTGTATCTTGAAAACCGCGACATCCCCAATGCCTTTACCTCCAAAGATATCCCGCTCCTCAATATTTTCGCGGGACAGGCGGCCATTGCGATTGAAAATGCTCAACTGAATGAGCAACGCGAGCGTTTTGCCGCTGAACTGGAAGAACGTGTGCGCGAACGTACCGCCGAATTGGAAGAAGCCCGCTGGCAGGCCACCGCCAATTGGGAAGCGGCTATGCAAGAAAATCACCTGCGTACCGCCCTGCTCGGCAATATTGCCCATGACCTGCGCTCCCCGCTCAATACCGTTGTTGGCGCGTTGGATATGATGAAAGAGGGCGTGTTTGGGGATGTCACCGAAGATCAAGTGTTATGGATTGACCGTTCTCTGACGGCTACGCGCCAAATTTTGCGCCTTGTCTCCGATATTTTTGACCTCTCCAAATTGGAACAGGGTGGGCTTGAGCTTTATCCCGAAACATTGGAAATCGGTGGAATTTTGGAGCAGACACTGGGGATTGCCGAAGGGCTACGCCAAAATGAAGAGGTTGAACTGGCAATCGAAATGACGCCGGATTTACCACCCGTCTGGGGGGATTCTGACCGTATCCAGCAGATATTGGTGAACTTGATTTCGAACGCTTTGAAATTTACGACACGTGGCACCATTCTGGTTCGGGCCGAACTTGGCGATGGAGACACCTTGTTATTTAGTGTCGCCGATACAGGCGAAGGCATTCCTGCTGAAAACCTGCCCACCATTTTTGACCGTTTTTCAATGGCCGACCTTAACCTCAATCGCCGCCGCAAAGGGACGGGGCTAGGCCTAGCGATTTGTAAAGAATTGGTGGAGCGACACGGCGGTCAAATTTGGGTAGAGAGTGAGGTAGGCGTGGGCACAACCTTCTATTTCACGCTGCCCGTATCCCAAGAACGGGTCAAATAGTTTTTCATCATCAGGGATTCATTCAGGGCGGTTTGCTAAGAATCGCCCTTTTTGTTTTTCTGGATGACCTCCGCTTTTAACTGACCACACCCTGCGTTAATCTCGATGCCACGCCGAACCCGAATCGAGCTACTGACACCATATAGATTCAAGGTATCTATAAACGCCTTGACCCGTTCCGGGTTGGACGGGTGGCCCTCATAACCCGTTGTAGGGTTTAAGGGGATAAGGTTGACATGGCACAGCATCCCTTTGAGCAAAAATCCTAACCGGGAAGCCTGCTCCACCGTATCATTTTCGCCCTGAATCAAAGCCCATTCAAACGTTAGGCGTCGGCCAGTTTTTTCGACGTAATAACGACAAGCTGCCATGAGTTCACTGAGGGGCCAGCGTTTATTGACGGGCAGCAAGGCGTTACGCTCTTCATCCGTCGCGGCGTGCAGGCTGATCGCCAATTTCACCTGAAGGTCTTCGTCAGCAAAACGTCGAATCGCCGGAACCAGCCCCACCGTACTCAGGGTGATATGGCGCTGTCCAATCCCCAAGCCGTCTGGCGCGGTCATACGATGAATGGCTTCGAGGGTCGCATCGTAATTGTGCAGCGGCTCCCCCATGCCCATCAAGACCACATTACTCAAACGATCCCCATCGGCCTCCAAAATTCGTGCAAAATGGATGGCCTGCTCGACAATTTCCCCGGCGGTCAGATGACGGGCAAACCCCATCTGGCCCGTCGCGCAAAACACACAACCCATCGCGCAGCCTGCTTGGGTGCTGATGCAAGCCGTCCGCCGACCATCGTCGTAGATCATCAACACACTTTCAATAAACTGCCCATCACTGAGCCGATAAAGGCGTTTGAGTGTGTCATCACGGGCTTCTTTTTCGGCAGCGATGGTCAAGACGCCCATGCGAGTTTCTGCCGCCAATCGTTCACGCAGTTTGGCTGGCAGATTAGTCATTTGCTCAAAATCGCTGGCCTTATGGATATACAGCCATTCCCAAACCTGTTTAGCACGAAATTTGGGTTCACCCCAACGGGTCAACACATCTTGTAGGCCCGTTAGCGATAAATCATAGAGATTGATGCGGGTAAGTTCCGTCAAGGTCTAGCTTGCTTTCGTTTCTTTTGATTCATCCAAACTATGCCAAAGGTCGGAATCAGCACGGCTCCAATGCCTGTTCCGCACAAGCCGCCGCTGCTCTCGTTGTTATTACTGGCAGGGCGCGGTGTTGGCGTTGGGTTTAGGCTGCCGGGTGGGAGGGGTGTAGAAGTACGGGTTGGCGGCAAAGTCGGTGGCGCATTAGTCGCTCTAAATACCGTCGGCACAAAATCGCCACGATACGTCGAGGTTGGCGTCAAGGTGATGGTAGCGGTGGGACGTGGTGTGTGGGTGGGTGGAATGTTGGTTGCGGTACGGGTCGGGACAGGCGTAGGTGTGGTTTCCATATAGGGATTCCAGCCCGCTGCTTCAACCGCTTTTGGTGCATCCAGCCATACCAACCAGCGGGAATAGAGGCGGCTCACGGTGATGCCTGTCGCCTGCTCAATCGCCTGATTTAAAGGCAAGCTAGGGGATACCGCTTTGGCAATATCGAACGGGGCAGACGCGCCATATATATCTGCAATAAAGAGAGCCAGCGCATAGGCCTGTGCTTCCCATAAATCCATATCCACACCCTCAGCGGGTAGGGTCTCCATTTGGGCTAGGGACAACACCCGATCTTCTTGTAACGCTTGTTTAACCCTTGCGATAGACTGGCCCTGACTGAACCGATTGTATAGCTGACGCAGGCCCGCACTGAACCACGCAGGCACTTCGGCATTTTCCCACCGAGTTGAGTACGCCAAATCAAACAGTGATGCAAAAGCCTCGCTCTCTCGATCATAAAAACTAATGGCCCCTACATGGGCGACCACTAAATCACTGTTGGCATAAAATCTTGTCATGTCGGCGGGGTCACAGGGGAAAGCACGGTCTTCCGACATCACCACTAAGGGCGGAGGCGCATCCGGGGTATCTTCTGGAACTTCACCTTCCGTACAAAACTGGGTATCGGCTGGATAGATTACCAAACCGACTGGGCCAGCAAATCCCGTATTTTCCCGCAGTAAAGCAAGAGATTGCTCTAGTCCGGGTAGATGATTTGACCATTCAATCGCCTCTCCCAGTGCATAAATGTGTAGGGTGTCCCCTTCAACTAAGTGCCACTGCTCGATTGTATCATGCTGAAAAATGAATTCATTCTCAACCGCAGCGGTCTCGCCATCAGTGGTTGTCACCTCAAATTCATAGGTCAGGGTACTGAGAAACGGACGTAGCGGCACACCCCGAATATCCCACACAATTTCGTATTCGGTCTCCTCGCCAAAATCAATAAATAGATTATCTTGCGGCGTGGTGACATCAAAAGTTTGCAGGAGGGTTTCATCCTCCCGCACGGCCAATTTGATCTCAGCTACTTCGTCGCGGGTCGCCACGACTCGTATCCGAAAACGAATGACCGAGGGCATCACCACCAGCGCCCGATGGCTGACAACAAAATCGTCTTCGCCATTATCTTGCGCCGCAATCCGGGTGGACGCCAAAAAGCTAAGGGCGACCAGCCCAATTAGGAACCAACGAGAGAGCCGATAGGTTTTTTGCATGGGAGGTCGCCCTAAACTGTTTAATTAGAAGCCGTTGGGAAAATAAACGGCGTAACGGTTGGTGGGAAGCGCATGGTTGGAATCGGGATGGGCGTGGGTGCATCCGGTGAGGCCCCAAGCCACGTCCGCCAGCGACGTTCAATTTCTTGGGTGGTCAAACCCGTCACTTGTTCGAGCGCAGCATTAAACCCGACACTTGGGCCAAGTATCTCAGTCAATTGGCGGTGGGCATCAAGACCATAGACTTCGACAAACCACTTATAAAATACATAGCCCATGTCGTAGCCCAAACGATTACGGCCATCTGGCCCTTGCGAATTTTGGCTTGGCCCCGAACCAATGAGTAGCGCAGGCAGTTGGCCGCTCGCCGCCAGATCACGCACCCGCTGTTCATAATCATACATCTGGTACAGTTCAAAGAGGGTGGCGTTGCCTTCATTCTGCCAAGTCGCTACGGGCAACCCAGCAGGCACAAATTCATCTTGGTAGAGATGACCGACCTCATGCAAAACCGTGCCCCACGCAAGGTCAATGACACCACCACCAGACACCACCTGTACAATCCCGCCCCACGCAGCATTGGTTTGACCAATCACATTCGGGTTGCCTTGCCCAACACGCCATTCATCAAATGAAGCGCGGTTGGAAAACAGGATGGCACGTGGACGGTAGGACAGGACATCACCCCATGCTTGGCGATAGGTTTCGCGTTGGGCTGCCATTGCGTCTAGGGTTTGCTGACCCGTATCGTCTGGCAAGCCCTCTTCAACAAATACGATGATGTCTTCGGACTCAAAACGTTCCCACTGGCTGCGGTTGTCGTAATATTCTTCGCCCATGAACCATTCACTGCGATAGGTGTTGCCAGCAGTGTCAGTCAATATCCAGCGATAATTGACCGCGACCCAAGGGGGTGTGCCTTCGCTGTTGTCATAGACCGATGTAAACAACCCCGTGCTTTCGTCATAGGTGGCGGCGCGGCGGCCTTGATTACGTGGCGCATGTGACCACATCACCGTTGCGTTCTCAATATCCCCTTTACTGCTGCTGACGCGGGCGGAAAATTGGAACCCATTCGGATAGTTGCTGGTAAAACTACGCTCTTCAATTGTCCATTCGGCATCACCCGTTGAACTCGCGGGTTCGGCATAATAGTCGCGGGACTCTGTATTGCCACCGCCATTTGAATCGTTAGAGGGGGTAGGGGTTGCTGTTGCGCCATCTTGGGCAATCGCCTGAAAGCTCATCGCGGCAAACATCATCAATAGGAGGGTTATCGAAAGTACGATGGGAACTAGATTACGTCGGCCTTTTTTCATCATAGGTAAGTTATTGGGCAGGGGTTTTTACGATACAATCCTCAAACCCTGCGGGACTCCTTTCACCCTAAATTACTATCCAAATGCTGTCTGGGATTTATTCTTGCTATTGTGAAGCAATCCCCCAAATTTTTCAACCTACCAAATGGTTGACATTGTAAAAAATGATTTTTATAATAAAATAGATTTTTACATTCGATCAGGATTATGAAATATGCAAGACGTGTTTTATATCGAGACAGTTGAACAAGCCACGACCCTTTTAAAACCACAGCGGGTTGAATTGCTTAAACGCCTTGATGAGCCGCGTACCTGCCCCGAACTCGCTGGCTTTTTTGGGCAAACCCCGCAAAAAATCTACTATCACATCAAAGAACTTGAAAAAGCTGGATTGGTCGTCAAAACGGATGAACGGCGGGTGCGTGGGGTGGTGGAAGGCTACTATCAAGCCAAAGCACGTTCCTATTGGTTAGCCCCACATCTGGTAGGGCGACTTGGCGGGGAGCGCTCTGCCAAAAATCAGGCCAGTCTGCGTTTTTTGCTGACCCTTGCCGAAGAAATCCATGATGACGTGGGACGCTTGGCAAACAACATTGAAGACAACCAAGATGTACCCTCGCTGGCACTATCCGCCCATATTCACCTGCCTAATGCTCAGCGGCGGGCCGAGTTTCTTCAAGAGGTGCAGACCTTTTTCCAAGACCTTGCTGACAAATATGGCCTACCTGACGACATTTCTACCGATGACCCTGCCGATTTTCGGGTCGTTTTAGGCTGCTATCCCAAATAGAACCACCGAGGAGAATTGCCATGAGTCAAACCTTACACATGCAAGTTGCCATCAATCATGCCCCGGAAGCGATTTTTCGTGTTTTGACCGACCCAATCGTGCTTCCCTCTTGGTTTGCTGAACAGGCGGAGGTATCCATCCCCGATAAACGTTATGATTTCTGGGGGCGTTTTACTCCGGATGGCCCCAACCGCGAACAAGGCCACCATCCCCTCTTGGAAATCACGACCAATCGTCTATTGAAATACCGCTGGCGACTAAAAGGCGAAGAGACGGAAGTCAAGATTGTCTTGGAAGTACGTGGCGAACAGACCATTGTCGTGGTACAACACACCGTACTTGCAGAATCGCCGAGTTATTCAATTCATGGTTACGAAGATTTCTGGTTCCTCTCGCTTGAAAATCTGCGGCGCTTTCTGGATGGCAAACCCATCGCACGCTGCGATTTTGCCAACACCCCAAAGGGAAATATTCAGCACAGCCTCGACATTGAAGGCACACCCGAAGCTGTATTCGATGTTTTGCTCCGACCCGAACAGTTAAATCGCTGGATTGCTAGCAATGCCGTTGTTGAACCCTATGTCGGCGGACGTTATGACTACGGCTGGAATGGGGTCGGTCCGGCCAAGATTTTGGAACTCATCCCAAATGAAAAATTGGCAATGCTCTCACCCTCGCACTCTGGTACAACTGATGGGAGTGGGGATACCATTATAACGTGGACATTGGAAGAATCCGGTGGCAAGACCCGTTTAACCATTATCCACAGCGGCTTTGCTCCTGATGCCGATACCGAAGGCCTACAATGGGGATGGCTCAATTTCACCAATTGGGTGCGCTCGATTGTCGAATATGGAGATGAATGGCAACCACCGGTCACCAAACTACGTGATGGGCTTGAATCCTATTATGCCGCCGCGATCAGTGCCGCTCAAGCAACGATTTTGATGATCGAAGAAACCAGCAGCACCCAGCCCGATGTCCAGAAAGAACCAAGATCAGCGGAAAATTAGGGTTAATCGGGGAAACCCCTAAACCCTTCTGGCAAGTTATCCATGCCCAATGGAATATCGCTGCCGTCCTCTAATGGCGGAATAGTCATGCGGGAGATGGTTGGAATCCAGCCACCCCGCCCTTTTGTTTCCGCGATATGCCACACATCGCGTCCATACATAAAGATTGCACCTAAGCCTGCAAAAGCCACCGCCCCCTGCAAAAATAATTCAATCGGCAGGGGCAGGGAAATCGGGACATTGGCAATCAACGATACCGTCAATACGCCAATCGCCATTGCAATCCAGCGTTGACGGCGGGTTGTCAGCGGGGAGACAAAAATAGGGGGGTCATCCGGGCCAGCAACCCGGCTGGCAAGATAATAGCGGACACCTTGTACAATCGAGTACCCGATGACAAAACAAGTGATGGCCCGGCCTAAAAAGACCAACAAGAACCAGAATCCACCAATTACCACCACGTTGAGCGTCACCAAGAAGACCATCAGGATGATGCTAAGGGTTACTTCACCCAAGGTCAGCACCAAAATGAGCAGCGCCATCAAGATACTAAAAATGAACAGCAACAGGGCCAGCGGGAAGGATAGGAAAAATAGAATAAAGCCCCAACTGGCTGCTGGGATAAAAGCCCGTCGCACCCGCCGCCCCGATTCCACCATCAGCACAGGGGTTAATTGCAATGCCAAAATGCCAATCAAAATCAATGAGATGCTGTCTTGCATCGTGCGGGCAAAATACGTCCACATGATGCTCAAAAATGTGTCGGGGCGTTGGGCCTCGGTGATATTGTTGTTCTCGCGCACCCGCCGATATTCAACAGTTCCCAAAACGGTATTACGTGGGATATTGGCTCGCTGCGTCCCTTCATAGATCAAATGCCCCCGGATGGCAGCCTCATTGCCAATCGTCAGCCCATTACCCCGCAAATTAATCGAATAGGGCAAAATTTGAAAAGTGCGGCGGCTGGTTTCTTCGCGGGGGTCGCCCACAATAGCATCTACATCGCCTTCGACCACCCCCTCAATCACCAAAGCCTGTCCTTGAAAATCCACGCTGCCGCCCACATGCCCATTGATGATGGTCTGATAGCCCAGCATCAATATATCGCCGGGAATATAAGCCCCACGTGCAATATCAACACTAATCGCGCCCGCCAAAATATCCGAGGTAGGATTGGGCAAAACAGCCCGATCTGTAATTTCTAGCTCTGCCCCGCCAAACCTGATGTCATCGGAGACCTCGCCTTGTATGGTTAACTGCCCAGCCAAGACCAAAATATCCCCCATGACCCGACCCTCACGAGTCAAGTTTACCCGTGAGGCGACTCCCACCAAATCACCCTGAATCGTGCCACGAATCGTCAGATTATTGCAGAAAAAATAAAAGTCATGGTCAATAACTTCGCCTCGGCGGATTTCACAGTCATCCCCGCGCATCCCGTCCGAGGCTTCGACAATGCCCACGCCAAGCCCCAAAATGGAAATCAGCAGCCCCACCACCAGCGCTCCCAGCCGCATCAATATACGGCGCAGCAGCGAACGAGCAGGGCGGTGGGATCGAGGGAGTTTGGATGACTGTGACATGAAGGCTTATTCCTAATTGGAAAAAATCACCAATTCCATATTTGTGACGGATAAGTGAGCATTTTACCCCAATTGCCGCGTATAAACAGTTACAGAATCCAGATAAAAAAGAGGTTTTGTCAAGTTTCGAAGTACATAAATTCCTGTTTTGCGGATACTTCCAGTCCCCAACAAACTATGCTACAATGAGTTTTAATCGTTTATACAAAAGGGGATGAGTTACCACTCTTACCTAACAAAACCCACCCAACATAAATCTGCTCCCTCGCAGCATAAATAGGTGTTGGGCAGCCAAATCAAACAATCGAAGGAGGCCATAGACGCACGTGATTCAGGAACTAATGAACCGGGCAGATCGGCGTGGCTATGTAACGTTCGAAGATGTACTGGAGGTAATTGAAGCCGAAGGTGAGGACGTTGGAGCTATAGAGGCTGTTCTGGACGAACTGGATGATCTTGGGATTGAACTCCGTCAAGACGACAACGATGCAGTTGTGGCTGATACGGCAGTAGATGTAGATGAAGAGTTCGAGCCAGAGCAAATTCGTGACCCGGAAGTTGGCGACATCAACGCAGTTTCTCCCGATGACCCAGTAGGCCTATACTTCCGCCAAATGGCTCAAGAACCGCTGTTAACTGCTGATGAAGAAATCGAACTTGCCAAACGAATCGAGCGGGGTAAAGAATTAGCGGAAAAGCTCGAAGCACTTGGCCGACATAGTTTTGATCCTGATAAGTTAACGGAAATGGATAGCCTGATTTTTGATGGGCAATCCGCCCGCGAACACTTGGGACGGGCCAATACTCGTCTGGTAGTCAGCATCGCCAAACGTTATATGGGACAGGGCCTTCCCTTCCCCGACCTCATCCAAGAGGGCAACGTTGGTCTGATGCGTGCCGTAGATAAGTATGATTACAAGCGGGGCAATCGCTTCAGCACTTATGCAACTTGGTGGATTCGCCAAGCCATCACCCGTGCCCTCGCCCAAAAAACCCGTACCATCCGTATTCCCCTCCACATGACCGAACGCATCCGCCAAATGTATCGCACCGCCCAAACACTCGAACAAAAATTGGGACGCCGGCCCTCACCGGAAGAAATTGCGACTGAAATGGGGATGCCCGCCGAAAACGTCCGCAGTATGATGGATGCCAGTCAGCACGCCATTGCGCTGGAACGGCCTGTTGGGGACGATGGCGACAGCGAATTTGGCGATTTTATCGAAGACCAAGATACGCCTAGCCCGGTAGAATCTGCGACCCAACATTTGCTTCAGGAAACCATCGAAGAAGTATTGAGTGAATTAACCCCACGTCAGAGCCATATTTTGCGTCTGCGCTTTGGATTGGGTGGGGGTGAGCCACACACGTTGGAAGAAATCGCCAACAAGTTTGGTCTCAGCCGCGAACGCATCCGTCAGCTTGAAAAAGAAGCGCTGCGCCGTTTGCGTCATCCGCGCCTTGCCCACAACCTCCGCGATTATCTGAATTAAGTGGGTATGGGAGCCGTACCCCTGTACAACTGAATACGCAACGTCGGAGCCGGACACCCCCGGCTCTTTTTACAGATGGTAATTGGATGTAGGAGCAGGCAAACTCATGCTATATATTTCCAATAAAGGCCAGTACCTTTTTCAGAAAATCATCATAGGTCTCTTCACCGTAAGCCTTTTTAGCTTAATTAGCCTGCCTATTGTTTCAGCGCCAACAAAATTCACTACTGCCTCTTCTTCAAAATTTAACCCGACTGAGACACCGAAACAGATTGATTTGGTAGACCTAGTTAACTCCCTCTTAACCCCAAAAGAGGAATGTATATTGCCTTGTTTTATGGGTTTGCAAGTTGGAGAAACTACTCTCGATGAGACAAAAGGATTTTTTGAGGAGATATTAAATCAGCCATTAGAAGGCCCAATAATCACACATAACGTTCAAGAATATTATCTATACTTAGACTTCGGATTAGGTATTGAAGAGGAAATAAGTCCACTTTCACTAGGGATTTTCTTTAGAGGTCAAACTCTCCAAATAATCGCTTTGAGTCTAAATGATACAAAGGATTGGTTAACAATTTCAGACTCTATTTTCTTGCTCCAAGAACTACTAAGTAAAATTGACTCTACGCCCCTTATTTATGTTGCCATTAAACCACTTTGGGGAAATTTTTTCCTGATATTAGACTATTATGAGCTAGGATTGACCATCGAATACCGTTTTGACTTTGAGCAGAATCAATATTCATATGAGAAACCCATTCAAATATGCCCACAGCCAGAACAAGTTTCAGCAATACGTATGCGAATTCAGAGCGATATGTCTTATTTTAGAACGGAGCTAATGCCACCGCCTGAAGATGATTTTTTCTATTGGTCAGTAGAAAAAATGCTAGGAATATCTGCCGAAGGATTCATCAATCAAATTATCTCCGATTCGGATAATTGTTTCTCCGCGCCATCCTATGGCGATCTTCAACAAATGGGATACGACAACCCTTTTTAAGCGTTTTCCGTCTTGGTAGGGGCTGGTCACTACGCTATAATGACCCAATTGTGTCCTAAACGGCAATTGAATTTCATCGAGGCATTTCCATGTCCCTGCACTACAACAAGCGGCTGTGGCAAAAACACGTCTTGGCAGAAAATCGGCGCGACATCCCCGGCCTACTGGCGACATTGGTAGAAGACCCGTTGTACATCATCATGGCGACAGGCTTGGAATATCGCGGCAAAGAAGGCGTGGCCTCATTTTATCAGGGGCTGTTTGATGGGATGCCCGATGCCAACTTCAACCTCAAAAGCGTGACCATTGACGAAGCGATGGTGATTGAAGAATCGGTGTTCACCGGAACACACACCGGGCCATTGTTTAATCTCCCCCCTTCCGGCAAATACATCACTTTTCCACTGATTATTATGTTCCCATTGGTAGGCGATAAATTTGGGGGTGAGCGCATGTATTTCGATATGTATACCCTCCTGCGCCAAATGAATTACGATATTTCGATGCTTGAAGAAATGACCAAGTAATTATGGAAACGGCACTACAAGACTTGCATGAAGGGCTGAATAACGCCTATATTATGTTTTGTTTTCTGCTCGGCATTTATGCAGCATGGTTGGGTGGAACGAACAAACCCCTAAGCGGCAACTTTTGGGGGGCGATGTGGGTAGATACGATATTGGCGGGATTACTCCTAATTGTCACCATTATCCTGACGATTATGGGCGCTAAACCCAAGCGTATCATCACCTACTACCTTTATGCGGTCTACTTCCTGATTAGTATGCCGGGGTTGTTTGCCTCGCTGCGGGGAAATGACAGCCGACGCGCCGCCTATTTTTTTGGCATCTTGGGGGTGTTTAATGCCGCTGCCGCCTATCGTGCCGAAACTGTCTTAGTGCTGCCGTGGGATGACTAAACCAAGTCAGGATCAAGGATTGTACCGTATGACCAAGCGCGTGTTGGTAGTAGATGACGAACTGGATACCCTCAATCTGCTCAAAACCATCATCGAGATTCATGGCTTTGAGGCGATTACGACCCTCAACTCGGTAGACGCCATTTTACTGGCCGAGACCGAGAAAGCCGACATCGCCCTATTGGATGTCATGATGCCCAAACTCGATGGATTCGCATTGTGCAAGATGATGCGGGCCTATCCGTTTACCTCCAACATGCCCATCGTTTTTGTCACCGCCTATACCGCGCTTGACCTTGAAGATCGCCGCAAAGAGGCAGGGGCCGATCATGTCCTGCAAAAACCGATTGATATGAAAAAATTGGTGAGTCTCATCGAAGGTGCATCTGATCTTCGTGCCACTGCGCCAGTAGTACGTGGTAAAACTGGCTTATTGGATGAAAGTGCATTAGAGGCCCTGCCCAAGCGCAAAACCAGTCAACCCCCGGCAGTAAAACCAAACGACTCTAAACCACCGACTACTCCTTCTGATGGCACGAATGGGGCGAATCTGCCTCCCAAAGACCCGCCATCAAAATCGTAATTTTCAGTCCATACCCAAGAAAAGGTGTTTTCCAAACGTGACCAACCCAACCATTATTGTGCTTGAGGGCGACGAAACCGGACAGGAACTTTTGGTCGAGGCCCTGCGTGTACTTGACCCCAGCGTAACCCGTCTGCCCGTTACCCTACAACACTTTGACCTCTCACTTGGCAATCGTCGCAAGACCAAAAACCAAGTGGTCTATGATGCCGGGGCCGCTATGCAAAAGACAGGCCTCGGACTTAAAGCCGCCACCATCACCCCCGGCGACCCGGATGATGTTGGCAGCCCCAACGCGCTCCTGCGTGAAATCTTGGATGCTCAAGTCATTCTGCGAACAGGCCGTCGTATCCCGCGTATCCATCCCATCGCAGGCGTTCATGCCCCCATCGCAGTGGTGCGTATGGCGGTAGATGGCAGCTATGGCGCAAAAGAATGGCGTGAGGGTGAAGGGCTGGAGGAGACCGCATGGAGTACCCAAAAGATTACCCGCCGCACCTGCCGCATCGTGGCTGAATTTGCCTTCCGCCATGCCGAGAAAACAGGCGCGAAGGTTTTTGGTGGCCCCAAATACACGGTTAGTCCACTATACGAGGGGATGCTCAAAGAAGAAATGGATGCCGCCGCCAAACGTCACCCTTCGGTACGTTATGAGCCACAGTTGATTGACGCCACCTATGCCCTGCTGCTCGAAACCAATGGGGAGGCGCTTGTCATTCCGGCCCTCAACCGCGATGGCGACGTCATGTCCGATCTCGTCCTGAAAATGTTTGGCAGCATTGCCGGGGCGGAATCATTGGTCATTCGTTTCGATGACGACTTTAACGCGCAGGTCGTCATGGCCGAGGCCCCACACGGCACTGCCCCTTCATTGATGGGCAAAAATGTGGCGAATCCGATGGCAATGATTTTGGCCGCCGCCGCTTTGTTGGGCTATATCAATACCGACGCCGCCAAACGTGCCAACCGTGCCATTCGGGAAGCGACATTAGAGGCGGTCTATGATGGCATTCGTACTTCGGATATTGGTGGATCGGCCTCCACAACTCAATTTACCGATGAAGTGATTCGCCGCACCAATGCCAAGATGGAGATTTGGGAAACCCTTTAGCTTCCGTCTCTTTCCAAAATTTCACTATCCTCCCTGTAAAAAACACCAATAGGGAGGATTTTGTTTTGTGGCATCATTCATAAATGAACGGTTTCTTCGATAGGCCGTTGACAAAAATATTCGATATGATAGAACTGTTGGGGAACAAACCACAGCATTTTAGCATGAATGGCGTAGATTCTTCGCCAATAAGACCAAAGGAGCGTCCATTATGCGCGTCGGTGTCCTCGCCTTGCAAGGGGCGTTTATCGAACACGAACAGATGCTAGAAAGTTTGGGGGCAGAAGCCATCGAAGTGCGCCTACCCGAACAATTGGAAACGTTGGACGCCCTGATTATCCCCGGCGGCGAAAGCACGACCATCGGCAAACTCGCTGTCACCTTTGGACTGGTTGAACCGCTGCGAAAATTTGCCCAAGAAAAACCCGTGTGGGGAACCTGCGCGGGCATGATTTTCCTTGCCAAAGACATCGGACGCGACCAACCTATCCTCGGTGTGATGGATATTCAAGTGAACCGTAATGCGTTTGGGCGACAGGTGGACAGCTTTGAAACCGACCTCGACATCAAGGGCATCGGCAACGAACCCTTCCATGCCGTGTTTATTCGCGCCCCACTCGTGACCGGTGTGACTGAAAAAGCGGGTGTCGAAATCCTATCTCGTTTGGAAGACGGTGGCATTGTGGCGGTTCGTCAGAATCATCTTTTGGCGACGGCCTTCCATCCTGAATTGACGGGCGACTCCCGGATGCACCAATTATTTCTGGATATGGTACACTCGTCTGAGCCTGCTAAATAACCAATGGAGTCAATCATGGGTCATAAAGAAGACGGCGAAAAGTTTCTCGCAGAAAACGCCAAACATGACGATATTCACGTCACGGCGAGCGGTCTGCAATACAAAGTTATCAAACAGGGCGACGGCCCCAAACCCAAAGCGACAGATACCGTTGAAGTGCATTATCATGGCACGTTCATTGATAACAAAGCCTTCGACAGCAGCTACAGCCGGGGCATTCCAATTTCGTTCCCGCTGGATGGAGTGATTAAGGGCTGGACAGAGGGGCTACAACTCATGTCCGTTGGCTCAATTTACAAATTCTACATCCCCTATAACCTAGCCTATGGCGAAAAAGGCTACCCCGGCGCGATTCCCGGTTATGCTACCCTTATTTTTGAGGTCGAACTCCTCAGCATTCAGTAGAAAATCCCCCCATCAAACAAAAAACAAGATGGGGGAATGTTAGTTTTCAGAAATCGCCAAAAGACTTTCGATAGGGTTGTTGGGGTCAAGGATTGGTGTGTCATCCCATGCCTCAACCACCTCAATATATCCAGTATTCACCCATCCATTGCGATTCCATCCACAAGCAGCATAGACCCAAGACTCATAACGCCCCACGATGTAGCATATTGTATTTTGATACAGTGTTCCAACAATACGGGATGAGGTATTGGGGTGTTCGCGGATATTAAGTCTTTGAGTCATGACTTTAGCAATTCCCATTGCATCAGGGCGTGGAGCGGGCATGGTGTCCACTCGTGTTTCCGGTAAGGCATAGACATCCACAAAGGAGTCAAGTGCTGCGAAAATATATTTTCCAGAGGGAGAAATTGTTATGGGCCACACCCCCGCGAATTTATGTACCAAGTCTCCAGTTGAAGCATCGTACAACATGGTTTTGTGATTACGATAATCAAAGGAGGTCACCCAGTAGCTATCTGGACTAATTTCCAACGGGTAATTCCAGCGATCACCTTTAGTTTCCAGCAAAATAGTCCCGGTGCTAATTTCAATAAGTTGTTGAACTTGAGTATCGCGGTGATAAACGATACCAAATTTCATATCGGGGCTGAACTCCGCTCCATTTACAAGATAGGTATTCCCGTTGGCAATTTCGACTAAACGCATTCCGTCCCATAGGTCTATGACAATGAATTTGCTGTCTGAGGTGAAAAAAGCATAGCTGGTGTAAACATCATTCAGTTCCAAGAGACCCTCGCCTCGATCTATGGTTTGTATCTGGATTGTGCCATATTGTTTTAAGAGAGCGATTAAACGACTATCGGGACTAAAGGCCAGTACCTCTTGGTCAAAAGTAGCGGCTACTTCACCTGTTCGGGTATCTAACAAGAGCGTTTTATAGCTATCGGCTAAATATAAAACTACCCAATTGCTATCGGGGCTAAAGGGGTTTTTTAAACTTTGTATATAGCCACTACCCAATCGGCCTTCAATTTCAGTAATCACTATCCCAGTCGGCAGTTCAATTAACTGAGACAGATAGTTAGCACCATCATAAACCAGCATCAGACGACCATCGGGGCTAATATCTACACCAAGATTTACCCAAGAATACCCATTAAAATTGTTGTGAACAGCGATTTCATAGACCATCGTCCCATCCGTAGTATCTATGACCTGTAAAGTATTGGAATTCTCGAGGTAAACGACGATTAAATCACCATTAGGGCTGAGGTAGCGCAGTTCACCTATAACCTCACTAAGGATTTGCCCGGTACGGGTATTCAAAATCCGGGTGGTGTAATAGGCGAAATCATAAACAGCCATTATAGTTTCATCAGCGCTGAATTGAATCTCATCGGAATTCCAAATTTCTTCTTGACCTCCACCTACCTCCACGCGAATTTCACCCGTAGCGATGTCTATGATTTTGACGCGATTGTTCGCCTGCAAGACCATAAAACTCTCGTCAGTGGCTACTTTGAATATCTTGCCAGAGGCTTGCCACAATGTTGAAATTCGGCGCACTCGTGAAATATTCTCAGGCGTAATGACGAGCGAATTTGATTGGGCAAATCCTGCTTTCAAGTCGCAAAAAGGTATATACAGAAAACAGAGAATCAAAACCAAAATCTTATATCTCATGATAACCTCTCACAGCTATTCATAGCCACCGCTACGAGTGCCGTCATGCAGTGACAAGATCGGCAGGTGATTAAAGTCCCCTTCGACACTCAACACGCCTGACCCCATCCATCCTTCTTGCTGGCCTATCATGACGTTAAACCAAGTGCTGTTGATGTTGCGTCCAATTAGCGTTACAGATGTTCCGACGGGAAAACGATCAATGGTATTGTTCCACCAAGGATAGGTGCTGGAACGCAAAGTCGCGGTTTCAATTGTGACAGCATTAAGCGAATTGGCAGGTGCAGCACTTGATGGAATTGCAGGGTTAGCGACGACGGGTAACAAAGGTAGGCTAGTTCGGTCAAAGCCTTGTGGGTATGTGATAAAACCGGGAACCGTTGTAACAGGATCATAGACCCAACCTGTTTGCTGCGTGTCAAGCACTTTTACATAGACCCAACCATCCCCCTCGGTGGCCGTGCGACCATATATCACCAGTAAAGCCCCTAGATCAAGGCTTGTTATAATTGTGCTATCTGTGTTGGGTTCAAGGCGAAGATGAACGTTCCCATAGATAGAAATATAAGCAATAACTTGGCCTTCAACTTGAATTGGGTTGGCGGGGGCATTATCGTCAAACAAGACTGGTAAACTACCACGTTCCGTCGAATAAAGCATGGTACTGCCATCAGGGAAACGCAAATAATATGAAAACACCCAACCTTCCAGATCGCCATCCACTTGTTTCACATAGGCCCAAGTGCCAGCATAATGACCAGAAACCGAAATACCTAAAACCCTTACCCGCATACCTTCTGTTAATTGCCCAACGATTTCAGGAGTTGGTCTAATCCAGCCGGGGGCTGCCCGCACGTAAACATCCGCATTATAAACCGTTGCTTCAATGGCGTTAGTGTCATCAAAGTAGATATCCTCTTGAGAGATGGTTTCTACATACTTTGACCAGTCGGTTCTTGAAAACACGACAAGGCGTGTGTTGACCCAGCCTGAAAGCTGGCTAATGGGTTCGCTGATATGTATCCATGAACCTCTATAATAAAGGTCTGCAAGGGCATCTACATTCACAACAGTACCCTGTGAGAGTTTGCCCAAACTTTCGGACGTGCGAGTAGGCAAAGCTCGGATATTGACATTCTCAAAAAGTACCTCGGCGGTAATTTGAACCGAGTCTTGAGCAAACATCCTCGTATCGGGGCGTGACATTGCCCCTATGCTACTTAGAATCGCTGCTAAAATTAGAAAAATCGGGTATCGAGTTTTCATCTAGGTTGCCTCCGCTAATCAGTCTCTATTGACTGTAATATAGAAGCAAAAATCTCGTAAGAGGCCGTTGGGCAAGCGCCGAAAACTGAAATTTAGCTGATAAAAATCTGACAACAAAAAAGGGCAAGTCCATCGAACCTGCCCTTATGAAGTCCTCAATTTCTAGATGGGGCTATTCATTCACCGACGTATCGCGGAATACCACATCATCAAAATCCACCACCGAGCCACCCTCAACCCCAATCGAGAGTGTGCCACCGAGCAATCGCGCCGGACGGATGGTCGCACCAGAGAGTAACCGCCCGTTCACAAAAAAGGCGATACGGTCATTATAGGCTACAATCGTGACCTCAAACCAATCTCCCGCCGCGACATCCGCGATGAGTTGATCGAAAATATACGTCTTGTCGTCTTGCAGGAAAGGCCGTACCCGCGCCCGCACCAAACCACCTTCTTTGGTCAGTTCGATTTGATATTGGTCAAGCCCCGTATTCGTGGCATTAACCGCTGAACGTATCCCAATCCAGCCCGTGCTACCTTCGGGGGCATCTTCGGGGAAGCGCATATCCACTTTGACATAAATATCGCTGGAATCGCGGAAGGTGGTGCGATCTTGTCCGTCCCCGAACACCGTAAAGCGCCGATCCAGTTCGCGCCGGATACGCCAATAAACCGTCTGCTCGCCATCGTTATTGACTTCATAGTAACGGCGATGGACAGCATCGGCTGGCAAGTTCTGGTCAAAAACAAATTCACCCGGCCCTTGTCCTTCCCACCATTCACGGGTACGAGCCTCATCGCTAAAATCCTCTGTCCAGTCGGTTGCCAATTCACGATAGGGGCGGCGGTTGGCATCGTTTAATTCGTCCAAAATCTCGAAGGCAAATTCAGCCTCCGCCGTGCTGGAAACCGCCGTGCGTGCAAACAGGCAATCATCAATGCGTAAAATATCGCCTGCCACTGCCGTCTGGAAAACAATTCCACCATTCAGGGGCAAACCGGGATAGAGTTCATCCAATTTCAGATTGCCACGCCGATCCCAGATCAGTACACGCTCACCAACGATCTCGATAAAAATCACATTGAAATCGCGGCTGTAGAATTGCGAAATCGTCACGGATTTAACGACGTTGCCATCAGCGTCGTAATGGACGACCTTCAAATCACCTGCGAGTCCTTCCAACCTCAGCACGCCACTGGTTGCATCCCGCAGTCGGATATAAAAATTCCCTTGTCGGCTGGCGAGGTTGCAGGACATCAAGAAATCACCCAGAACGGAAGTCACGGGGACAACCGAGGCTTCGCCCGATGTCTCAAGAAACTGGCTGTTATTGGCCGACCCTAACGTCACCGCCGAAATCGGGCTATACCCCCATGTACTAGGCAGGCTGCTGGCATTTTCAAAATGATCGCTGGCGGTTTCTGGGCGCTGCACAATGATGTCATCAAAATAGACCGGATTGACGTTGGCCGCTAGGGTTTGCAGCAAAATCGCCCCGGCAGGCAACGACGACGCGGTATCATTCGTGCTGATGATAAGTTGACGATCCAGATAGACATAGATACGCCCACCCTCAATCCACGCGATCATTTCATACCACGTCCCGATATTGACGACATTCGTCACGACGCCGTTTGCCATATTAAGTTCATTGCTGCGGGAAATTTGTCCGGCAGGCCCACGTCTCAATACGATCCGTCCGCCCGTAATTTCAAGCACATAATAACCATCCGAGGGGGTATAACGGAAAATTATCCGTCCGCCGCTGTTGACATCCTGCAAACGGAAACGCATCCGCAAAATAATGTCCGTCGTGCCAGTTTCCGTCCATTCAGGCACTTCATTGCCCAAAATCGCCAATGAACTCGACAAACCAGACGCCCCGACCAAAACGGTATTGCCGCCTTCGGTTACCAAACGCCATTCTTCTGCATCATAGGCCCAGCCTGTCAGCACATCCGCGTTTTCCATATCCGCCAAAAATGGCATCTGTCCAGCAGGCTGGGGGGTTGGGGTTGGGAACGGTGTCAAGGTGGGTGAAGCGGTAAAGGTGGGTGAGGCCGTAAAGGTTGCCGTCGCAGAGGGCGTCGCTGTCGACGTTTCGGTGGGAGTATCCGATGGAGTAAAAGTCGCAGACGGCAAACTGGTCTCGGTGGGCGAGGCCGTCGGAGTATCCGTCACTGTGTTGGTACTCGTCGGGGTGGCGGATGGCCGCTCAGTCGCCGTTCCGGTATCAGTCGCTGACGGTGTTGCAGTTGCGGTAAGGGTATTGGTTGCCGATGGAGTCGAACTTGCAGTTGGGGTATCGGTGGGTAGGGGTGTCAAAAAGGTAGCGGTTAGCGTATCTCTGGCATCTACCGTCGCAGTTTTTCCGGTTTCAAGCGCCACCTGTGTTCTAGTTATTGCCAAGCGAGCCTCGTGAGTCGAAGTGCCGATTGCGCCGCGTGCATCCGCCGTTTGGGTCGCATCATCATTAGCCCGTTGGGTATTGATCGCCTGTGCCACCACTACCCGTGTCTGCGTACCGATTGCACCTTGCGTGCCCAAATCAGCCGCGAGTTGTGTATGGGTCTGTCTGGCGACCTGCGTCTGTTCTACTTCGGCGTCGGTGGTAGTTTCATCCTGATTGCTTTGCAAGGCGGCAAAAACAATCGCCCCGGCTACTGCTAACAGGCCAATAAATAATAAAACCGCCAGTATCCCTTGTGAGCGATGGTGTGAGGGTGGCGGCGTTGAGGGAGCCGTGGGTGGGGTTGCTCCCGGCGGCGTTACATGCCTCGTCTGATCATTTGGAACCGGAGGAGTGGGCGTTTTGATGCTGGTAGATTGACCGGTAGCAGGTGTACCCGGCGCTTGAATAAAGGTCGCCCGCGCATTTTCCAACTCTTGGATGGTTTGGCTGGCGATTTCTTTAAGCTGGACAGGTTGCGTAATAATCTTGTCCCCCAGCGCCTTGTTCAACGCTGAGACAAATTCTACTGCCGTGTCATAACGATCTTCGGGCTGTTTGGCAAGCCCTTTCATCATCACTTCTTCGACGGCGGTAGACAGATTAGGATTAAAGGCCAAAATCGAGGGGATGGGGTCACTGATATGTCGCACCATCAAGGCCATTGGGGTTTCAGCCGAATAGGGCGAATTCCCCGATAGAATCTCAAATGCGATCACCGCCAGACCATAGGCATCAGATCGGCCATCAATATCCAGACCCATGCCCTGTTCAGGGGCCATATAACCGGGTGTGCCAACTGCAATCCCCGTATCGGTCAGCCCTTGACTGCTCTCAATCATACGGGCAATCCCGAAATCGGTCAGGAAGGCATTGCCATCGGCATCAATCAAAATATTGGACGGCTTAATATCACGGTGAATAACCCCCTGACGATGAGCATAATCCAGCGCCGCCGCTGACTGTCGAAGCACATGAATAACCTCCCCCGCCGGGAGTTGTGCTTTCGAAGTAATATCTTTCAGCGTGCCAGAGGGCAGATAACGCATCACGATATAAGGCGGTTCGTGCTGCCCATTAAAATCATAAACGGGCAGAATATGAGGATGCTCAAGTCGCGCAATGAGACGGGCTTCACGCAAAAAACGCTCTAATGAGGCCGGGTCGGCAGCGATGGATTTTTGGATCACTTTGATGGCGACAAAACGATCCATGCTTGGCTGATAGGCTCGATACACCCGCGCCATGCCACCGCGCCCGATTTCCTCCAAAATCTCATAAGGCCCAATCGTTTGACCAACCATATTTTGAATGTCCCGTTGAAAGATTAGGCAAAAAATAAAAAAATAACTTGTGTTATAGCAGGTGTACTATAACACAAGTAGCAATTTCAGGCAGGATTTCACTCACTCGTTAAGGGATTAGGTAGCCTCACGCATCACTTCATCAGCCAATGGCAGAGTAAAGTGGAAAGTCGTCCCTACATTGAGTTCACTTTCGACCCAAACTTGACCCCCATGCTGTAAGATCAAGCCGCGTGTCAGCACCATACCCAAACCTGTGCCGGGTTGGTCAGTGGCTTTGGCGTTGTCGGTACGGAAATATTTCTCACGGAACAGACGTTTTTGGTCTTCTTCCGAAATGCCGATACCCGTGTCTACAATCTGAACATGCAGCACACGCCGCGCCCCTTCCGTATCCCACAAATTGACCGATTCATCTACCTTGACCGTGACCTTACCACCGGGTGGGGTATATTTGTTGCCGTTGGTCAAGAAGTTGGTCATCACTTGAATCAGACGTTTATGGTCGCCCCAGATAAATGGCAAGTCGTCGCGCACTTCCAAAGCAACCTGTTGCTGGCGATCTTCAAACTGCTGCTGCAAGGGGATCAGGCTTTCGCGGCAAACCTGTGCAAAGGCCACCGACCCCATTTCCAAGCGCATCTGGCCGGATTCATAACGCTCGATGTCACGCAGGTCGGAAACCAACGCATCCATACGATTAACTGCGTTATAAATCGTTTTTAAGAAGTCGCCTTGCTGGTCATTAATCGGCCCGACCACCCCACGCATCAGCAGGTCGGTATAACCTTTCATCGAGGTCATCGGCGCTTTGAGTTCGTGGGCAATAAACGACACAAACTCGGCGCGGGCTTCTTGTTGATGCCGCAGTTGGTCAAACAACTGAGCATTGGCAATTGCTGGGCTGGCATGGTCAGCCAAGCGCGACAGGAATTGCAGGTCAAGCAAGTTGAGATCGGTCTCGTTATCGCTTTCCAGCAAGATAATCCCAATTGCTTCGTTGGCACTAATAATCGGCACCACAATTTGCGAGACCGCATCCGGGTATGTTTCAATATAATCTGGGTCTGTTTTGAGACTGCGTGAAAAAACGGGGGTTGCCGAGCGAATCACACGCCCCCAAATCCCTTCTTCAATGGAGAACTCGTTACCGACCCCTTCAAAAAAGAGTGATCCCATTGGATAATTCCGAACGGCAGCCATGCGCATCATATTGCTGTCGGGTTTAACCACCGCCAGCGCTCCCACTTTGGCCTCGGCATGTTGAATGGCCCAGTTGAGGGTAATTTCTGCAACCTTGTACAGTTCCAACGTCTTATTCAACTGTTGGTCAATCGCCGCCATCCGGTCAAGTTCTTCTACCCGTTGGAGCAGTTGGGCGTCTTGTGATTCAAACAACTTGGCGTTTTGAATGGCGACGGCTGCTTGTGCCGCAAACGTGGTCAACAATTGCGCATCTTCTTCGGTAAAAATGCTGCGATCTTTCTTATTCAGAATTTGCAGCACACCAATGGGCGACCCTTGCGAAATCAGCGGCGTGGTCAAGATGGCCCGCGAATGGAAGGTCATCTCGTCTTCATCTTCCTGCTTGACCACTTCCCCATGCCAGCGGCTGTCTTGGGCGGTGTCATTCACGATGATGGGTTCACCACGTTTGAGGGCTTCGGCAGAAAGGCTGCTGGCATCTTTGGAGATACGCTTGCCCACCAGTGCCCCGGCGGTTGGCCCCAATGCGACATGGAACACTAAGTCCCCCGACGGGTCATCCAACAGCAGCAAACTACCCGCTTCGGCTTTAAGAATTTCCATCGCGCTTTGGGTGATGATATTCAACAAGCGGTCAAGGTCTTCAATTGCAAAGGATAGCTGGCTAGAAATCTGATTCAGGGCTTCCAATTGGCGAGTACGAATTTGGGTCGCCTCGAACAAGCGGGTCTTGTCAATCGCGCTGGCCGCAACGTTGGCAATGTCCGAAAACAAACGCATCTGGTCGTCGCTGTAACGGATGGTGGGGTCGTTTGTCCCAACGGACATCACCCCCAACGCGCCTTTCGTTGTATCCGCCGTCAGTGGCACAGCCATCCACGCCTTCATTTGCAGATACAGCGGCTCAACTTCGGCATTCGGGTTGATACGCCGCAGTTCCGCCGCATAATCCGGGGTCAGCGTAATTTTTTGGGTATTGACAACCTCGCTTAACAAATCGCGTCCCATTGTCCAGCGCCGACCTTCAACGTGCTCCAAACGTTCATCGCCTCTAGCAAAGAAAGCATAATACAAATGCCCCGATAGATGGTCGGCAATCGCAATCGAGAAAATATCGGCCTCAATCACGCGGGTCGTTTGGGCATAGAGCAGTTCCATCAAGGTGTCAAAGTCAATCGCAAAGTTGAGTGCGCGGGAGACTTGGCTCAATACGTCTTGAATTTTGAAACGGCGTTCAAGGTCTTGCACGATCTGGGCACGTTCCAACGCAAGGGCCGCTTGGTCGGCGATATTTTGAATAAAGCGCAAGTCTTCATAGCTATAGGTCTCCCCGTTGCGCCGTGCCCCCACCGCCAAGAAGCCATTTAGCTGTCGCCGTCCCTTTAGACTGACAAAAATCGGCGTATTCAAAATCGCCAATTTGGAACGTTCTTGATAGACCATCGGCGGCAATTGCGCTCCCGGTTCCAAATAGAGCAGGCTGGCCTCGGTCTGGAGATAATGCCCCAACCCACTCTTGAATGGGAACGTCATATCAGTGATGGGTCGTCCGCTTTCCGGGTTGACGTGCGCCACAAATTCCTGTGCCTCGCTGTCTCGCACAAACAACAGCACATCGGTGGGGGCAAGCGTCTCCTGCATCGGTTGGCGAATGGAGCGATCCACGTCATCCAAGTTTAGGGCGTTGGTCATGGAACGAATTACTTCATCAAGGCGCTCCCGATATTGGCGGCGCGTCTTGAACCAGACATTATCAATTTGTTCGCGTAGGCGGTTGCGAATCGGCACAAACCCCACCGCCATAAACAAGACAATCGCGGCGATCAAGAGAGGGCTATCGGCATTAAACGCCTTAATGCCAATCCAGCTTAACCCACTTACCACTATGAAATAGGCCACAATCAATGACCCACCCAGCGCATGATAGACAATCACTGCCGGAATCAAGCGATCTGTTTCCAGCAAATGATATTGGGTAACGGCATAGGCCACTGTTAACACAAACAGAACCGCCAATGTCTGAACCACAGGGGTTGACCATGTAGGGGCTTCGCCGCCGCTGGCTAATTGGTAAATCGTCCAGAGCAATAGAGGGAATAATCCGAAAAATGTCGCTAAAAGCGCATAGCTGGCTTGTTCCCGGAATACAGGCGACGAAGTATATTGCCGCCGCGAGAGCATAATCACACTCATGCCGAATGCACCGATCATCGTCACGATAATCGGAATCAGCAGGGCGATCTCATTGTCATTGATATAGAGTTGATAGATGAGCGGCGTCAGAATCAGCCCGATCATTAGCGGGGCATAGCGTACTGCCGGAATCCGTTCGACCACTGCCAGATTGGAAGGGAACGTCATGCCAAAACTGACCAGCAGGCCACCCAGCATCGAGCCAGCAAGTATCCATAGGGGAACGAGTTGGTGGGTGGTCATCAAGTCAAGGCGACCCATTTCTACCACTGCCAGTGCCGCACAAATGCCTGTCAAAAATTGAGCCGACAGCACTTCGATGCGCCGCAGCAGCACAAAGATACCCACCCCCAACATCACCAATCCGGCGAAAAACCCAACGCCAAAATGGGCAATCAGGTCGGCCAACGGAAAGGCGGTTAATTTAAGCAGCACTTCAGAAATGACCGTGTTGTTTTCACCGGGATAAGAGCGTTCCACTTGGGAGAGACCGCTGCCCTCACGCTCCACTTTGACCAATACCCGATTTCCCACTTCTAAGCCATTTAATAGGTCGTTGAGAGATTTCAGTGGGTCATCAGCCTGCGTCAGGTCTACTTGATTGGAGCCACTTTCCGCGCCGATAATTCGATCACCGGATTTCATGCCCACATCCCAGCCCGACCATGTTTGATTGCTAAATGGCCCAACGGGTTGGACTTTGGCATCGTGGGTAAGCATGACACCGAGGAAGGGACGGCTTTGAAATTGGAGTGCAAGCACTAAATAGGCGAGTGCGGCAATGGCGGCAACCGTGATTGCCCCAATGACGACGGCATAGTTCAATCGCCGTGTTACTGGATTGGTTTGAGACGCAGCAAGTTCGGGTTTGACCTCTACTTCGGCTGCATAGGCTTCGTTTTGTCGTGGCAAGACCACTTTCATAGTGTTTACGCCGCCCTAATACGCTGAAGAATGCAAATGTAGGAATGAAGACCATTATCTAGCGATTATGGCCTTAAACTGGATTTTATCACAAATGTTAAAGGGATACTGTAGGACGGCGGTTTAATTTTGCTAACTCTTCATTTTGCGAATGGAATCTCAAATTCGCCTGTCCGATTTCCCGTTGCGCTCAACGTCATGCCGATCACAATTTTTAGGCCATCCGCTGGTAACGGCTCATTGGGCCACTGAATAAAATAGGTATCTTTCACGATTTGGCCCACCTCCCATAAATCCGTTGGATAGCTATTTTCAACGGGTGCATAGGCATCATCTTGGCTTAACAAGCGCACCCCGCCATCTGCCGCGTAATAACGCAGATGGGTAAACACCGAGTAGCGGGTATCAATCGTTTCATTCGCCCGCCAATACATCGCCAATCGGATGCCATTGGGATCAGGCAGAAGAGCATAACTATAAAGTTCAATCCCCGGTGCGATAGGCGTCTGAACAATGGTCGCTCCATCCGCCTCAACCTGTAAACGTGGGTCAAAAGGCGGACGCACCTGCAAAAAAATCTCGGTGTGGGTGCCAGAAAATGCCACCCCACGTTCTTGTATCCATGTCGAACCCGCGTATAATCCGAAGATGCTGCGGAAAAATGGCGTGATATAGGTGTCCCGATTGAGATTTGAGGATTCGGTAATCACATCATCCACATTGCGCGAATCCAACGGCAGCAGGTCAGTGCGGTGATGATTATCCAAAAATTCCAACAAAATAAAGGTCTCTGGCGACCACCCCCCGCCAAAAACCACCGCCCCATGTGTGAGATATTCCATCTGGGCCAAATATGCTTCCCCGCGTCGGTCATGGCTCAAATCGCGTTCAGGCCGATTTTGGAAATAGGTATGGATCGCTAACCAGAGTAGCGGCAGGGTAAAAATAGCAAACAGAATAGGGGATTTCCATTTTTTCGCCAGATAGAGCGGCCACGACGCCAGCACCATCAGCCCCACAATCAGCGGCATGACGAGGGCATGTTGATAAATCACCGCTTTCCAATCCAACCGCCATGCCATCAAAAATATCGTCCATGGAAGCAGATAGACCGCCAACACCACCCCTATGCGCCAATTTCTGAGCGTCAACAGGAGCAGTCCCAGTATCCCGGCCCAGACCCCCACTGTCGTTAGCTCATCTTGCAAATTGCCCCACACAAAATCGAGCCGTTCCGAAAAGTCGTCTTTGGGTAGCCGGATATTGCCTTCCAAGCCCTCGCCAGTCTGCAATTTGCCACGAATCACGTCCGTCGCAATCTGATTATCCATCTCGGCGGGAAACCAACTAGGCCGGGTGCTAAACACCACATGCGGGTCGGTATTCACGCGCAGATAGATATAGCCATAGGACAAAATCGGCAGAATCAAGACGATCCCCAAGATAGCCCATTGTTTGAATTTCAGATGCCGCCATGCCCCACTGAGCAGCACCGCCAACCCAACCGCCGGAAACGTCAATACAATCGTTCGATGATTGGCGAGTCCTAACCCTGCCAAAAACGCCATCCCAACCAGCGGCTCAAGTTTCTGAGGTCGAAATAAATGCAGGAGCATCAACCAGAATAAGCCGATGAGGGAGATGGCATGGAGGGCTTGCGTTTCTGGAATGGTGCTGATATGCCAGAGGGTGTTGGAGACCATCAATAACCCCGTCGCGCCAAATGCCGATGGTGGGCTGGCGACGAGTAGGGCCAATTGAAAAAACAACACCAATGCGATAGCACTCGCCAATGCCGAACTATAGGTAATCCACGTATAGGGATTCTGATGCAGCCAATCCCCCAACCGCGCTGCCGCATAGCCGACCAACGTATATATGGGGTAGCCTGTGCTGTGGGCAATGCCGAGTCGGTTGGCGACCCGCTGCAACTCAGCTGATTCACTTTCGACGCCGCCACCAACCACCAAACCGGGTACAGCAGTAGTGGTGTATAACCATAGTGCCATGCCAAAAATTAGCAGCGAACCAAGCCAGCGGGGGGAGATAAATTTTGCTGATTTCAAAATTGTGTTTCCTAACGACCAATAAACGCCGCTGTAGTCTATCCAACAGCCCCCTCTACAGCAAAACGACTCACCACCGCCAACCATTCTCAAACATTGCTTCTGCAAGACTAGGGTAGAATGGTTACAATTGGGGGCAGTCAATGAAAGGTAAGGGAAATTAAGAATGCGATTTTTAAAACGACCCTCGGTACGCTTGGGAATCATATTGGGCCTGCTGCTCTTTGGAGTAACCGGCTGTTTTAAAGATGCCAGTGATGAAAATGCCTCCACTACCAAAGTCAACTTGCGCGAACTTGACCCGGTTCTTAGTACCCCATTGGCTTCCAATACTCCGGCGCTGCCAACCTTTACCCCACAGCCCCAAAGCGCCGCCAGTAAGACACTCATTGTTGGTGGCCCTCCCGTCAATACACCGGAGGGTGGGGATAGCAGTGGGGCAGTAGCGACAACCCTGCCTAGCTTTACGCCACGACCTACTGTTGATCTGGCCCAAGCCACCTTGCCGCCGCCCGGTCTTGCTGACACAGGCATTTCGCCCACTCCCAGTCTAACCTTGACCTTGACGCTTGAGCCGGGAATGCCGACCCCGACACCGCCCCCGCCGCCAGATAAATGTATCCACGTCGTTCAGTCCGGGGATACCCTATATAGCATTGCGCTTGAACTCGAATTGACACCCGAAGAATTTTACGCTGTGAATCCAGAATTGGCAGCTAATCCCAATTCGCTGAACATTGGACAGGAAATTCGTATTCCGAATTGTATTTCCGAGACGGCTACCGTTGATCCAAATGCGCCCCCTCCGCCGACCACTTCCAACGTTGCAGCAACGAATCCCCCACCAGCCGGGGGTGCCCAAACCTATACGGTGCAGCAAGGCGATAACCTATTTAGAATCGCGCTGAACTTTGGCATCACGGTAGATGAACTCATTGCCGCCAATCCGGGCAAATTGGTCAATCAAAACAGCCTTATCTATCCGGGTGATGTGTTGAATATCCCCGCTCCGACCCAATAGGGATATATGTATGACACCGACAGGCCGGGTCAACCAATATCAAGGGCCAAAGCAAGCCTATTGGGTTGGCCCGGCTTGAATAGTTGAAACACAACTGTTAAGTGAAACAAAACAGAAGACAGGCGTTTGAAAAAATCGGAGAATGGGTCGTAAAAACAATCAAAGCAAGTCCGTTGGGTCAATATCCACAATCGTCGTGGTCTTAAACTCAACCCCACGCAAAAATTCTACAGGATCAGTGCTGCGAATCAACACCTGCCAGCGAAATAGATAATTATGTTTGGTAAAAAAGCACGGCGTCGGGCCGATAATTTCCGTTGCCGAAAAGTCGTACTTGGTACGATGGTGACGCAGCATATGGGCCACTGAATCGGCTTCCTCTTGAACATTAGCCTCACTGCGATCTGTAAACAATAGACGCGCCAATCGTTTATAGGGGGGATAATCCAGCGCTCGCCGATATTCCAATTCCTGCCGATAAAAGGTCATAAAGTCATGATTAGCGGCGGCTTGGATGGCGTAATTTTCAGGCTGATAGGTCTGCAAAATCACCCGCCCCCCCAGCAAACTCCGTCCGGCCCGACCTGCCACCTGCGTCAAAAGCTGAAAGGTACGCTCCCCTGCCCGATAATCTGGCAGCCCCAAACCCGTGTCCGCCGAAATAATCCCGACCAACGTGACCAGTGGCAAATCCAACCCCTTCGCAATCATCTGTGTACCAACCAAAATATCGGCTTCACGATGAATAAATTGGCTGAGGATTCTTTCGTGCGCTCCTTTTTCGGAGGCCGTATCTTTGTCCCAACGTATCACCCGCGCCTGTGGAAATTCGGCTTGGATGAGGCGGTCTAATTGCTCTGTGCCCGTCCCAAAATGTTTGATGCGTGTACTGCCACATTGCGGGCACGTTTTTGGATTCGCCCCATGATAACCACAGTGATGGCAGCGCAGGGCCTCTTGGGGGGCGTGATAGGTCAGCGGGGTGTCGCAGCGGGGACACTTGGCGATATAGCCGCAGTCCCGGCACATCACAAACGTTGCCGTCCCCCGCCGATTGAGGAACAGAATAGCCTGCTGCTGCGCCGATAGCGTTTGATGCAACGCTGATTGCAGTGCCCGGCTAAAAATACTGCGATTTCCGGCCTTCAATTCGTGCCGCATATCCACAATTTGCACTGGGGGGAGTTCCAAACTGACCGCTTCTTTGACCTCTGTTTCGTAATAATGGGGCGATTGCAATTTAAGCGCCTGCACCTGTTCCTCAACGGCGGCACGATGCGCCAAAACTCGATCTGGCAGGTGTAGGTAAATAAATTCACCCTGTTCGGCCCGAAACATGGTGGTGACATCCGGCGTGGCGCTGCCCAAAATCACCGTGCCATGATTTTGCCGCATCAGTTCAATGGCTACTTCACGTGCATGGTAGTGTGGTGGGGAGAACTCTGCATCCTGTTTATAACTGTCATCGTGTCCTTCATCCAAAATAATCAGCCCCACATCTGGCAGCGGTGCAAAAAGGGCCGACCTCGCCCCGACGATGATTTTGACATCTCCCGTTCGTGCCCGCCGCCACACGTCAAAGCGTTCGCCGGGGTTCAGTTTGCTGTGGACAATCGAAACCTGCTCCTGAAAACGCGCTGCAAATCGCTGGATGGTCTGGGCCGTCAGCGCGATTTCTGGCACAAGGATGATCGCTTGCCGCCCCTGTACCAAAGCCAATTCAACGGCACGTAGATAAATCTCCGTTTTGCCCGAACCTGTCACCCCATGCAGCAAAAAAACGGAGGGTTTGGGTGGGTGGTCGCCGTTGACTGCGGTCATATGGGCACTAATCGCTTCTCGCACGCTTTCCTGAGCCGGAGTGAGCATAGGGGGGGTATCAGGATTAAAAATGCGGCCCTCCAATGGGTCACGCCAGATTTCTTCCTCCCCCAAAATCACCAAGCCCTCATCGGCCAGTCGTTTAAGGTGATTTTGCTTCGCGCCCGTTTCTTCATAGACCACCCCGACCTCCACCGCATCCATTTTGGAAGCTAGGAATTCAAGGATGACCGCATAAATGTCAGATGATTTTGGCCTTTTTTGAAGATCATCAATCACATCATGAATTTCTTCCGGCTCAATTGCTAATCGGGCCGTGCGGACTAGCTTGGGTTTGGCGGCGGGACGAACCAAAACTTCCATTTTGCTGACCACCTGCCGATCCACTAATTGTTTTACGGCAGCCTGCCAATCGGTGCGAGGCAGCGCCCGTTCCAGTTGGCGATTGGTCAATGGCCCCCGTTTTTTTAATAAACCCAAAACTCGCTGTTGACCGGGCGTATTGCCGGGGTCATCGTGATCTAATAGGGTATAGCGTGTGGCACGGTCAGCCGAAAGCCCCGGTGGGAGCATCGCCCATAGACACAATCCAATCGGGGTGAGTGTCCGTTCCGATAACCACCATCCCAATCCTAATTGGGCGGGGGTCAACACAGGTTCAGGATCAAGGCGTTTCAAAATAGGCTTGGTCTGAAAATCTGGCGCTATGTTGTGGATGTGGGTAACGATTCCGCTGAAGGTGGCCGTGCCAAAAGCGACCTCTACCAAATGACCGGGAGCGAGTTCCCCCGGCCCCGTGAGGTCTAAAGGAACATGATAGGTGAAAACTTGTTTAAGTGGACGATTGACCGCAACTTCGGCATACATGGGGATAACATCACTCACAGCGTATCTTAAAATTGAGGCGATTTACAAAACGGTAACAAAAATTACCTTGCGCGATCATATCCGTATGGCGTTATTGCGGTATGTCATTTTCAGCTAATGCAACTAAGCCATCAAATACTTGCCACGCCCCCTCGTCCACATTGCTGATTACCGTAATGTCAACCTGCTCCTTTGGGAACACGGTTGAGACGAACGACACACCCGGGTCACCACCCACGCCATAATACCGAAGAATTCCCTCACTGCCACGTATCATCCAAATACCATATCCGTAGGCACGAGTATCCTTGTTTGCAGGGTCAACCCCTATCTGTGGATAAAGGAACTGGGTAGTCATCGCTGGACTGAATAGGTGATGCGCGAAGAGAGCATCCCAGAAGCGCCCCATGTCCGGCGCGGTGACAAATACCCCGCCATCCGCCCCCCCGATAATCGGCACTTCGAAAATGTTAGTGTGCCATCCCCCATCCTCGGCATCAATGTAGCCAAGTGCGGTGCGTTCTGGAAGCTGGTTCATGGCGAAAAAGCCGGAATCCACCATACCTGCCCGCTGAAGGACTTCTGCCATTACATAGTCCGTATAACTCTGTCCGGACACCGCCTCGATAATCAAGCCTAACAGGATGAACCCGCCGTTGTTATAGCTGAATCGCTGACCGGGGGCAAACTTCATGGGCTGATTCTGGAACATGGGCAAAAAATCACGTGGGGTACGCATGGTGTAGGTCGGATGATCTTTCCACAACGCCCCAAAATCATCCATCAGGTCTTCATCAAAGTAATCGGGAACGCCGCTGGTATGTGTGAGCAGGTGACGTACAGTAACAGCAGGGTCAAAATGTGGAAAGAAATCCGTAACAACCTCTTGCAGGCGGGTTTCAAAGGTGAGTTTACCCTGCTCAACTAGCTGGCAAATCGCCACACCCGTAAGCAGTTTGGTACCCGACGCAATGCCAAACCGGGTATTGATCGCGTTTGGCAGTTTGTCAGCACGATTGGCATATCCATATCCTTCGCCAAAGATTGCCTCGCCTTGCCGCCGTACATGGACTACACCGGAAAACCCGGTGTGTTTCTCCATCACTTTTTCAATCGCGGCCCGATTTAATTTCATGGGATTCCTAGTATGTACAGACGCCTAGTTAAATAGAGCCGCGCCGTAACCGACGACCTTGCTAAAATCTTGATTAATTTCGCCTGACGTGGCATAACCGACAATCGTGGCGTGTGTTGCACCGAGGGCCTGTGCCGCGACCATCACCGCCGCAATCGCCCCACGTCCACACGCAAATCCACGCCCTTGTTCATCAGCTTCAATGATTTCCGCGGGGTGATAATCCGCAATAGCATTCAAAATTGTGGCATCCAGCAAGCGGGCCGTTTCATCAATATAAAAATGGGAGAGATCGGAACTGGCAACCCATAGCACCTTACGATTTTTCAACAGTCCGGCCAAGACCCGCCCCAATCTTTCTGAGTAGGCCCACGATTGATCTAACATCGAAAGCGGCAGCAGTTCAAAATGGTCAAGGGTGCGCTGTAAAAAGGGTAATTCAATTTCTATCGCATGTTCAGGGTCTTTCGACACCCGCCCCAATGGAATTTCCGCTGCTAACCGATCCAATATATCTACCGCGACAGGCACACGGCCCAATGGCGTTTCATAATGAGTATACGCCGTCGAAACAAGGTCGGCTTCAAAAAAATGGTGTGAGGGGCTAATCACGACGACGGTATCTACATCCAAGCCCTGTGTATAATGAAAGGCTTTCCCCGCCACCCCGCCCGAAAAACGTAATCCGGCATGAGGGGTAAGCAGTCCACGCAGCGGCAAATTGGGAATTGTTACTTGTGATTCGGAGGGGTTGTCTAAAAAAGCGTCCACCATTTGGGCCAATACATCCGCATTTCCCGGATACCATGTTCCCGCAATCGGTGATGGACGAACCCTGATGAATGTTGAGCCACTCATGATTTGCCTCCTATTCTCAGGGCAACTGGTTGTATAACTTGAGTCTAGCACAAACCCTTACCCTGAGAAATAGGCGGCGCGGGGGATTATTAGGCTTCGACTTCACCCACAATAGCGATATGTAACTCGTCTAACTGCTGTTGGGTCACATCCGACGGCGCACCTGCCATCAAATCGGCGGCTTGCTGCGTCTTGGGGAAGGCAATCACCTCGCGGATATTCGGCTCACCCGCCAAAAGCATCAATAGGCGGTCAATGCCGGGGGCAATTCCCCCATGTGGTGGCGCTCCATATTCAAACGCCTCCAACATATGCCCAAATTTATGACGTGCCTCCTCAACATCCTGCCCGATTAATCGGAACACGATTTCCTGCACGGCCCGATCATGGATACGGATGCTGCCACCCGCCACCTCATAGCCGTTGCATACAAGGTCATATTGCTGACCGCGTACCTTGCCGGGATCAGATTCCAGCATGTGCAAATCTTCGGGATAGGGTGAGGTGAACAAATGGTGCGACGGGTCCCAGCGACTTTCATCAGCGTTCCATTCAAACAGCGGGAAATCCACCACCCATGCAAACGCGACCTGCTGGGGATCGGTCAGATTTAATTGTTCAGCCAAGTGACGGCGCAGGGTATCCACGACGTTATAGACCACCTTGCGTTCATCCGAGACAAACAGCAGCAAATCGCCGGGTTGGACACCGACCTTATCAAATAATTCCAATTTCAATTCGGTGGGGAAGAATTTGCCAATCGGCCCACGCACCTCCCCGTTTTCTTCGGTGGGGATTGCCATATACGCCAAGCCTTTGGCACCTGCCCCTTTGCACAATTCTTCCAATTCCTGATGCAGTTTCTTGAGTTGGCTGCCGCTTTCCGCGCCTAGATTTGGCACGCGGATGACCTTGACGGGTTTGTCCGCTGCCACATTCGAGGTAAACACGCTAAACCCGCTGCGCCCTGCGATGTCGCTGATGTCCACCGCCGCCATGTCGTAGCGAATATCGGGTTTATCTGAGCCGTATTTTTCCATCGCTTCCTGATAGGGGATGCGTGGGAAGGGGTCAAACACCAATTCCCGATCCGTCACGTTTTTGACGACGGCAATCATCATGCCTTCAATCAATTCCATGACGTCATGCCGCCCCACAAAGCTCATTTCCATATCCAATTGGGTAAATTCTGGCTGACGGTCTCCGCGTTGGTCTTCATCACGGAAGCAGCGCACAATCTGGAAATAGCGTTCATAACCCGCCACCATCAGCAGTTGTTTGAGTTGTTGGGGGCTTTGGGGCAGGGCATAAAATTTGCCGGGGTGGACACGGCTGGGCACAAGATAATCGCGTGCGCCTTCCGGGGTGGTCTTGAACAACACAGGCGTTTCGATTTCCATGAAACCCCGGTCACTCAAATAATTGCGAATAAAGCGGATGACGTTGTGCCGCAAAATCAAATTCTTCTGCATCCGTTCGCGCCGCAAATCCAAATAGCGGTATTTCATGCGGAGGGCTTCATCCAAATTTTCTTCATCTTTGTTGATGTAAAACGGTGGGGTCTTGGCCTGATTCAGCACGACCAAATCGGTTACTTCAACTTCAATCGCCCCGGTGGTCATATTGGGGTTGACCATGCCTGCCGGACGTTGGCGCACGATACCTTTGACCTGAATCACCCATTCATTCCGCACGTCTTTGGCTTTTTTATGGGTATCGGGTGCGGTTTCTTGATTGATGACCAATTGGGTAAGGCCCCAGCGGTCACGCAGGTCAAAAAACACGAGGCCGCCTTGATCGCGCCAGCGGTGAACCCACCCCGCCAGTGTAATTTCTTGTCCAGCATGTTCGGCGCGTAGTTCGCCGCAGGTATGCGTTTTTAACATTGGGGAAACTCCTTCAAACGGGAAAATCCGTGAATGTGTGCCTAGTTGGTTGTGAAATGTGGCGCGAGATTACCACGAACGGGCATGGAGTGGCAAGGTAATATGAAATTCGCGTATCTGAATTTGATGAATATACCGTCCGGCTTTAGAAATAGTAATGCAAAGCCATTAGTTCAAGCTAAAATAGAAATGGTTTCTCTTTTGGCTACAAGAGGTGGATTTCAGTGACCAAAAACTCGGAATCGCATAATCAGGAAGCAATTGACCAAGCCCTACATAACGCGGCGGCTGAAGCCCTTGATAAAGCGCAAGCAGAAGATTTTCAACATCTCCAAGAAAACAAGCCGACTGTCTTGGTGGTTGGACGTACCGGCTCAGGCAAAAGTGCGCTCATCAATGCCGTTTTTGGCAAAACTGTTGCTAAATCAGGAGTGGGTCGTCCCGTCACTCAAAATTACACGCTTTATTCAAGCCCCGATAGCCTTGTCAATATTTATGATGCACGCGGTTGGGAGGGCGGTGGGATTGATGAGAAGGCGTTTTTCCAAGATTCAAAGACCTTCTTGAAATCACCAGATGGGCCGCAACCCGATGTTATTTGGTACGTGGTAGAAGGATCAGGGGCACGTTTTACCCAATTTGACCACCAAATCGTGAGCGAGGTTTTCAATACAAGGCCGTTTATTTTTGTCATCACGAAAAGCGACATTGCCCATAAGGAGCAAATTGAAAGTCTTCAGCAGGCAATGCGAGATACCCAACTATCTCATATGGTTGATATAGTTACAGTCGCCGCCGAACCTTCAACCGGGCGTAGCTCAAGAGGTCGCGCCGTCCTGAAACCCTCCCCTCTTGGATTGGAACAACTGGTAGATGCAACCTATCGTGCTTTGCCCGAAAGTCAAAGGATGGCATTTATTGCAGCCCAAAAAGCTGACCTCATTTTGAAAGACAAACAGGCACGAAATATCGTTTTGGAATCAGCCGCCAAGTCCTTTTCCATTTCAGCGGGGGGCGTGTTTATACCCATGCCTGTCGCAGATGCCACATTGTTGATCGGTGCGCAATTAAATATGATTGGCAGAATTGCGAATACATATGAAGTTAAGTTAGAAATGTCGGAAGCCATCGGTTCATTCGTCAGCGAGACGCTGGCAACCAATTTTGGCAAAAGCCTTGCATTGCAATTGCTCTCAAGAGTGAATCCGGCGAGTCTGGCACTTGCAGCGACTATTAAAGGTGCAGTTGCAGTCACTTTGACGGCTGCAATGGGTTTTACGTTTCGGGCTATGTACCATACGATTGTCGAATACGAAATGGATGGGAAACTAGTCGCTATTGATGAAAGTTGGGTTGGTGAATTTTTGCGGACGAATTTCTCAATTTTTTCAAGGGATTTGAAGGATAAAAACACTTACGAGGATCTAAAGAATTATGGAAGATCATAACCAAAAGCCCAAACGAAATGTATTTCGGAATGTCCGCAACCAAGTTAAGAAAGCTACCCAACAAATTCGGGAAGACATCCAAGAAAGTGCGGAGAGGCTAAGAGATGCCAAGCCACCAACCATCAAGAATCCATTTTCGAGCCTAAACATAGTGCTGAAAGAAATGGCAATCGGTCAGCGGTTTGAAGAAAATTTAGCCCGGTATCGTGAGTTAATTCAGCGCCGAACCAAAGAGAATGATTATGATGGGAAACCTGCTGTTCTTGTTGCGGGCCGCACAGGTTCTGGTAAAAGCACGCTCGTAAACACTGTATTAGGGACTGAATTAGCTCTCACTGGTGCCGGTGAACCGATAACGATGGATTTCCAATCCTATTCCGTCGAAGGCTTGCCAATTGAGATTTATGACTCACCCGGTTGGGAGGGTGGCAAAAGCAAGGCTAACGACTTTATTGACGCCATAAAACACTTACTGCACAAGAACGACGATAAAATTCAGGTGATATGGTATGTGATAGATGCTCAGGCAAGCCGGGTGGTAGATTTTGAGATTGAACAGCTAAAAACCCTGTTTGATGACAAACCCATCTGCCTTGTGCTGAACAAATGTGATATTGCTACTGATGAGCAAATCATTGGTATCTTACGCGCATTTATTGGGGCTAATATCCCGTCCCAAGTAGGTGCATATGAGGTTGCTGCCAAACCTCAAACTTCCTTAGATGATGCCTTAATTGAACGTTTTGGCGTAACCGATTTACTGGTCCAAACATATTATTTGATAGGGATTGACCAAGATACTGAAACTAACAGGCTGTGAGTGTATGGCGGTTTGGAAAATGCGCCCATCACATCCTGCAATGAGCGCGTTCCACCATAAATCCCACCTATAAATTCCGGCGTTGGCTCAGACGGAATTTTTCAAAGGCTTCGGCTGTCCAAGGAAGCACCTGCTTAAAAATCTCGTTGTAGATAACCTCTGCATACAAACGGATTTCAAGTTGGGCATCAGGAGCCATCCGCAATTCAATCCAGTGCATCAGATTATGGGCATCCACTTTGACGACCCATGTGTAATACACCGAGAACCCCGGCAAAAATAACCGCGCCAATTCCTTTGCCACCCCCGCATCCAACGCCTGCTGATACAGCACAAAGGAACGGTCATAATGTTCGGTCAGCAGGGCAGTCAATTTTTCAGCCTCGTCTGGGTCAATTTCGCCTTCACTAGCCTGTTTATTCGACTCGGCCTGTTTCCGCCAAACGGATGGGTAATAAAAATCGTCCTCCTCAAATGGCGTATAGCGTCCGGACTGGGCATTCATATTCCAAGTACGATGACGAACCCACTGCCACCATGTGACCAAAGGCGCACGAATTCTAAACTTAAACTCGACCATCTCAAACGGGCTGGTATGCCGATGCTGCATCAGATAAAACAGCAGCTTTTTGTCTTTTTCGAGGCCCTTGCTTTCACCCAAAAATGAAACGCGGGCAGCGTTCACAATCGCAAGGTCATCCCCCATCACATCCTGCAACTCGACAAAGCCCTTATCCAGCACCGGAAATTGATGCCCGATTAGCGCCTTTTTCGCGTCATCACTCATCAGAAAATCGCCCATCCTTTCGCACAAAAATTCCAAGAAACCGCAGACTTGATTATACTTGGAGAGATGATTTGAAAGTTGTTATTTTTCGGAATGAGAAGGGTTGCTATGAACTACCCCAATAATCCTGCTGCCCAATCGCAAATGCGAACCAATTTCCGTGAGGCCGATTTAGAAGTGGTCATGGAACATATCCATGCAGGCAAATCGGTGGAAATTATTGGCTTGGGGAGCGTCGGCAAATCGAATTTTATCCGGCGGTTGATGCGCAAAGATGTGCAAGACCGCTATCTCTATCAGTTATATCAAGAGCAATCTCACTGTATTTTTATCGGCATTGACGCCAACAGCCTATTAGAGCCGATGCCGAGCGCCTTCGACCCAACTGTGCCATCTGGTTGGTCGGGCTATGAATTGATTGCCTCGCGTCTCTTGCAGGCCGTTATGGATAATCAACTGGTGGCCCACATCACCAATCCCAAAGATGCGTCTCATCCTGAATCGCTCTATGCGCTCTATCACAAAATTTGGCCCAATGATACCGCCCACAGCAACACCCATATTGTGGCCTTCCGCTATCTGGAAGATCTGGTGCATCGGATTTTTGCCGGATCAAATCATGGCTTCCGTCTCATTTTCATTTTTGACGAATTTGAAAAAATGCTGCGTGAACTGCCTCCGCGCTTTTTCCAGAGCCTGCGCAGCCTGCGTGACCAATATAAAGACCGCATCATATATGTCACTACCGCCCGCCAAATTTTGCCGCTGCTGGTCGCTGAGGAACAGCATGTCGAATATGAGGCGTTTTTCGACTTATTTGTGGACACGCGCCATTTTTTGCTGCCCTATCGCCCCTCCGATGCCGAACAGACCTTCCAGCGCATGTCCACCCGCCAAGATTATTCGCCACCCCCTGCCGGGATTCGTGAGCAGATGATGTTGGCAACGGGGGGACATGCTGGATTGTTGCGTGCCGCGTTTTCCGCGTGGGAACCGAAAAAACTCATTTATGAAGGCATGAAAGATATCCAAGTCGTCGCTACCCTGCTCGACCTGCCTGCCATCCAAGAAGAGTGCGGCACGATGTGGCGCAGTTTGTCGAATCGGGAACGGCGTATCCTTTTTGAAATGACCCGTATGAAACATCAGGGCAAACTCACCGATTACAATGCTCTCAACCCAATGGTAAATCTTTTGGTTCAAAAGGGGATTTTGTTGGAACAAAACAGCATGAGTTACGATGACATTCGTCCGCCCGTATTTAGAGGTTTCCTGTTTATGTCTATCCCGTCGAGTACCAATCCGAATGCCGACAGTGAGCAGTTATTTAACCTAGCATGGTGAGGATATTAAATGATGCCCGTGCAACATCGTTGGGATTTAATGCCCGCCCAAGCCATCGCTCTCCAAAAAGAATTGGCGGGTCAGGTAGATACCACGACTCCCATTGACCTCGACCATCTAAAACTGGTTGCCGGGGTGGATGTCAGTGTCAAAAACAATATCAGTCATGCCGCAGTGGTCGTGATGAGTTATCCTGAATTTGAAATTTTGGAGGCCGTCACCGCCACCATGCCGACCAAATTCCCCTACATCCCCGGCCTACTCTCTTTTCGAGAGGGGGAGGTCATTTTGGAAGCCCATCAAAAGCTAAAACTGACGCCGGATGTTTATATCTTCGACGGCATGGGCATCGCTCACCCCCGACGTTTGGGCATCGCCGCGCATATAGGCCTTTGGTTAGATCGGCCAACAGTGGGATGTGGCAAAACCCATCTCTATGGCAAATATACCGAACCCGCCCTAGAACGCGGCAGCATGTCCCCCCTGACCGTGCAGCGCAAAGAGCATACCGAAATCATTGGCATGGTCTTGCGCACCCGGCTGAATGTAAAGCCCGTCTACATTTCCCCCGGCCATCATGCCACTCTCGAAAGCGCCGTCGAGTTAATCTTGCGCTGTACCACCCGCTATCGTCTGCCTGAACCTATCCGTGCCGCCCATAACACTGCTGGGCAATTTTAGGATATTGAAAATGCGCCGATTCCCATTTTTGCTGGTGGATGCCTTTGCCGATAAGCCCCTGCATGGCAATCCTTGTGCCGTACTTTTGGACGCCGACAGCCTAACGGGAGCCGAAATGCAAGCCATTGCTCGTGAAACCAATCAAGCCGAGACTGCCTTCGTACTGCATTCAGATACTTGTGATTTCAAAGTGCGCTATTTCACACCTGCTGAGGAAATTCCACCCGCCGGACATCCGACCCTTGCCACCACCTGTGCCTTATTAGATACAGGTCGTTTCCAATTATCCGGTGATAAAACCACTTTGACGCTTGAATTAAAAGTGGGGCCGATTCCAGTCGAGATAGCCAGCGAACAGGGTCAGCTAAAACGGATTGTCATGGTTCAGCCCGCGCCGAAATTCCTCGCTACCTATGACCCCCATGAAATCATGCCTGTTTTTGGACTCTCCGCCGATGATCTGTTGCCGGGGTATCCTATTCAAACGGTCAGCACAGGGACACCTCAATTAATGATTCCCTTGCAAAATTTAGAGGCCCTGCGCCGCGCTCAAATGGATGTTACAGCCTATAACGCCCTTCGCGCCAAATCCGATTTTTTCAGTCCGCACCTTTTTTGTTTATCTGGCATTACGCAGGATGGCACAACCTTTGCCCGTCAATTCGGCACCCCACCTGATTTGCCCGAAGACCCCTTTACAGGTTCGGCGACGGGCGGGATGGCGGCCTATTTATGCCATTATGGTCTGCTTGAAAAACCCACCTTTGTGGCCGAGCAGGGTCATTGGATGCAGCGCCCCGGTCAAGGCTGGGTAGAGGTCATCGGCCCGTATGATAATATTCAGGGGGTGCGAGTCGGCGGAATGGCAGTGGTCATTCTGAGGGGTGAGTTGGCACTATAAAGAAATTGAGCGCAGTCAGTGACCACGCTCAATAAAAAATGCTGTTCTGTTTCGGGTTATTCCGCCATTGCCACATTCATATTAATCAATGGGCCGGGGTCGAGGTGAATATAATCGCCTGTGCGGAAATGACAGGCCGCCATGTGCCCAGCTTGTCCCGGCACAGCCAACAAGCGGGGATGTTCCGTTTTGCAGATGTCCTGTGCAATCGGACAACGCGGGTGGAACCGACAGCCACTGGGTGGGTTAATCGCGTTGGGGATTTCACCACGCGGCATTGGAGCAGGACGGCGGAAGCGCGGGTCTGGCACGGGCACAGCCGCCAGCAATGCCTCAGTATAGGGGTGCTTTGGATTGGTATAAACCGTTCTGATGTCACCCATCTCGATGATCTCGCCCAAATACATAATCGCAATCCGGTCACAGATATATTTGGCCGTTGCAAGGTCATGGGTAATAAACAGGTACGTCAGGCCAAATTCACGCTGAAGCTGTACCATCAAATCCAACAAAATCGCCTTGACCGATACGTCCGCCATTGCAATCGGCTCATCCGCCAAAATCAATTTCGGCTGCATCACCAATGCCCGAGCAATCACCGCACGTTGACGCTGACCGCCCGAAATCTGATGGGGATAGCGGTCAAAATAGGCATCACCGGGGGTTAACCCTACCTTTTCGAATATTTCACTGACGCGGTGACGAAATTCCTGTTGGCTGTTTACTAGACGATGAATCTTAAGGCCGTGCCCAACGCCTTCCCCCAACGACATGCGCGGGTTCAGACTTGCCATCGGGTCTTGGAAGATCACCTGCATATAGCGGCGCATCTGCCGCAGTTCTTCGCCACTGAGATTGTTTAGGTGGACATCCTCAAAAACGACTTCGCCTTCGGTTGGTTCTAATAGACCAACCCCTAAACGGCCTGTCGTGGATTTACCTGAACCGGATTCCCCGACCAAGCCAAAAACTTTGCCCTGCTCAATCTCGAATGAAACCCCGTCTACCGCATGGACATACTGCTGCTCACCAATCCGCATGATTTGTTGAAGCAGGTCGCGTTTCACCGGGAAATATTTTTTTACATTTTGCAGCCGCAAGATTGTGTTGCTGCTGGAAGAATTATGGTCACTCATAGCACTCTATTTAATACCGCCTTGCCTGCGTTGCGCCTTGATATTCTTGATGCAGCCAGCATGACGCCAGATGCTTGTCATAACCGCCGACTTGCTCGTCCCCTTCACCAATTTCATCCACCCGCACCAACCATGGCTGTTTTTGATGGCAAATATCCATGACATGCGGGCAGCGCGGATGAAAACGACAGCCGCTAGGGGGCATCACCAAATTCGGTGGTGTCCCATCCATACGATACAGGTCTTGGCTGTCCATCGCAATATTTGGCACACTGCGTAGCAAGCCCTGTGTATACGGATGTTTGGGATTGTGGAACAATTCGTCCACATTCGCAACTTCGGCCAAGCGTCCGGCATACATCACCGCGACCCGATCCGCCAATTCGGCCACAATGCCGATATTATGCGTCACCAGCAAAATCGTCAGGCCAAATTCGTCTTTGAGTTCGCGCAGCAGATCCAAAAATTGGGCTTCGACGATCACATCCAGCGAAGTAGTGGCTTCGTCGGCGATGATGATATTGGCCTTGAGCGCGAGAGCCAAACCAATCATCACACGTTGGCGCATCCCCCCCGAAAGCTGATGGGGATATTCTTTTAAGCGTCTACGACCAATTCCCAGCCGCTCCATCAACGATTCCGAACGCGATAACGCCTCATCTTTGCTGATGTTTGGCTCATGGACGCGGATGGCTTCAATGATGTGGTTATCAATGCGTTGCACTGGATTCAGTGAGGTCATAGGGTCTTGGAAAATCATGCTGATTTGCTTGCCACGCACATCCCGCATCTGATTTTCGTCATACGCCATCAAATCTTGATTTTTAAAAATCAACTGGCCTTTGGTGATACGACCCGGCGATGGAATCATCCGCATAATCGCCTTGCCGAGGGTGGATTTGCCCGAACCAGACTCACCGACCAACCCCAACACTTCCCCCTTATATAGGTCAAGCGATAAGGTGTCAATCGCGCTCAAAACACCCCGTCGGGTTTGATACTCCACGCTTAAATCACGGATGGAGAGGATAATTTCCTGTTTATTGACCTGACTGTGATCAGGCACGACTTGAAAAAGTGACATAGCATCCCCTCCTAGGCCCGGTTCAGACGCGGGTTCAAAATTTCACTAAGGCTTTCGCCCAACATACTGAAGCATAGGGTCAGTAGGGCAATCGCAAGGCCGGGGAACGTCACCAACCACCATTCACCACCGACGACGAATTGGCTGCCTTTGGAGAGGTCAACGCCCCAATCCGGCACCGTCTCCGGCAAACCCAGACCGAGAAATGCCAGACCCGCCCCAGTCAAAATCGCGTCAGCAACATTAATGGAGAAAATCACCACCACCGAGGCTATGACATTGGGGAACACATAGCGGATCAAAATAATGGGATTGGTTGCCCCCAGACTCTTGGCTGCCTCAACATAGGCCACTTCACGAATTGCCAATGTCTGTGAACGGACGAGGCGGAAATATGTTGGAACGTAAATGACAGCAATCGCCAAGATGATATTCCCAATACCCGGCCCCAAGACGGCGGCAATCGCAATCGCCAGCACCAAGCCGGGGAAGGCATATAGGCTGTCCATCACGAGCGACAACACCCGATCCAAAATCCCGCCGAGATAGCCACTGATGAGGCCCAACGGAATCCCCAACAGGCAGGAGCAAATGGCGGCGCTAATGCCTATCATTAAGGTATTTTGTGTCCCATATATCAGGCGGCTAAACACATCCTGTCCCAACAAATTCGTACCAAACAGAAAACCCCCTTGATGAGTAGGGCCAACCGTCCCGACAATCCGCAGATTGGGATATTCGGTTACAAGGTCTCGAAATTGGGTTTCGTCACCGACAATTGCTACCAACGGACGACCTCGTTCAGCCAGCACATCCGAGGTAGACAACAACTCAAGGGCCTCAATTGGCTCCAATCCGGTGGCTTCGCGGTTGACCTCAACCCGAATGCCAGCCGTATCACGTTCTTGTCCAACAATACGATTGGCTTTTTCATCAATCGCTCCAACACTTTTGGCGTTGCTAGTACGTTCAATCAACTCGCCCGTGTTGATGTCATAGCCAATATCGGCAAAATTTTCATAGGGCAGTTCAGTCCGGGTAATCAAGATATAACTAGCTGGAACTTCGCGTGGGCCTAAACGGGCGGGGCCAGCTTCTTCGTCGTAGACGTAGGGCGCTAGATATTCTGGGACAATACCGACGGTGATAAACAGTACCAATACCAATCCGCTAATCATCGCCAACCACCAGTCAGCGCCATGCCAACGGCGGGCTTCGCGCACGGTGCGGCTAGAGAGAATCAAGCCAGTTGTGACCACAACATTCAAAATAGCCCAAAATTGCAGGATGCCTTTGACACCCTCAACATCCAGCACAAAATACAAAAGCGCAAGGAGGGCTGCAATCAGCAGACTCACCCCACCCCATATACGCCACGTTTTGCGGACAGTGCCCATCAGGGAGGCACGTGGTTGAACAAATATTTCTGCGGTTGTGGTTGCCATAATTTATTTTCCTAAAACCGAATACGTGGGTCAATAAACGCATAAAGAATGTCCGTTAGGGTACTCATGACACCCACTGTGATGGCAAATACCACTACCGCTCCTTGTACCACCGGATAATCGCGTAGAGCGATCCCATCGCGTAATAGTTTACCAAGCCCATCCCAAGAGAAAGTGGTCTCAGTTAGCACCGCCCCAGCCAGCAGTACCGCAACTTGCAGCCCTATGAGGGTCATAATAGGAATGAAGGAGTTCCGCAGAGCGTGGAAATAGACGACCTTGCGTTCAGGCACCCCTCTGGCCCGTGACGCCGTCACGTAGTCCTCTTGCAATATCTCAATCATGTTGGAACGGGTCAAGCGGATAAACACTCCCACCAGTGCGATGGTCAAGGTAACAGTGGGCAAAACAAGGTGTTTCAGCACATCACCGAAGGCCGCCCAATTCCCCGCCAGCAGAGTATCTATCACATATAGGTTGGTGCGATGCTCAAATTCATTTGCGTATTGGGGGTTGATGCGCTGGGCCACTGGTAATAAATTTAGCTCACGGGCAAACACAATTTGCAGCATTAGCCCCAGCCAAAAAATAGGGATGGCGTAAGCAACAACACTGGAAATGCGAAACGAATAATCCATTGCGCTCTTATGCCGATTGGCAGACAACGCCCCACTGATAATGCCAAAAATGAGCATCAAGAGAATGGAAGGCATCACGAGTTCAATGGTCGCTGGGAAACGCCGCCCAATAATATCTGTTACAGGGCGGTCTTGTTCCACATTATTGGAGACCCCCAAATCACCCTGAGCAATATCTGTGATATAGTCCCAATACTGCTCATAGATGGGCCGATTCAGCCCTGCCCGTTCCCGCAAACGATCAAGAGTTGCTTGGTCAGTACCGGGTTTAAGCCGTGTCGAGATTGGATCACCCGGCAAAATTCGCATCATCACAAACACCAATGTGAGCAAAATCCAGATCATCGGCACTACTAACAAAAGGCGTGTAATGACATAGTTCCGCAATGAACGGCTGCCCGTGAGAATGGCATAGAGCAAGAAGAGGCCAACCAGCAGCAATCCGCCCCCGCATAACGTCCCAAATGTGAGTTCCATAGAGGTAAAGCCCTAAATGTTTTTAAACTTTTGCAGATTATACAAGAAAGAGAGGGACGTGCCAGACTACAAAATCCAACACATCCCTCCCAAGTCTACAATCAACTAACTGCTACACGCTTATTCAACGGGTTGCAGCAAACGATATTCCAGATTTAATGGAGCGCCCACAATCACGTTGGTGACGCGCGTAACGTTCCATATCATGTAGTCTTGCCCCACCAACAATGGAATCGTTGGGGCTTGTTCAGCATAATAGTCTTGAAGATTCGCCAGTGCCTCTTCACGACCATCAGTACCTACTGTGGCACGCGACTCGGCAATCAGTCTTTCCATTTCCTCATCACAATAGTTGATGCCTAACCCCGGCGAACCGGCGCAGGAAACAAATGGGTGCAGGTAATTGTCAGCATCTGGGTAGTCAAAGAACCAGCCGAGGAAGAAGAATGGATACTCACCAGACGTTGCGGCGGGACGATAACTTGTCCACTCTTGGCTTTGGAGGGTAATGTCCACCAAACCAGTTTCTTCAATCTGTTGCTCGACAATGGACATCGCGTCGGTTGACCAGCCACCATAACGTTCGGGCGGGAACCACAGTTCAAGTTCCAGTTTGTTGTCGGCGGTATAACCCGCTTCGGTCAAGTCCGCAATCGCGCCTTCAAGGTCACGCACGTCATATAGATCGAGGTAGCTTTCGGTCGCTCCAACGAAGCCCGGTGGCACCATACTGTAGATAGGTGTCGCCAAACCACCGATAGCGCGGTCAATGATTTCGTCACGGTCAATGGCCTTGGCGAAAGCCGAACGCACCAGTGGATTGTTGACAGGTTCGCTTTGGGTATTGAACGACAGGTAGTTGATACGTCCGGGCACCGTGATAACTTCAAGTTCTTCGGTGTCAGCCAAACGCGGGATTTCAGTGGGGGTCGGGGAACGCCAAGCCATGTCAATGTCACCATTTTCAACGGCAAGCACCAATTGGGCGTCGTCTTCATAATAGGTGAACACCACTTCTTCAAACGCAGGGGCCTCACCATAGTAATTGGGGTTGACTTGGAAGGTGGCGTTTTCGCCAATGGTGTAGCTCACCAGTTGATACGCGCCAACCCCGTGCAGCGCTGGCGGTGTGTTGTTGAATGCATCCATTGGGAGGTCGCCCGCTTGGTATGGATACAATTGAGGTTGTGAACACAGAACCACCGGTAAGAGGTCAAACACTTCTTTCAAAGTAAAAACGATGGTGTTGTTTTCACCAGCTTCAACTTTTTCAATGGTGGAAATCAAGCCATAGGGGCTGCCTTGCAAGGTCAGACTGCGGGTAGCCCACTCAGCATAAATTTCGGGGGTCAGAACAGTGCCGTCGGGGAACATGGCATCGTCACGCAGGGTGAAGGTATAGGTCAACCCATCCTCAGAACGCACTGGGAAGTCAAGTGCCAAACGGGGTTCACATTCCGTGCTGCCGGGGATGTACGCCAACAGACCTTCGGAGACGTTACGCAGAATTTCCCAGTCATGGAACGAATAGGCTTCAGCCGGATCGAGCGATGAAATGTCGTCGGTGGTGCCGATGACCACACGTTTTACATCTTGACGGGTCGCCGCTGATTTTTGCTCAACGGGCTGATTGGCGCTGACGATACCAACACCGATGGTCGTAACCAAGAGTGCAAGTACCAGCAAAAGGCTAATACGCTTCATTGTTTTTATCTCCTGAAAAGTGATGCACTAACTTAAATGGGTGAGGCAAGCTAAGGTACGGAAATTGGTTTATGAGTGTCCCCTCCTTTGAGACATGCGCTAATTTTCGCATCTCAATGGCAGGATTTAAACTGCCGTTGAAAAGTATATCCAAATTCCATGCTGTCAACCATAAATTAATTTGGCATTTACATAACTACCTGATAATTTTCTATAAAGTTCAACCCGCTCACTTCAGTCTTTAAGCCAGAATTAAAAAATCACAAATTTTTCGTTTGCTCAATATGAAGAATTAATTTATCATAAATAGAGGGGTCTGTGTAAATTTATATCTTGTGCTAAAATAATGTTTGAGGTTGCTTTTTTGTTTGTTATCTACTGTCCTCATGGAGTTAAGACTGAATGCCATCTCTGCTGACCCAATTGGTATGCCGGGATTGTGGTCATGCCATGCCGCCTGACCCCCTAGCCAAAACATGTGAAAAATGCGGTTCGGCTTGGATCGAAGCCGATTATGATTTTGAGACCGCCAAGAAAATTTGGTCGGCTGGTTTGCGTGATCGTGAAAGCGACCTCTGGCGGTACGAAGAATTGTTGCCCGTCGCCCGCCCCGAACGCCCTATCACAATGGGTGAGGGATGGACGCCGCTGATTCATGCCATTAATCTTGAAAAAGAACTCAAGCTCCCCAACATTTTTATCAAAGATGAGCGGCAAGGCCCGACCAGTTCGTTCAAAGATCGTCAGGCAGCGGTTGGGGCGGCGGCGTTGGTGCAGGCCAATAAAAACGAATGCGTCCTAGCCTCAACGGGCAATAAAGCAGCGGCCTATGCAGCCTATTGTGCCAGAGCCGGTATCCGACTATGGATTTTCCTCACCAGCATGGTCCCCAACGAAAAATTGCGGGAACTCGGTCTCTATGGGGCTGAGGTGGTCAAGATCGCCGGGACGTATGACCAAGCCAAAAAGGTCGCCCAAGACTTTGCCGAACGCCGCAATCTCTACCTTGACCCCGGTACCACCGCCATCCCCGGCAAAGAAGGCCTCAAGACCATCGCGTTTGAAATCGCCGAACAGTTATCGCGTTATGCCCCCACGTCGGATGGTAAATGGCGTGCCCCCGATTGGTACATCCAAGCAGTCAGCGGCGGCATCGGCCCAATTGGAATTTGGAAGGGCTTTCAAGAACTGATGCGCATGGGCCTGATTGATAAAATGCCCAAACTTGGCATTATCCAAGTTGAGGGCTGTGCGCCGATGGTCGAGGCGTGGAAACTGGGGAAGGATGAAGCCGAACCCGTTACCCCCCGTACCCGAATTTCCGTTCTCGCCACTGGTGATCCCGGACGCGGCTATAAAATTTTGCGTCAAGCCTGTCTCGAAACCGGCGGTACGATGATTTCGGCCAATGATGGGGCAGCCTTCCGTGCTATGCGCCGACTGGCCCGCAGTGAAGGCCTCAGCATGGAACCCGCCGCGTCGGTGGCCTTTGCTGGACTAGAGCAGTTGGCTGCCGAGGGACTGTTAAAACCAGAGGAATTTATCGTCGTCAATTGTTCGGGTCACACCTTCCCGGCTGAAAAACACGTTTTGGAAGACGAGTACGTGCTCGATCTCCAGCTTGGGCATCCCGAAGGCGAAATGGCGGCCACCAATAAGATTGAGGAAGGTCTGGGGGCGGCCCTTGCCAAATTAGATGAACAAGTGACCACCGTCGTAATTATTGACGATAACCCACAAGACAGCCGTCTCATCCGCCGCCTGCTGCAAAATCATAAAAATTACCGCGTCTTTGAGGCCAACAATCCGCTGGATGGCCTTGACCTTGTGCGCCAGCGCAAACCCGATCTGGTCGTCAGCGATCTGACCATGCCTGAAATGGATGGGTTTACCCTCCTTGAAAGCCTAAAAGCCGACCCTGATACCCGTGACATTCCGGTGGTCGTCGTCTCGGCAAAAACCTTGACCCCGCGAGATCGTGCTGTCCTTGAAGGTCAAGTAGATTCGCTGTGGCAAAAAGGGAGTTTTAACACCCGTGAATTGGTTGACCACGTAGTAGAGCGTTTGGGCAGTAATTCAAAATCGCCTGACCAGCCTATCAAAACCACCGTCGGTGAGGTTGCCAACAGCGTCGTGGATGCGTTGGAGGCCGTTGCCGAAACCAAAGTCCTAGTCATTGACGATAATCGCCGCGATGCACGCTTAGTCCGCCGCATTTTGGAGGCCACTCGGCGCTATCAGGTTTTGGAAGCCTATACGGGTAAAGATGCTAAGATTATGCTCGAAGAGAGTCTGCCACGCCTCATTGTCCTTGATATGATGCTGCCCGACACTGACGGGATTACACTATTAAAAGAGCTAAAGGCCAGTGAGCGCCTCAAGGCCATCCCTATTGTCATTTTGACCGCCAAAGACCTATCTGAAGCCGAAAAGGCCATCTTCCGAGAAAACAATTGCAGCGTCTGGATAAAACCATCATTAGATCGCCAAGCGTTAGTCGCGCACGTAGATAAAATTATCAGCGAAAAGGACGCAAAGTAATGGCTAAACGGATTTTGTATGTGGAAGATAACGCCCAAAATAAGCGCCTCGTTCGCAAAATCCTTGTTTCACGAGGCTATGAGGTGCTTGAGGCCGAAGATGGCTTGGCGGGGGTCGAGATCACCAAGCATGAACTACCAGATTTAATTCTGATGGACATCAACATCCCCGGCATGGACGGCCTCGAAGCAACAGGCGTTATCAAAGCAACTACAGAGACCAAACATATCCCAGTCATTGCCTTGACCGCCAACGCCATGCGTGGGGACGCTGAACGATTTCTTGCAGCCGGATGCGATGGATATTTGCCCAAGCCTATCAATATGACCGAATTACTTGAGACAGTGCGTGGTTTTCTTGGAGAATAAATAATTTTTTTGGATCAGCGGCTGTATCAGACTATTGCCATACCTATACCCTACGATTTTAGCTAAGTTGTCTGGGTTCTGTTAAACCCTGTCTATTTCAGACCAAACCCCAACCGAGTCGCTTTCGTATTTTTCCCCAAGCATGGTATGATAGGTTGTGAGAGGCTTAAAGTTATCCTTAATCCTCTGACAATTTTGATTATGAATGGCTCATTTTGGGCCATTTCACTTAATCTTATGGGTGAAATTTTATGAGTTTCATAACACCCACCTAGCATCCCTAAATTTAGAGTGCGAAAGGAGTAAGGTGCTTCCTCCCCAAGCCTAAAAAACTGGGGTCTCCGCGCCGAATTTTAGATGAAACGACAAGTCTTGCGCTTATCCATTCTCGCCTTATGTGGGATCATTGTACTAGGTTTTGCCACGCTGCTTCCCAATGCAGGCGGCAAGCCACAGGTAGCCGAAGCTCAGACAGGCTGTTGGACAGGCCAATTTTTTAACAACAACAATTTTATTGGGTCGCCTACGGGAACTTCCCCTTGTGATACCGTCATTAATTTTAATTACGGTGCAAGCGGGCCAGCGCAACTACCCGGTGTAGTGGATAACTTCTCCGTTCGCTGGACAAGCTCCCAAATCCTACCCACTGCCGGACTTTATACGTTCAATATCACGGTTGAAGATGGGGCACGGCTGAATGTTGGTGGGCAAACCATTATCAATCAAATCGGCCCAGATTTAACCGGCCCGACCACGTTAAGTGGCTTCTATTCCAACACCATCCCCGGTCAATCGGTGAATATTATTTTGGAATATCAAGCTTTGACAGGCAACGCTCAAATTGCCCTCAATTGGTCTACCTCTGGTGGCGTGGCAACTGCGACCCCCAACACCACCAGTGTTTGGAATGTCGAATATTTCAACAATACTTCGTTGTTGGGTACGGCTGTCGCGTTTAGCCAAGTCACAACCGATGCTCTCAACATTAACTGGGATATGACGGCACCCGCCATTGGGGTTCCCGCTGATGGGTGGTCGGCCCGGTTCACCAAAGTCATCAATTTCGGTACTGGTGGCACCTTCCGCTTTGAAGGGAGGGTAGACGATATTTTCACTGTCCGATTAGATGGCACACCGATTATCGCCTCCACACCGTACTGGCAAGAATTCCTTTACAACGCCACCATACAAGTCGCGGGTGGACAGCACACCCTGACCATCGAAATGGCAGATTTTGAGCGCCAAGCCTATCTGCAATTCACATGGTTCGCGGTGAATGCTCAGGGGACTCCTGTTTCTGGGACAGCCACCAGCGGCACTCCCGGCGTTACAGGCGTCACTGGTACGGTCAATGCCAATGTCGGCCTAAACTTCCGTCAAAGCCCCTCCACTACTGCGACCAAGCTGGCCCTGCTGCCCAAAGGTGCAACCTATCCGGTGGTAGGTCGTTCTGCTGACGGGGTGTGGGCGCAATTGAACGTCAACGGTCAAATTGGCTGGTCACTGGCGCAATGGCTCGTCTTTACCGGCGACTTTAATAGTGTTCCTGTGACCGATGGCGGCACAAGCCAATCCCAAGCGACGGCTGGCCCAACGCCGACCCCGACCCCCATTCCGGGTGGTGTCCAAGTTCGGGCGGTGGGGAATGTCCGCATTCGTTCCTGCCCCAGCACCCGCTGCGCCCGCCTCAGCTATGTTCCTTGGGGCACACAGGTCATCGCATTGGGTGAAAGCAACGACAAACGCTGGATCAAGGTTCGTTATAACGATCCACGTAAGGGTGAGGTTGTTGGTTGGTCGTTGAAGGCATGGTACTTTAATAACGACTTCAGTCTGCCCCTGCCAGAGCTACCCACGCTCTCGTCATAAAACTATCAAAAACGCATAACAGGGCGGTTCACACGAGCCGCCCTATTTATTTCTACGAGATTTCTGCTATATGAACAATCGGCCCCTCGTTCCACGCAAGCGCATGTATCATGCCCATGACCGCAAAATAATCCTCGCCAAAAACCCGGACGAAAGCGGCGAACATGTATTGATGAAAGCGTTCTTGTGGGCGCTCTATCTGCCAGATTACCCCACGCTGACGGTTGAAATTCGTATTGGCGATAGATACAAACCCGATGTAGTGGCGCTTGATGAGGAGGGTAAACCTTTATTTTGGGGGGAGGCGGGCCAAGTCAGTATGGAAAAAGTGCGGGCGCTGGCAAAACGGTATCGCAGCACTCACTTCGCCATCGCCAAATGGCACACCCGACTTGACCCATTGGAGGTTCTGGTCACAGAGGCCATAGAGGGCATCAAACGCGACGCCCCATTTGACCTGATTAATTTCCCTGCCGACAGCGCCGAACGCTTTTTGGATGAAGAAGGGCATCTCCAAATCAACAAAACCGACTTGGAGATACGAAGTTTGGGTTAAGGGTTAATCCCACTTGCGCTCATCCACAATTAAGCGCTGGCCTTCAATCGCATCTACGAATTCCACCACATTGATGGACAAATGGGCCACTTGCTTAATCGCGGCTTTGAGAGCTTCACCATCCACCGAGGCTCCAGTTTGGGCGACGACTTTTAGGGTTACTTGGTCATAATCCCCGTCGCGTGTCACCACCGCCTGCAACCCGGCAATCCCTGCGAACGACGCCGTTGCAAAACGCAGTTGATTGGGGTGCAAAAACATGCCACGCACTTTGACCGCTTCTCCACTACGCCCCACCAATCCGAATAAACGCCCCGCCCCCGGAATCATCACGGCCATGTCGCCTGTGCCAAATCGCAGCAGGGGATAGGTCTTACTAAAACTGGTAACGACCACCTCGCCCGGTGTGCCTTCCTGCACCCATTGTCCAGTTTGCGGATCAACCAACTCCACAATCAAATTATTGGGCAAAATGAATCCCTGTTCCCCGTACACCTCATACGCCACGACCCCCAAATCAGCGGTGGCATAGGCTTGACTGGTCTTAAGGCCATACTCGCCTTCAAATTTAGCCCGCAGTGAAGGGGGATAGGGTTCGGCGCTGAAAAAGGTCTTTTTTAGCGGGATAGCGGTTTTCGGAATTCCCATCTCCATCATTTTGTCCAAAATCATAGAGAGGAAACTGGGTATACCGACATAACCGACGATGTTGAGATCAAGCATGACCTTGATTTGCGTTTCGGTATTCCCCGGCCCCATCGGGACAACCACCGCTCCTGTCCGCCGCAATCCTTCATCCAATAGCAGTCCCGCTGGAACCATGTGATACAGGAAGGTATTGACCACAATATCGCCCTTGCCAAAACCCGCTCGTGATAAGGCCAGTTCAGCATCTTCAAATAATTCGGTGTCATCCATGCCAAACGGGTCAAAAATCGGGCCGGGGGAAAGATGGATGCGCTGCAACCGCTCGATAGGCACGGCTAACCAACCCCCAAACGGTGGATTAGCCTGCTGCATCTCGGTAAGTTGATCTTTGCTGGTGACGGGTAATTTTTGTAAATCGGCGACGCTCTGCACATCCTTGGGGGTTAATCCTGCACCATCAAAAATGGACTTGACCGCCGGGGCGTTCGCAATCGCATAAGTCAAATGCTCTTTTAAACGTTGATTTATATCGGTCATGAAAAAACCTTTCAAAGCGATAATTTTTTGATGTAAATAAAAACAGGGAAGGCTTTTATAGCGATTCTTATGTTGATTGGCCCACATTTAGCTAGATTCAGCACGGCGGCTTTAGCCCCGTGTCATCAATAGGCCAATCTACTTGAAAATCGTTGTAATACCCTCCCCATCAGTTTTCTTATCCGCCAATTTCGGGTACTCGTCGGATTTTGGAAGCCGTCTTAGCGGGCATCGCAGATGGCTTCGGTTCAACCTTTCCTCCATGCAGCCGCAACGCAAACAACAGCGCAACCAGACTAATCGCCGCCCCAATCAGGAACATCTCGTTAATTTGGTCAACCGTCGCATTAAAATAGGCATCCTGCCGCTCCAACCCCGGCATATCCGCCACCCGTGCATCCACTCGATAGAGCGCAAAGGTCGTCAGGCCAGAAATCGCCAACGTCATGCCAACCAAACGCAGCACCAGCACCAACGCCGCCGATACCCCTCGGTCATCATCCGGCGCATCATTCATCAAGGCCGTTGCAACAGGGGAAATCGTCAGACCCAGACCAACCCCCACCAGCGCGATTTCAGCCGCCATTACCCAGAACGAAATATCACCCGTCCATGTCAGGCTGCACAGCAAAAACCCGATGACGGAAAGCGCCATCCCGATGACCGTTGTGCGCCGATAACCATAACGATCACTCAGCCAGCCGCCGGGAAAGGCCGCGATTGCCATCGGAACCGTCAGCCCCGACAAGACCAAGCCTGCCACCAGCGCCGCGTCATGAAAAGCCGATTCACTGGTCGAATCCAAGCGGATATTGACCAACAACGGCACGCTGACCAAGCCAATCGCCAACGCGAAGCCCACACAAAAATTGGTGAAGGCCGCCACGCTGAAATTAGCCTTGCGAAACAGGCGTAAATCAATCAGCGGTGTCTTGGTGCGAAACTCCCAAAACAGAAAGGCCGCAAACGCGACCCCCGCCATGATCAGCATCGGAATGGTCACATCAGTGCTTTCCGTCGCAATCTCATCAAAACTTTCCGCACTCGCCGCTGATTCGGGGCTTGCTCCGCCTAAGCCAATACTTAAACCGATCAAGGCTGCTGTAATCAAGCCTGTGCCAATGAAATCAAATTTGCCTTCGATCCGACGGTTAAATTGTGGCCCACGCAGCGCCAACCATGCCCCCACCAATGCAATGAGGCCCAACGGGATATTTAAGAGGAACAGGGTATGCCAATCGGGGTGTCCAATTTTCAGACCTACACTGCCAAAGGTATCCACAATGCTGTCGCCGTGATTGCCAAAAAAATTGACCATCGCTCCGCCATACAGATGCCCCAACACCCAACCAGCGGTATCTATCGCACCAACCGCCCCCAATGGACGCGCCCGACCCGTTTTGGGGAACAGGTCACCCACCAGCGCCATCGTCACCGGAACCATCGCTCCGGCTCCCAATGCCTGAATGACACGCCCCAAGATAATCATGTATAACTGGCGCATTTCGGGTGAGGGGGGAATATGGGTGTCGGGATTAGGGTATATCCAGCGATAGACCTCTAAATAGGTGTCGGCGGGCCATTGATCGGCAATCGTAATAAACCACGAACCAAACATAAAAATCAGCAGGCACAGGATATAGACCCACTTGCGCCCCAAAAGGTCAGACAAGCGGCCTGTAAATGCCATGCTAATCGTATAGGCCAATAGATAGGCGCTAATCACCCAAGACGCCTCATCAAAACGGGTGTCCGGTGGTAAATTAAGCTGATTCATCACCTCTGGCAAAATCGCCGAGACGATGGTCAGGTCAAGTGCCCCGATGAATACGGGCAAGGATAAAACCGCCAATATCCACCATGCGCGGCGCGTCTCAGTTAGCGGGTGTAGGTTCTGCATTGTTTGTGGCCTCAACTTGTGGTTCTTCAACTTCTTCGGCTTTGTAATTGCCATACCCGGCAAAGCTGATGATCCAAATTGTGGAGTCTTGGGATTCGGGTTGGGGTGGTTCGGTCAACTTGATTTGGGCCAGATTTTTGTCACTGGTACGCACGTACACGTCAATTTCAATCGCGCCTTCTTTTGTCCCAATCAAGCCCACCGTTACCGAGCGTACCTTGTTCGCTTCCACTGTCGCTCTAAGATGATACACCGGAACGCCGTCTACCTCTTCTTCACCCACCATCTGCACATCTTGGGCCGAACGCAGCGCATTGCCAATCCCTTGATCAGCCGATTGCAGGTCGGCAGGCGAAAAATCACGCGCAAAGGTCATCAACGTCCATTGCTCATTGGTCAAGAACCGGTTGTTGATATACTGATTTTCAGCTACCGCAATCAATTGCACTTCCTGAGTCAGTGCCTCAATCGAAACACTAACTTTGGCCCGCACCCGGTCAGGCTGGACAAAAATTGCATCCGCACTGTTAAATGTGATTTCAAGGTCAAGATCATTGGCAATCACCGTCGGTTGACCCTCTTGGGCTAATAACAGGCGGAATGATTGGGCCTGATCAATCTGAGCGGCGGTTTCTTGTATCAGAGCCACTGGATCAGGTGGGGTTTCCGTTTTGTCATCACTGTCCCCGTCACATCCGGTTGCTGCTATGCCTGTCATCAACATCAGACAGCCGATTGCTAATTTACGCCACCATTTTTGCTTCAAATCCTATCGCCTCCACTGTTGCATCCTTCCAAGTGAATTATAGCGAACTATAGTAGAATACGAGATGATAGGTTAGTAAGTCGCATAAAATCTCATAAACGGCGGCAACCCGACAATTGAGCATCGGGTGGTTTGGGGTTAAAATGATTGAATCAGTGCATTATGCGGAGATGTTGAATGGTAGATAATCCTTCGGAAAATAACGAGACCGTGCCCAGTCAGCCGGAGATTGTGCCGCCGCGTAAGCCGCTGCAATATGACTATTCGCGCACCACTCCCAAAACCGATTCACATTGGTACAGTATGCCGGGGCAGGCGAATCCATTAGACAATCTACAAAACCGCCAACCAGCCCAACCGCCACAGACCCCCAATCGCGCACCCTATCTGCCCGTTGACCAGATGACCCCCACAAGGGTACGGCTCGAAGAACGCCGTCGTCGCCAAGCCATTGGTATGGAAAACTGGGCATGGGTGGTGATTGCCGTTGCCCTATTGGGGCTTACAGTCATTGTCAGCATGGTCATGATTATCGTTCTGCGCAGTGACCGCAATGAAAAAGCCAGCGCCAGCACCGCCCCCCAAATCGAACCTACTTCTATCATTTATGGCGCAGACGATCAAGCACTTGGCACACCCGTCGGCGGGGCACTCGAAGGCAACGCGATGGAAATTTTGCCGTGGGACGGACAAGAACGTTTTACCGTGCTGGTGATGGGTCTGGATAACCGCCCCGGTGAAGAAGGCGCTTGTCGCACCGACACCATGATGATTATCAGCATTGACCCCCAGCACAACAGCATCGGTATGATGAGTATCCCGCGTGATACCTATGTCGAAATTCCGGGCTACGGCCTTGATCGCATTAACACAGCCTGTGTCTATGGTGAGTTGTATCAGCGTGGCAGCGGCCCGCGTCTAGCCATGCAAACCGTCCAATATAATTTTGGCATCCGCGTCAATGATTATGTGATGGTCAATTTCAACTCGTTTATTTCGTTGATTGACCGCATCGGTGGGATTGATGTTTATGTCGAGCAGGAAATCTATGACGACCAATATCCCGACATGTTCTATGGCTATGATCCCTTCTATATTGACGCCGGACAGCATCATTTAGATGGTGCAACCGCCCTCAAATATGCCCGCAGCCGCCACAGCACCGATGATATTGACCGGGGTCGACGTCAGCAGCAGGTCGTGATGGCTGTCCGTGAGAAAGTCCTTTCGGCGGGCATGATGGATAATCTATTGATTGAAGCGCCCGGCATTTGGAATGATTTGGATGAGGGTATCGAAACGGGCCTCTCGTTCGATCAAATGTTGGCCCTCGCGGTCTATGCCAAAGATGTCCCCTCCGAAAACGTCAAGAGTGGTGTCCTCAATTGGGATTATCTGATGTCGTGGACAAATCCGGAAAACAATGCGTCGTTGGTAATTCCAGATCGCTATAAACTGCCCGGTTTGATGCTCGAAATTTTTGGTGAGGGATACAATCAGTAGGTGTTGAAACGTCGTTGGCGTTGGATCGTTGCTTTTGCGCTACTTATCCCCATTCTATGGATAAGTTCTGTGATGGCCCAAGTCTATCGGTATTCATTAGAACGTCACACTGGCCCCGCCGACGCCGCGATTGTCTTGGGGGCGGCGGTCTATGGCAAACGTCCTTCCCCTGTATTCCGCGAACGCATTAACCATGCCATTGATCTCTATCATGAGGGCAGTGTCCAATATTTGATCTTTACAGGCGGGGTTGGCAACCGCGATGAAATCGCCGAGTCCGAAGCCGCCCGCAATTATGCCCTGCGGATGGGTGTACCCGACGACGCGATATTGATTGAAACGATTTCTACCACTACCGCCGAGAATTTGGTGCAGGCCAAGCGCCTTGTGGACGAACACCAGTTGGGGCGAGTTTTATTAGTCAGTGATCCGCTGCATATGAAACGGGCTGTGTCCCTCGCGCATGATATTGGCCTCGACGCCTATCCATCACCGACGCCCACCACCCGCTATCGCACATGGCGCAGTCAAGGAACATTTTTATTGCGCGAAACCTATTTTTATTCAAAATATACTTTGGGAATTTAGGTTCGTCACATTATCCCCACATCGAGGAATTCATGTCCGCCCTACAACAAATTATTGACCATTTGCGCGTCCAGCGTCGAGATTTAACGACGCCCTATCTAATCCCCGGCCTCTGGATAGATTTTCAAACGACTGCCGCTCAAAATGTGAACCCCTATGACTTTTATGCCCAACGCCTCCAAGATATTTTGGACTCACCCCGCCAGCCCGTCGTTCAGGGTGAATCGGGCGGTGAATGGACACGTCATGCTATTACCTACAATATGTTTCCACGCCTGACCACCGCCTTTGACCACGACAATTCCGGCAGGTTAGAAATCGGATCCAATCGGGGCGGGTGGCGCGACACAGGCACACTGCTCAAATCCATCGCGTTTTTGCCCTTCTTACGTTCCATGAACTTTAATACCGTCCATCTCCTCCCCATCACCGCCGTTGGGCAGGATGGCAAAAAGGGCACATTAGGTTCGCCCTACGCCATTCGCAATCCCTATAGGCTAGATGAAAACCTTGCCGAACCGGGCTTGGTTGGGGTAGATGTCGAAACGCTGTTTAAAGGGTTTATGGAAGCGGCCCATCGGCTTGGCCTGCGGGTGGTTATGGAATTTGTCCTCCGCACCGCCGCCCGTGACTCCGATTGGGTCAAAGAACATCCCGATTGGTTTTATTGGATTCACGCCGATATCCCTGACCGTGCAGCCGGGTCACGCAATCCTAAAGCCTTTGGCAACCCCATCTGGCCGCACGACAAATTAGAGGAAATTCATCATCGCGTCGGACGTGGACAGTTGCACGATTTACCCGCCCCGCCAGAAAGTTATCGTAAGATGTTTACCCTGCCACCTGAAAATATCGAGATGCACGATGGACGCTGGTATGGCCGACTAAAGGATGGCACGGTGGTTCGCGTCCCCGGTGCGTTCACCGATTGGCCGCCCGAAGACGCCCAACCCCCATGGACGGACGTGACCTACCTCCGCCTATACGATCATCCCGACTTCAACTATATGGCCTACAACACCCTGCGCATGTACGACACCCGTGTCGCACAGCCAGAAAATATTGTCCACCCGTTGTGGGATGCGGTGGAGGGCATCATTCCGCATTATCAAATCAACTACGGCATTGATGGGGTCATGCTCGATATGGGCCACTCTCTACCCAAACCGCTCAAGCAGCGTGTCATACAAAAAGCCCGCTCGCTTGACCCAGATTTTGCTTTTTGGGGCGAAGATTTCAGCATAGGTCGCCACAGCCGCGATGAGGGTTACAACGCGGTCATGGGTTATTTGTTTTATGATCTGCACCAACCTGAAAAAATGCAGCAGTTTATTGACCGCATCGCCCGCCACGACCCCGGCATTACCTTTTTTACAGCGGCGGAGAATCACAATACCCCGCGCCACGCCTCCCGCCAAAATATGTTGGCCCAATGTCATCAAGCTTTGTTATACATGGTTGGCTTACCGGGGATGCCCTTTATCTGCACAGGTTTTGAGGTGTTTGAAAATCGGCCCATTAACACTGGGGTCGGCTTTTCACAGGAAGACATTCGCACCTATCCCCCTGAACGTCTGCCACTCTTTAGCGAACACGCCTTTGACTGGACACGCAAAGACAACATGGTCGGGGCGATTCGTTATGCCATGCACCTGCGCCGCCAACACAGCGACCTCTTAAGCAACGCCAATTCCCATACTTTGACGGCAGGCAGTTCCAACAACCCGCGTATTTTGGTCTTTTTCCGCACCGATGAGGATTATATTTTGGTCTTTGCGTTTAACATGACCCTCTATGATTTTCAGTCAGGCGAGGCCGAAATTTTTGCCCAAGACTATACCGCCAATGGATTATGGGGATTTGAAGGCGTCACTCGTATGAGCGAACGCCTCTCCATTCATGTCGAACTTGGTGGCGGTCACAGCATGATGTTTAAGGTCAATAACCGATAGCAATTTTCACGTTAACTTAACTGGAATAATCTCCCTGTAGGAAGGGGGCTGTGACCTCTCCTCTCCGATACTAAATTCAGCACGGCGGCTTTAGCCCCGTGTGCGAATATTAGCGATCACGATAATGCACCCCCGACAATGAGCGCAAGCGTTCGGCGGCGCTTTCGGGGTTGCTATCGCGCTGCAAACTGGCAAATAGCTCATAACTCGCCACAAATTTACGCACCGTCGCACTTCGCAGCAACGGCGGGAAAAAGTGGAGATGCAAATGCCAGTGTTCAACATTCGGCGTATTCACCGGGGCTTGATGGACACCCATCCCATACGGAAAACTCGTCTCAAATACATTGTCATAGCGAATAGTGGTGGCGGAGAGCGCCTCGGCTAATCCGGTTCGCTCCCCATCCGTCAAATCATGCACAAATGGCACGGGGCGGCGTGAAATCAACAAAGTCTCAAACGGCCAAAACGCCCAGAACGGCACCAACACCACCCACGAATCATTTTGCCAAACAATGCGCTCATTCAGGCGCATCTCATCCGCCAGCACATCGCTCAAAAGGGTTCGGTCATGTTTGGCATAATGGAGGCGCTGCATCCGATCTTCTTTTTCGACAAACTGCGGTACACGCTCATTCGCCCATAGCTGCCCATGTGGATGGGGATTCGATGCCCCCATAATGGCCCCGCGACTCTCAAAAATTTGGACGTAATGCAGCCAATCATATTGGGCTAGATCAAGCGTCTGCTCGGCCCATACATCCACGACGCGCCGTATCGTCTCCACCGACATCCGCGCCAATGTCAAATCATGCTGGGGGGTAAAACAAATCACCCGACAAATGCCGCGTTCTACCTGTTTCACCAACAACGGCGAACCCATTTCCAATGGTGTATTCGGGTCAATATCCGTCAGCAGGGCTGGAAAATCATTCTCAAAAACAAAGGTCTCGGCGTAGTCAGGGTTTTGTTTATCACCCGCCCGTTTATTGCCGGGGCACAGATAACATGTTGGGTCATATTCCGGCAAATATTCATCCGGCAGTTTTTCAACCTGTCCCTGCCACGGACGCTGAGTGCGATGCGGGCTGACTAAAAACCACTCATCCGTTAACGGGTTATAGCGACGGTGGGGAATTTGAGACGACATAATTCTTTTACCCTCGATTTTTGCCTAAGTCATTCGGTAATCAACGCCATCCTGCTCCCCCCTCGCTGTGTCGGAGAGGGGGTCGGGGGGTGAGGTTGATTTCCGCCATTTTGCCTATAAACTTATCCACGCGGCGACTGGCTCAAGTCTAACCCCGCCTCTGCCAAAATAGAAGTGAGCAATGGGCCATCTATCGGGCCGATTATCACCTCTGCCACCAAGCTATCGCGCCCAATCACCACGGTGGTCGGGACAACTGCCCCACCAAAATAATGGCTAAACACTTCACCTTGCGGGTCAACCACCAATGGAAAGGTAATCTCCAACGACTCGCCCAACTGCCGCGTTTCTTCAACCAATTCACTGACATTGACCGCTAGAATCAATAAATCCTCATGGGCATATTGAGCATAGACGCTTTGAAAGACTGGGAATTCAAAAAAGCACGAGCCGCACCCCACCGTCCAAAAATTAACGACCACCACCTTGCCCGCGAGGTCGCTTAGGAGATAGTCATTGCCATCAATATCCATCAATGTAATTGGCGGGATAGGCTGCCCAACTTGAACTTCGAGCGGGCGCAGTGGGTCAACCGCATTATTCAAGCGGGTCACCGTCACTTTACGCTGCGTGGGGGCAAGTGTCGCCAAGAGGCGCGGAGTTGGGGATGCAGTATGGGTCGCAGCGGGGGATGGCAATGCAGTAGCGGTTGCCGTCGAGATTTCACCCACGATATTGACCTGCACCGCCGCCTCTCGAATATCCTCCCGATTTTCAGGGGCGTCCGATTGGCTACCACAGGCGGTGATTAGCAACAGGAGAATGCAACCGACTATATTTTTGAGTCTCAACCACATTCTCCCTTGATAATCTCAATACGATAATTTGCGCGGCACTTCATGATGAGTACGGCAGCGGGCTTCATAGACCTCGGCTGCCCCGACCAAAATAATCGGGTCATCATAGGCGGCGGGCTGCCCATTAATTAACCGTTGCGTGCGGGTCGCTAGATCACCACACACCATACAAATCGCGTGTAATTTTATCACTTCCTCCGCAATACACATCAAATGCGGCATCGGGCCAAACGGCTCACCCCGAAAATCCGTATCCAAGCCCGAAACAATGACCCGTATCTGCCGTTGATCGGCCAGTTGTTCGGCAATCTGAACAACACCTGCATCAAAAAACTGCCCCTCGTCAATCGCAACCACAGTCGTATCCGGTTCAAGCAGTTCCAAAATTTGGGCGGATGACGTAACCGGCTGGGCCTCAAAATCTTGCCCGCTGTGGGACTTCACACGGGTTTGATGATACCGCACATCAATTTCCGGCTTAAATACCTGCACTTTTTGGCGGGCGATTTGGGCACGGCGCACCCGGCGAATGAGTTCTTCCGTCTTGCCACTAAACATGCTGCCACAAACCACCTCAATACGTCCGGCATGATGAATCAAGAGAATCGCTCCTTCAAATAAAAAGGCAGATGCTTATACCAAGCGATCTGCCTTGCAAAATTCAACGCGATATGCGCAACCTGCGACTATGCTTCGTCGGCGGCCTCACCAGCGAGTTCAAAGCCACGCGCACGGATGCCCTTCTTGATGTCGGCCAATACCTTGCGTCCGATACCGGGAACTTTCAACAGGCCATCATCGCCTTCGCTATTCAGGCGGTCAATCACTTGGCTAATCAAGGTTAGACCCTCATCCGCCAGAATTTGAGTGAACCGCTTGCCCAGACCCAGTTCTTCCACTGCAACATCTGGCGATGCCTTCGACACCGTGCGCTCAACGGCTTCGGCACGGCGCTGGTCACGCTGCTGCAAACGCTTATAGAAGCGGTCAACCTGACCTTCGGTGTCAACGATACGCTGCTGTCCGGTATAAAACGGATGGCAGTTGGAGCAAATATCAATCTTCTTTTCGGGCAGGGTTGCGCCAACCGTCCAGACCGTGCCACACGACAGACACGTGACTTTTGCTTCGGGAAACCACTTGGGGTGGATTTTTTCTCTCACGACTAAACCTTCCTCACGCTACTCAAGACGGTCATGATACGCCGCTTGATAACGAACTGACCTAAATTTGGGATTTACCAAACAACCTAATCGGCGGTTTCAATAAATTTACTGAACAACCTGTTCGGCAGTTTCCGTTTCGACCGGCAGCACATGAATATATTTCCTGCCACGCACCTCATGAAACACCACCACACCCGGGGCTGTTGCAAAAATCGTGTGGTCTTTGCCGAGGCCTACGTTTTCACCGGGGTGAAATTGCGTACCACGCTGACGCACGATGATGTTACCGGAAATGACAAATTCGCCACCATATTTCTTGACGCCCAGACGTTTACTCTGGCTATCACGACCATTGCGGCTGGAGCCACCACCTTTTTTATGAGCCATGACTATTTCTCCTCAAAACCTCTACCAACTTTTTGGATGTCTTCAGCGATTAGATGCCTTCAATGGCTTCAATCTTCAGCCGGGTATAATACTGGCGATGGCCTTGACGCCGACGATAGCGCTGCTTGGCTTTATATTTCCACACCAGAATTTTGGGGCCACGATACTGCTTGACGACGGTGGCCTTGACTGCTGCACCATTGACCAATGGCTTGCCAATAGTTGGGTCGCCATTTTCACGGGCAATCAACAGCACTTCGCCCAACGTCACTTCTGCGCCTGCATCTACAGGCAGCTTTTCCACGTCAATCATCTCACCGACGACAGCGCGGTATTGTTTTCCACCAGATCGAACAATTGCGTAATTCATGTTGAAAGGATTTCTCCAATTCTCACTTGCCACCGCTACAGGGTCACATTTTCACTGATGACTGAACGTGAAACCATAACGGGGAAAATTGGCTAACGAAAAAAAGCGCATTACTGCGGGAGGGTATTATACAAACTGGCCTTCACCAACGTCAATGCTTAACCAATCGCAAAACTCATCAAACTATAGATCAACTCACGCTGACCCGGATGTTGAGTGCCCCCATAACGCATATGGGCATTGGTGCGGAAATGTTGAAACCCATATTTCAGCACCAAGTCTTGAGCAAAGGGGTTGGCGACAGGCGCGATCATCATGACCCGCCCTTCGATTGGCAGGGATAGTGCGGCTTGCAGCAGGGCTTCGGCGGTTAGTGGATTCAGCGCAACCAATGGCCCAATCCGTTTTGGCTGCGAAAAAACAAACCCCACCAATTGACCAGCCACACTTTCCGCCACAAATGAACGTTCAGGCAGTGCCTCAATCAGCAGGGCAAACAGCCGTTCTCGGTTCGCGCCAAAAATTGGAGTATCCAGTTGAACTAGATTAGGAATATCAGTGGGGCGCATCAATCGCGTGGTGATGCTGTCTCTATCAATAGACTGAAAATCCGTTGGCTTTCTTACCAGCGACCCCTCAATCCAATATTGGGCGCTTTGACCATCCTCCACAAAGCCCAATTTGCGATACAGCGGCTCGCCCATTGCGCTTGCATCTAACAAGGCGATTGGGCATCCTGCCGCTTCCATTTCGGCAAGGCCATGTTTCATCAATGTTTCAGCGATTCCTTTGCGCTGGAAATCCGGATGCACCGCCATAAACCCAACGTAAGCCAGCGGGCCATAATTCACGACGCCCACCATTCCAGCAGGTACCCCGTCCCATTCCGCCAGATACCAATCATGCGGCGCGAGCGTTAGGTATAGATTCAAATCCTCTTGATAAGTGCGTGAAGACTGAAAAGCCGCCACGAGTATTTCGTTAGCGGCATCAACATCGGGGGTATAGAGATTACGGATATTCAGGTTCATTCAGCGAATCAGAATCCACCGCGTCCGAAGATCATCACCAGTGGGGTCTTCACAATCAGCTTGAGGTCGGTCATCAACGACTGGCTTTCAATGTATTCGATGTCC